>JAIXVP010000136.1 GCA_027482905.1 Opitutaceae bacterium
CGCGACGGCGGGTAACCGAAATCGCGCCGCACCTTCAGCTCGGCCTGCGCGAAACCGACGAAATCGGCGTGACGGGAAAACTGGATCGCGCCCGCCTCGGGCGTGAAGGTCTGCACCATGACCTCGCCGGCGCGGTCGCCGCGACCCGCCCGACCCGCCACCTGCACGAGGAGCTGGAAGGTGCGTTCGTTGGCCCGAAAATCCGGCACGTGCATGGAGAGGTCGGCGTCGACCAGGCCCACGAGGGTGACGTTCGGAAAATCGAGGCCCTTGGCGATCATCTGGGTGCCGACCAGGATGTCGATTCGGCCGGCGCGGAAGCTGGCGAGGATTTCGCGGAAACGGTTTTTTTTGCCCATCGTGTCGGTGTCGATGCGCTCGATCCGGGCCTTGGGCAGGAAACGCCGCACCGCCTCCTCGACACGCTGGGTGCCGGTGCCGCGCCATTTGATCTCGGGCGAGGCGCAGGCCGGGCAGCGATCCGGCGCGCCGCGTTGGTGCCCGCAGAGGTGGCAGCGCAGCGTCTCGTCGCTGCGGTGGTAGGTCATGGTCACGCTGCAATGCGGGCACTCCTCGGCGTGACCGCACTTGCGGCATTGCATCGCGGAGGAGTAGCCGCGGCGGTTGATGAAGAGGATGGACTGCTCGCGTTTGGTCAGGCGGTCGTGCAGGCCGTCGATCAGCCGGCGCGAGAGCGTGACCGCCCCGCGCTGCTTCATCGCCTCGATGCGCATGTCGACCACGTCGATGAAGGGCAGTTTGCGGTCGTCGATACGCTTGGTAAGCCGGAGCAGCCCGAATTTGCCCGCCTCGGCGTTGGCCCAGGATTCGAGCGAGGGCGTGGCGGAACCGAGCAGGCAGACCGCGCCGCAAAGCTTGGCCCGATAGATCGCGGTGTCTCGCCCATGGTAACGCGGGGTCTCGTCCTGTTTGTAGGCCGGCTCGTGCTCCTCATCCACGACGATGAGCCTCAGATCGCGCACCGGAGCGAAGACGGCCGAGCGCGCGCCCACCACCACGCGGGCCTCGCCGGTCGCCAGCGCGAGCCAGCCGTCGAGCCGCTCGCCCTCGCTGAGCGAACTGTGCCAGACGACCGCGCGGTGGTCCGGCGCGATCGCCTCCAGCCGCGAGCGCAGGCGCGCCACGGTCTGCGGGGTGAGCGCCACCTCGGGCACGAGAAAGGCCACGCCGCCGCCGGCCGCGAGCGTTTCCTGGATGGTGCGTAGGTAGACCTCCGTTTTACCCGAGCCGGTCACGCCAAACAGCAAACGCACCGCGAAGCCGCCCGCCTTCACGTCCGCCGCAAGGGCGTCGACCGCCGCCTGCTGCTCCTCGTTAAGCGCGTGGGGCCGAGCGGCGACGTGTTCGCCCGCCGCATGGTCGTCGTCGTAGGCGATGCGTTCGATGCGGCGAGATTCCTCCCGCACCAGCCCGCGCTCCACCAGTCCGCTGATGGCGGCGGCCGAGACCGCGAGGCGGTCGAGCACGAGGGCCTTCGCGACTGCGCGCGGCTGGGAACGCAGGAAGGCGTAAACCCGCGCCTGGGCCGGGGCGCGTTTGGTCAACGCGGCCTGCTCTTCGGGCGTGAGTTCGCGCGCGATCGCGAGGAGTTTTTCCTGCTTCAACGCGGCGGCCTTGCGCACCGCGCCCGGCAGCATGGTCTCGATGATCCCGTCGAGCGGCGCGGCGTAGTAGGCGCTCATCCATTTCGCGAGCCGCAGCAGGTCCGGCGGCAAGGCCGGAAAGGGGTAGACGAGCCCGGCGAGGGGTTTGCAGCGCGCGACCGGGAAATCCTTCGGTTCGGAAAACTCGGCCACGATGCCGAGATGGAAGCGGTTGACGATGGGAATGCGCACCAACGAGCCGACCTGCAGCTCCGCGCGCAGCGAAACCGGCACCTGATAATGCAGGAGCTTGTCGAAACCCGCCAGGGGATGCACGCCGACCGTCATGGAGTGCGCCCTTGAAGGCAGGTGCGAGCCGACGGCGCGAACGGATTTTTCCGCCGGCTCGGCGTCTGCCCCGGCGGTGGACTCAGGGACCGGGGTCGAGCCTCACTTCACGCGCCAGCGCCCAGCCGCCGGGCGGGTGCTCCAGCGCGACCATCCCCTCGTCCGAGATCGTGAGGGCCGGATCCGCCGGGAAACACGCCACCCGGGTGGATTCGCTCGAGCGCTCGCTCCGCCAGCGCGTATCCGCCCACCCAGGACGCAAGCTTCGCCAGACGCATGCGTCCGCCGCCCGCGGCTCCTCGCCCGCTCCTCCCGACAGAACCTCGAACCACGGCGCCGCCTCGGTCACCTCCGCTTCCGCGCGAACCTCGATCCGCCGACCGGCCTCACCCACCCGCACGCGCGCCCATTCCGCCCCGTCGGGCGCGACGAGACGCGCCTCGATCCCGCCGGCCGACGCCGGCTCCGTCCAACCAATCTCCGCCCGACCCGAAACGACCGAAAACCGCGCCGCGCGCTCGCCTTCCCCGCTGAATACCCAAGTCGGTGCGGCGGCCGCCTTACCATCGGTCGACTTGGTCTTAAAACGAAAAACCCAGCCCGCCCGCGTGACCGGCCGGCGCAGCGCCGACGGCAGCGCCGCGCGCACCTGCTCCCAAGCCCGCCGCCGCGCCGCCGCGAGAGCCTCCGTCGCGTCACCCTCCACCGCCACCTCGGCCGGCGTCGTCGCCAGCGCCACGTCGCGCGTCCGGGCCAGCCGCCACTCCCCGAGGCGGCAGACCCAGGTCCGGGGCGGCGCCGTCGCGATCACGGGGGCCGGCGAGACGGGTGAAGCCGCCGCATCCACAGTCGCCGGCGCGTCGGTCGTGGTTGTTTCCGCCGCCACCATTTCCGCACCGTTCGCCTCGACCGCCGGTTCGTCTCCCGGCGGCGCCTCGGGCGAACGCGAGGCGGACTCCGGTCCCGCGTCCGAAATCTCCCCGACGCGCGCGGAACGATCTTCGAACTGCGGCGTCGGCTCCCCTACCCGCTCCATGGGCTCGCCCGCGCTCAAGCTCGTCGCCCTCGACGCAACCGACGACGCGTTCGGCTGCGGGATCTCGGCGACGGCGCTTCGTTTCTTCCCGGCCGCCGCGTCGGCACCTTGGTCCGGACGCCCGCGCGGCGATTTCAGCGCGCTCGCGCCGGGCCCGCTCGAAGGGGGCGTCGACGAACGGGCGCGCGTGGGATCGCTTTCGATTCCCTCCCGCTTGGGGTCAGTTTCCGTCGGCGTGGCCATCGGCCCGGTGTGGGCCATCGGCACCGGCACGACCTTGAGCCGCGTCTCGGCCGCCTCGTTCTCCCTGGTTCGCCGCGACGGCGCACCCGGCTCCGAAAAGACCGGCCCGATCGCCGGCCCGGACCGATCCCGCGAAAAACCTTCCGCCGCCATGCCGGGAGTTGGCCGGCGGTCCGGCTCGATGCCGCCCGTGCTCGTCGCGCTTCGGACCAGCTCGGCCGCGATCGCGGTTTCCCGTTGTCCGGCGTCATTTCGGTCCCGCCGGCCCGCGACCCGGTCCCATACCCCCCAGGCCACCGCCCCCAGCGCGCCCAAAATCAGGAAGACCCAAACCAAGCGGCGTCGCCCGGTGGTCGCGTTTCCCGTTGCCACCTTCTCCGTCGTATCGATCGCCGCCGACTCCTCCGCCGCCTCCGCCACGGGTTCCGCATCGGCCTCGTCCGCGCGTCGCGCCGGGCCGGGGCGGGCGAGGCCCCAGCTGCGAATCATCCAGCCCGCCTCGGTCCGCGCCGCGTAGGCGGCCAGTCGGCCATCCGGCGCGCCGGTCAAATCCGCCACCAACGCTTCCATGCCCGCGTGCAGTTCACCGGCCTCGCCGCCGCCCGCCTCCTCGTCGCGCTCGAGCTCGGCGGCGAGGTTGGCCAGACCCGCGCCGAGGCGCCGCCGCAGACCGGCCAGATCCGCGCCGCCGGGCACGCCCGGCTCGGCCGGCCCGGTCCAGCTCCAGGACACACGGCCATCGCCCGCCCGCCGGTGCGGCTCCAGCAACACTCCGCGAAAACACGGTCGCAGCCGGCGCCAGAACGCTTGCGCCGGCCGGCCGGCGATACGACGCGCCCCGGCTTCGGCGTCGTCCGCGCGCCACTCGACCTTTTCGCCGCTCATGGCCCGGGCGACTCCGCCGACAACAAGGTGCCCAAAGGCCATACGTAGGTCCGCCCGGCGCGCAGCAGCACCTCCGCATCTGGCGCCGCGTCCGGATTCAGCCCCGATGTCGCGTCCGGCCCGGTCGCCAGACTCCGCACCCGGTAGGCTCCCGGTGCGAGGTCGAGCCGCCGGCTCTGCCGAGCGCCCAGCTCGACGCGTGCGGCCGCGTCGGCCTTTGCTTCCGCCCGCTCGAAAAACTCCACCCGCCACTCGTAATCGCTGTGGTTCTCCAACGTCACCGCCGCGGTCGCCGTCGGGCGCGGTTTGGCCGGACCGGCGCAAGCTGCCAGCGCCAAGACGGCTCCGGCCGTGGCGCCGCGCGTCGCCACCATCAGGACGGACGGAACCGCGATACGGCCGGCGGGGGGTGTCCTCATGCGGACATCCCAGCTTTGCCAAGCCCGGCGCGCAAGACCTACGAGCCTGGCCGGCGCGGCCGCGAATCCTTTCACCGGCCTCGAAATCCACACTTGCCCGCGCAGCGCCGCGCGCCCCATTGTCCGCCTTTACCCGCGTCGCGATCCTTTCGGTTCGCCGGCGCCTCCGTTCCGCTACTCACCGTAAATCCACCGCATGCATAGCTTTTCCGAGCAGTGTCTCGACATGGCCCGTTCAATGTTGGGCCACAACCTGGACGCCATCCAGCCCGACGGCTCCATCCTTCCCGCCGCCGGGGAGGAACCGCGTTCCGACGAGCCCGGCCACGTCGCCTTCGCCCTCGGCGAATACTACCGCGCGACCGGGGAAACCACGTTGAAGGGCTACGACCTGATCGACCTCGCCGCCCGCTGCATCACCGCCCAGATGTTCACCGAACCGCCGGCGGAAAACGGCCTCGCCTACGCCGCCCTCGGTCTCCTCTGCTTCGGCCCCTCCAAGGAACGCAACCCGGTCTGGGAACGCCTGGTCGACGAGACCCGCGAGCGCATCGACAAGGCCCTGCTCCAACGCTCCGACTACGACAACCACTGGCAGGCTTTCAACGTCGCCAAGGCCGTCGCCCGCTTCTCCCTCGGTCTCTC
>JAIXVP010000066.1 GCA_027482905.1 Opitutaceae bacterium
GCCCAAACACGTGCAGCAGTTTACCGAGGAAAACTTCCTCCGCTGGGACAGCCTTGGTGAATTCTTCGCCCTCGCCGCGTCCTTCGAGCACCTCGGAATCACCCAGAACCACGCCAAAGCCAAAGTCCTCGCCGAGACCCTCGACGAAGCCAACGGCAAGTTCCTGGAGTATGACAAGAGCCCCGCCCGCAAAGTCGGCGCCGGCATCGACAACCGCGGCAGCCACTTCTACCTCGCCCTCTACTGGGCCCAAGCGTTGGCCGCCCAGACCAAGGACGCCGACCTCAAGGCCGTCTTCACCCCGCTGGCCGAAAAGCTCACCGCCGCCGAAAAGCAAATCGTCGCCGAGCTCATCGCCGTCCAAGGCAAACCGGCCGACATCGGTGGCTACTACAAACCGGACGACGCCAAAGCCTCCGCTGCGCTACGTCCCAGCGCGACGTTCAACGCCGCCCTCGCGACGCTCTAAAGGAGCGAACCGGTTGCCCACTAAACACACGAAAGCACACGAAAGCCGGAACGGGAAGTAGTCTCCAAGTCCGTTGTTTTTGTTTTCGTGTCATTTCGTGTGTTTAGTGGGCAAAATTCTCCGTCTTCCGAATCCCGCCCGCGCCTAGCTGCCGGCGGGATTCTTGCTTTTCAAGCTCCGCCACCCCTTGGCTTGAACCTGTCCCCGAGCTACCTACTCTTCCGCGCATGAGCAAAGCCGAAATCATCGCCGAACTCCCCAAGCTCACCTCGGAGGATCGCAGCGACATCCTCGCCCGGCTCTGGCAGATGGAAGAATCATCAGGCCCCACGGCTCGAGAAAAACAGCTCCTCGACGAAGCGCAGGCCGCCTACGATGCAAACCCCAACGCCGTATCCCCCTGGTCAGAAGTCGAAGCCCGCCTACGCCGCCGGTTATGACATACCTGCTCCTTTGTCCGACGGGAATCCACAAACACGGCCCGCCCCCCCCTATTTTTCCCTTTCACGATGTTCCGGCTTAAGCCTCAGAGTCACGGAAATCCCATGATCCGTTCAAAATGGGTCGCCGGAGTTTTCGCCGGTGGGTTTTTCTGTGCGGCCGTATCGAGCGCAAAGAGTGGTGTAATGAATTGGGAAGGCAATTTCGGTTGCGCGTCTTCATGGAGCGCGGATGAGCTCGTTTTCACCAACGCGCGGGGAACCATTTGCAAAAGCGATGGATCCGGGATAAACTCCGTCTCCAACGGGAGTAAATTTAGCAATTTAGCAACGATGTAGGCGGGCTTAAGGTCGTGCATATAAATGGCCGGCCTTTTACGCCCACTAGCATGGACGTGGCGGAATACTCACGCTCGGTGCTTACGAGCTCGATCACGTTGATAGGTTACCGCGCGGACGGTTCCACGGTTTCGGTTTCATGCCCCCTAGATCGCATCGCAGACGGTCCGGGCGGGGCCTCGGATTTTCAGACTTTCACTTTCCCGGGCAGCTTCGCCGGCATCATTCGTCTGGAGGTTCCGACCTCTAGCTGGAGTCTCGATAACTTCGTGTTTTCGACCATCGTGCCGCCACCCTTGCCCCAAGAGCAGCAACTTGGTTCACATTATCGTTCGGCAATAAATCGGCTATCGCGCCCCGTTCTAGATAATGTGTTGGTGATTGGTCCCGATTATACATTTCGCTCGGGTTCGTCGTCCCCGACTTCCACACGCTTCGCGACTACAGGAAACACAACCCAGGTCAGCGCCACTTACTCCCCCTTCTACGCTTTTTGGGAGAACTATCTCTATTTCGTTGATTCCGCGAAAAGCACGGCATTCCGGTATCGCGCCGGAACGGCCACGGTTCTGGCTACCCCGTCGGACACCAACGCAAGCGGCTTGGCCACGAACAAGATTGATTTTCCGCGTCCGGCGGCCGGAGGCGTCGTATTCCTGGGTTATTCGACGACCAATGTAGACCAATTCGGAATTTATTGGAAATACGCCAATACAACATCGGCGCTTCTCACGCCCGCCAGCGCGCTGCCTACGAGTTTAACCAATCAGACTCTTTCCACCCCCAAATCCTTCCCCACGGGAATTACGACAAGTTCAAACGGTTACATCGCTTTCGACACATCGCTCGCTTCTTCACCAACCAAAAGGCGCCTTTATGTAAGCTCAACCTCGGGTGTTCCCGCGCAGTATATAACGGGCGAAGGTGACACCATCGTGTTTGAGGCTCAAGCTTATCTGGTTCTATCCATCAATGACTTTGTCTTTAATGAACAAGGGTTACTCGAGGTAAACACCTCGCTCAGTGTAGGCTCAGCGCGGCTTTACTTTGCGCCGTGGGGACTGGATATGATGTCTCGCGTGGTCACGGTTTCCCCGATTAACGCGGGGAAAAGCGTGTCGGGCGTCAGTTTTCCCGCCAGCTTCTCGCGACCGGCCATTCTTTTAACAAACGATGGGGAAGTTTACCAAGAATCGTCGGGACAATACTTTCGCGTGATCGGCCCCGGGGATAAAGTGGGCAACGAAGTCATAAGCCTCTTGGAATTAAAATCGCTGCCCGGCTTTCTCCCCCCGCGAGTCGTAGTGGAAGCGCGATACATGTCTAATACCAGCCAATCCCATGTTCTTGAACTGGAAGCAGAGCCGATGGGGTCAGGCCGAGAAATGCAAAATCCGGGTTGGTCTAAGGGACGCGCCGACGGGACTCGGCCTGGGGTAGGGTTAGACCCCCGTTTTATAGAGGCGCTTACGTCGGCAGGGGCGGATATCCATGGGTGTCGCTCCCATGTTCATTTTCCGATCCATCGTTAATCGCCTCCGGGTATCCCGCAGCCCGAGCTTGTTCCCTTCGACCGCCCTGGCCATCGTCGCCGTCCTCGCGGCGGGTTGCGCCACCGGGGACAAGGATTGGATGAAGCGCAAGGACGTCACCGCGCTGTGCGCGGGTCGCACCCGGGCGGAGGTGTTAAAACAATTCGGCCCGCCGCAAACGACGACCACGAGCAAGCAGGGCAACCTGATCGACACGTTTCGATTTTTGGAGGACGCCCTGCATGGCGAGGAGGATGGAGATTCCGTCGAAATGCAGTCGGTCCGGCAGGTGGCGATCACGCACGATTCCCTGGTGGGGAAACTCTTAACCGTGCGGGTCGACTATGATCTCCACAAGGTCATCACAGACACCTATCTGATTTCGATCACGAAGCCCGCCCGGATCAAGGCGCCCGCCGTCACCCTGCGGTGAAGCCGGGCCGGCCGGCGGGAAAAATGGGAGTGGTTCCGAACGGATACGGGGCGGTTGAACACAGTTCCGGACCGAGGGGGCTGGCCCGTTCGCTTGCCAAGCCGGTAATCCATTTCCAAGGTGCCATACGGTTCCCGCATACCCCGTGCATTTTCCGGCTACCCTCGCCCGCCCGGCCCTTTTCGCGGGCTTCATCCTGACCGCCTGCATCGTGGCGGCGCAGACTTTTCCGGCGCTCACGCCCGCCGATATTCCCCGGAGCACGCAGGCGGGTCCGCTGCCCTTCAGTTCCGGCTCCAGATACTATCCGCCCGTGCCGCCCGCCAACGCCCTGCCCAACCTGTGGCTCATCGGCGACTCCACCGTGCGCAACGGCTCGGTGGGCGACGGTTCGAATCTCAACCAATGGGGTTGGGGCGCCCCAGTGGTCGCCTATTTCGATCCGGCCAAAGTCAACGTCATCAACCGCGCGCTCGGCGGGACCAGCAGCCGCAGTTTCTACGCCAGCAACTGGCCGGCGATGGTGAACCTCATCGAGCCGGGCGACTTCGTCATCCTTCAGTTCGGAGCCAACGACACCGGCGGTGCCGCCGGCCGGGGTGCGCTCGGCGGGATCGGCGAGAACACCGAGCTCAACGGCGCCGAGGTCGTCCACAGTTTTGGTTGGTATCTCCGCCGATACATTGCCGAGACACGAGCCCGGGGCGGCAGCGTGCTCATCTGTTCGCTCACCCCGCGCAAGGGCTGGGCGACGGACGGCCATTTTATCCGGAGCAATACGACCCACGCCGCCTGGGCCGCCCAGGTTGCGCAGATGGAAGGCGTTCCATTTGTGGATCTCTACGAACAGATCGCCCGCCAATACGAGGCCCGAGGCCGGACGCAGGTGGACACGTATTATGTGCCTTCCCCCACCGAGACCCTCCACACCGGCTGGGAAGGAGCGGTCATCAACGCCGGGTGCGTGGTCGCGGGGCTGAACGCCCTGCAACCGAACCCCCTCGCGGCGCTCCGGTCCGCCCGCGGCCAGGCCGTCGCGGCGGTGGACACCCTCGCTCCCCCGGTGCTTAAACTCACGCGCAGCGGAAACCTGGACACGCTCGCCTGGCCCATCGCATCCACCGGCTACAACCTGCAACGCACGACCGACCTCACCGGTCCTTGGACGGCCATAACTAATACCGTCACGGACGCGGGCACCACGCGCTCGGTCACCCTGACCAACAGCAGCCCGGTGCAGTTTTATCGCCTGTCGAAACCGTGAAGGTTTGATCCTGGCCCCCCCGCCCGCGACTTCGAACCAGGCGCCGGGTCTTGCCTCCGTCGGGGGCCGTCGCCAGCTTTGGCGCATGATTGCCCACCCCCTGCGCGTCGCCCTGTTGCTTTCGGTTTCCGTTTCCGCCGCCTCCGCCGACATTTTTACCAAGGCGCGGGATCAAGCCCAGAGAGTTGCCGACCAGGAATCCTACGGAGGCCAGGTGAGTTTTCCGGACGGCATCGCCCGATTCCTGGATCTAAGCCTCACCGAGGCCGCCGCCACCGTGCCGCCTCCCTTCGCGATGTCGTCCGGATTCGCCAAGCTGGCCGAGCCGTTGCGCGCGGCGGGCAAGGGCGCGCCGGCGGACGCGTTGACCGCCCTTTTGAACAAACTGCTGGTCGAGGCCGTGCCCCAGGCGGCGCAGGCGGTGCGGGGGGCCGCCGGGTCGGTCGCGCTCGACGATATTCCGAACCTGCGGGCCGGACGTAACGCCCTCGTCGATACGCTGCGCAGAAGCGCCGAGCCCAAGATCAAGGAGCAGCTGCGTCCGCTGATCCATCAGGCGGCGGAGACGGCGGGCTTGCCGGCGGCCTTCGACGCATTCGTGGCCGCGACCGGGGCGAAGTTGCCCGATCCCAAGGCGGCCTTGGCCGCGCTGGAGGACCAGACGACGGCGCAGGCGCTCGACGTGGTTTTCAACTATCTCGCGCGGCGGGAGCGCGCTTTCCGCAGCGATCCCTCGCAGGCGACCGACAAATTCGTCACGGCCGCCTTCAACATGCTGCGCTAAGCGGCGTGGTCTCCTAGCCTTTGCCCGGCGTGAAGGCCTCGCGCAGCGCGGCGCTGACGGCGGGGGGGACGAAATGCGAGACGTCGCCGCCGAGTTTGGCGACCTGTTTGACCAGGTTGGAGCTGGTGTAGCTGTAGGTCTCGCGCGGCATCACGAAGATCGTCTCCAGCGCCGGCTCGAGGTGGCGGTTCATCAGGGCCATGTTGAACTCGAACTCGAAGTCGGAGAGCGCGCGGATGCCGCGGATCACCGCGATGGCGTCGTGCGCGCGGGCGAACTCGACCAGCAGGCCGTCGAAGAGCGTGGCCTGGACGTTGGGCAGGTCGGCGGTCACCGCGCGCACCAGGTCGAGGCGTTGCTCGGGGGAAAAGAGGGGACCCTTTCCGGGATTGTGGGCGATGGCCACCGTGACCCGGTCGAACAAACGCGCGGCCCGCGCCAGCACGTCGAGGTGGCCGAAGGTGATGGGATCGAAGGTCCCGGGGTAGATGCAGTGGCGCATGGTGTGGGGGCGGCGGTTCGCCGGTCGGGCGGATCGATCGCGTGGTAAACAAAGACGGAACCGGCGCGAAAGAGAACGCGAAAGCGCGCCCGGGCGTCGGGGCCCTCCGCGGAAGATTTTCGGGTCTTCCCGCCGGTCCGTCCATAAGTCCCTTGCCTCCGCGCGGGCCCGGCGCTGCCGTGGTATGACACCGCCAATCCCCCTTTCGCCGCCGCTCCGTCATGTGGAACCTGCCCAACCTCCTCACCCTGTCGCGCATCCCCCTGATGTTCGCGATCGTGGGGTTGATGTATGCCGACCGGGAGTTCGCCGGCTGGACCGGCGCCGCGACCGGGGCCTTCTGGCTCTTCATCGCCGCCGCGATCAGCGACTGGCTGGACGGCGCCATCGCCCGTCGCCGCGGCATCGTTTCGAACTTCGGCAAATTCATGGACGCGTTGACCGACAAGATCCTCGTCATCGGCATCCTGGTGGCGTTGGTCCGGCACGACGAGGACCTGCCCATCACCTTCGTGCTCCTCACCATCGGCCGCGAGTTCATGGTCTCGGGCATGCGCATGGTGGTGGCGGCCAAGGGCGTGGTCGTGGCGGCGGACGGCGGCGGCAAGGCCAAGACCATCACCCAGATGATCGCCATCGGCTGCCTCCTGGCGGTGCCCATGCTGGAGAATGACTTCGCGATCTGGACCGGTTGGCCGCTGCACCGGCTCTCCGAGGTGGTTCACAACGTCGGTCTGATCGGCTACGTGCTTGGCACCTTCCTCGCGGTCTGGTCCGGCTACCGTTACCTCAAACGCAACTGGGCCCACTTCACCGAATGATCCTCGGACAGCCGCTGTGGCCGCGTTTTCTGCCGACCGCGTGGGTGGTCAACCTCGCCAAGGTCGGGCCGGTGGGACGGATGAGGCCCGGTCCGGGCACCTGGGGCTCGGCCGCCGGGCTGCTGTATTTCACCGTCTTCTTCGCCGGCCTGCCCGGGTGGCAGGTGCTGCTCTGGAGCCTGCCCGCGCTCTACCTCGCGGTCGCGTTTTGCGGCGAGGCCGAACTCCGCCTGGGGCAACGCGACCCGGGCGGCGTGGTGTTGGACGAGTTTGTCGTCATGCCCCTGTGTTTCCTCGGCTGGCAAGCCCTGCCGGCGGCGTGGGTGGCCGACGCGCGCTGGGCGGTTTTCCTGGGCGGTTTCGCGTTGTTCCGCCTTTTCGACATCGCCAAGCCCCTCGGCATTTCGCGGCTCCAGGACCTGCCCGGCGGCTGGGGCGTGGTGGCGGACGACGTCGCGGCGGCGCTGGCCGCCTGCGCCACCCTGCACGCCGCCGGCTGCGCGTGGTCGACCTGGGCGGGCTAGGACGGGAGAGGGGAGAGGGCGCGGGCACGGCGGCCGGCGTGGTGCTCCCGGCTTTTGGCTGACATGTGGCGGACCCCTTGGCGGGCGGGCATGACGGTTGCTAGGCGTGGCTCATGAAAGCCTTTGTGAAAGGAGACCTCGACGGGTTCTTCGCGCTTGGTTTGGACAGCCTGATCAACCTGCTCCTGATGACCGGGTTTTGCATGGGCTTGCTCGGCTTCTCGGCCGAGCTCTTCTACGGCAAGGTGCTGCCCGGGATGGCGACCGGCGTTTTGGCCGGGAATCTCTTCTACGCCTGGCAGGCGCGAAAGCTCGCCGCCAAGGAAGGCCGCGACGACGTGTGCGCGATACCTTTCGGCATCAACCTGATCACCGTCGTCGTCTACTCGCTGCTGGTGATGTATCCGGCCCAGCAGATGGCGCTGGCGGACGGCTTGAGCAAGGCCCGCGCGGACGAGATCGCGTGGATCGCGGGCATCGGTGCCTGCATCGGGTCGGGTTTGATCGAGTTTTTCGGCGCCTTCGTGGTGAAATACCTGAAGCGCGTGACGCCCCTCGCGGCCATGTTGGCGGCCCAGGCGGGCATCGGGATCTTTTTCATCGCGATGGATTTTATGTTCCGCGCCTGGACCTATCCGCTCATCGGCATGGGCACGCTCGGCATCGCCCTGCTGGTCTACTTCGGCGGCGTGCGCTTCCGCCTTGGGGTGCCCGGCGGCCTGGTGATCGTGGCGCTCGGCTCGCTGGCGGCGTGGGGTCTGCATTGGGCCGGACTGCCGTCGCCGGCGCCGGCCTTTCCGGCGGACTACTCGAACATCGGCCTACACCTGCCCGTGCCCATCCTCGGCGTGGTGTGGGACAGCCTGGTCTACCTGCTTCCTTTCTTTAGCATCATCGTGCCGATGGGCCTGGTGAATGTCGTCGGCTCGATGCAATGCATCGCCTCGGCCGAGGCGGCGGGCGACGCCTACGACGTCCAGTCCTCGCTCGCGGTCAACGGCGCCACCACGCTGGTCGCGGCCTGCTTCGGCTCGCCGTATCCGACCACCATCTACATCGGCCATCCGGGTTGGAAGGTGCTCGGGGCGCGCGCCGGCTACTCGACCTACAACGCCATCTTCGTGTCCTTCGTCTGTCTCACCGGCACGCTCAGCGTGGTGGCGCGGGCGATCCCGATCGAGGCGGGCATGGCCATCCTGATCTGGATCGGCATCGTGATGGGCACGCAGGCCTTCGGCGCGGTGCCGAAACGCCACATCCCGGCGGTCATCGTGGGCCTGTTTCCCGCCATCGCCGGCTACTGCGCGCTGGTGGCGAAAAACGTGCTCGGCGGCGCCGGGGTCGGCACGCCGGACAACCCCTACCGGCAGGAGCTGATCGATCAGATCGTGAAGGGGCGGAATTTCTACGCCGAGGGCATGTTCGCCCTGGATCAGGGCTACTTCTTCGCCTGCCTGATCTTCGCCGCCGCGACGGTCGCGATCATCGAGCAACAGTTTAGACGTGCGGCCGTGTGGTTCCTGGCCGGGGCCGCGTTGTCCTCGGTGGGCCTCATCCACACCTTCGGCTTCGTGACCGGCGACGTCGTCGGCGTGCTCCAGCCCGGTTGGAAATGGGTCGCCGGTTACCTCGCTATGGCCGTGACCATGTTGGTGTTCCCCAAATTCATGGTGAAGACCGAGCATGAGGCGGTGATCTGAGGCGCGCCCGACGCGTCCGGATCGGCCACCGGCTCAGGCCGGGCGGGGTTGGAACACCGCCGCGAGGTCCGCCACCTGGGGCACACCGTAGTTGACGTTGACCGAGATGCGCGGGCGTTCGCCGAGGGAGAGGTCGTAGTCGCGGAGCAGGTTGCCGATGGCGACGGGCATGTGCAGGCGGACGAGATTGATGCCGAGGCAGAGGTGGGTGCTGCCGCCGTAGGTGCCCTGGGATTTTTTAGGGTATTCGCGGTCTATCCAGCGGGCCGGTTGGAAACGGTAGGGCTCGGCGTAGATCTCCTCCAGAAAGTGCGGAATGGTCTGGAGGTGGAGGACCTTGGTCCCTTTCGGCAGGATGTGGCCGTGGAAGGTGAAGGGCTCGGCCACCACACGGGCCAGCACGGGCGCGGCGGGGAAGAGCCGTTCGATCTCCAGCAGCGTGGCTTTGAGCAACGGGAACGCGCCCATGCCGGACAGGAGTTTTTCCGGCGCGTAGGCCGCGAGCTCGGCGCGCAGGCGGTTCAGCCAATCCGGGTCCTGGGTAAGGTATTGCAGGCCGCAATTGAGCAGTTTGGCGGTGTTGCCGGTGCCGGCCATGAGCAGCAGGTAGGCCTCCGGAATCAACTCGGCGCGGTCGAGCGGTTCACCGCGCTCGCGGCGTTCGTCGAGCATGGCTTGGAAGTTGTCCGGCGCGGTCTCGCCGGCGAGGCGACGGTCCACCAGGTCGCCGAGGAAGGCGAAGACCAGCGCGCGATCACGTTGGAAGGCGGGCTCGGAGTAGTAGGCGTGCCTGGCCTCGCCCATCGAGGTGCCGCGGATAAAGTGCTCCTCGAAGCGGATGAAGGCGGCGGCGGTGACGTCGTCGAAGTCGCAACGCAGCAGGGTGCGGCTGTTCGCCCGGGTCAGGGCGGTCATGAAAAAATCGTGCAAGTTCAACGGCCGACCGGCGGCGGCCCGCAGGTCGTCGGCGATGGACCGGTCGATGGCGGGGATGAGTCCGAACACGGCGCTCATGGCGAAGCCGGGCTTGAGGTTGCGGCGTTTGCGGCGGTGCGGATCGCCGTCGAGCTGGGTGACGTGGGTCGGCCCCATCATTTCGCGAAAGGGCACCAGCGCCTCCTGGTAGTCCCATTGGTCGGGGTTGCGCCAGGCGGCTTCGTTGGCGTCCATGCCGCCGATCGCGACCCAACGCTCGCCCCGGAAACGCAGCTGATAAATGGGACCGAGGCGGCGGTAGGCCGCGAGGTGGTCGAATTGCTCCAGCCCGTCGTTCGCGCCCGAGAGGCCGAGGGACTCGTAGGCGGGCAGTTGATCGGGGCCGGACAGGGGAGCGGAGGACATGCCGAAGTTTAGCAGGTCACATTCCAGTTTTTCCGACGGCCGGGTCCGGCGCGGGAAGCGTGGCACGACCCGGCAGGTGGGGTAGGGCGATACCGACCAACACGAGGGCGCCGCCGGCGATCTGCGCCGGTCCCAGCGGATCGCCGAACAGCGCGGCCGACACCAGCACGGCCACCGGCAGCTCGGTCGCGGTGAGGATGGAGCCTATCCCGCTGCCGGTGCGCGGGCCGAAGTGCACCAGCAAAAAGACCGGAATCACCTGCCCGAAAACGCCCAGCCCGATCAGCCAAGCCGTCGCCACCGCCGGGGCGGGCGCGGCGGGGACCAGTTCCCAACCGGCGAACATGGCGATCAGCGGCAGCATCGCGCCGGAAAGCGCGCAAGTGGCGAAGGATCGCAGCGCGGGCGTGCCCGAGCCGCCGAGTCGCGAGGTGATGACAAAAAACACCGCGAAACAGAACGCCGCGAGCGTCGCGTAGGGCGCGCCTCGCAGGTTGGCGGCGTTGGCCGCGCCGAAAAAATCCGCCGCCAGCGCCGCGCCCGACACGACCAGCCCGGCGGACATAAGCTCCCTTCCGGGGGGAATGCGTCGGTTGACGAGGGCGTTGAGCAACTGGGTGAACGGAACGTAGAGGAAGAGCAGGGTCGCCCCGATCGAGACCGGGCCGAGTTGATAGGCCCAGAAGAGGAAGAGCGGCACGCCGCAGCCGATCACCCCGGCGATCGGCATGGTGGTCCAGAAGGCCCGGTCCCGCGGCCACGGCCGGCGTTGGAGCAGGACGATCGCGCCGAACACCAGCGTGCCGACCACATATTCCCCGAAAACCAGCTGCGGAAAGGTGAAGCCCGACGCGAAGGCCAGTTTCACCGCCGGGCCGTGCAGGCCCCACATCGACCCGACGAGGGCCATCATCAGGCAGCTGAACGGATCGATCTTGGGTCGCATGAATTGGAGTGCGCCCATGCTAGCCGCGTGCCGGACGGCGGCACAGGGTTGTTTTGCGGGTCGCTAGGATTGGGCGTGTCATCGTTGGGCTTCGTAGATTCCGGTTCGTCCGGCGACCAGGTAGGCGGCGAGGCAGGCGACGCCGAACAACTCCGCGCGCCCGCCGCCGAAGAGCTCCAGGCCCAGCAGGGTGCAGGCGAGCGGGGTCTTGCTCGCCCCGGCGAAGACCGCGACAAAACCCAGCGCCGCCGCCGGCCCCACCGGCAAACCGGCTAGCGGCCCGACCACCTGGCCCAGCGCCGCGCCGATGAAAAACAGGGGTGTCACTTCGCCGCCCTTGAACCCCGCGCCGACCGTCACTGCGGTGAAGATCAGCTTCCACGCCCAGCTCCACGGAGTCGCTCCGCCGGGCGAAAACACCGTCAGCAGCGACGGCGCGGCCGGATCGGGGTTCGCCGCGCTCAAGCCCAGATAGGCGTTGGTGCCGAGCGCCAGCGTCAGCGCGCCGACCGTCAGCCCGCCGAGCACCGGGGGCAACCACCACGAAGGCGCGACTTTTTCGAAGCCCCGCCTCACCCCGCCGCTCGCCGCCACGAAGAGCCGCGCGACCAGCCCGGCCGCCAGGCCGATCAACGCCGCCTGCACCAGCGTTGCTCCGCTCCAGCGCTCCGTCAGGTCCTCCAGTCGCGCGAGCGCGGTGAAATCGGCGTGGCGCACGCCCCATGCCTCGCAAACGAGATCGCCCATGAGCGCGGCGACCAGGCAGCCGCCCAGCCAGGCGTGCCGGAAGCGTCCTCGCGCCAACACCTCCAGCGCGAACACCGCGCCGGCCAGCGGCGTTCCGAAGATCGCCCCGAAGCCGCCCGCCACGCCGGCCGTGAGCAGCGGACCCTGTCGCTCCGCGCCGAGTCGCATGGCCTTTTGCACGCCACCCGCCAGCGCCCCTCCGATCTGAACCCCCGTGCCCTCGCGCCCGGCCGAGCCGCCGCAGAGGTGGGTCAACAAGGTCGCTCCCAGCACCATCGGCGCCATGCGTAGCGGCACGCCGCCGCCCGGTGCGTGGATTTCCTCCAGAATGAGATTATGGCCGCGCCCGCTCGCGCCGCCCACTCGCCGGTAGGCCCACGCCGACGCCACGCCCGCGACCGGTAGCAGCGCGAGCAGCCAAGGATGCGCAAAACGCGTCGCCGTGACCGCGTCCAAAGCGAACAAAAACCCCGCGCAACCCGTCCCCGCCAAGGCGCCGACCAGCGCCGCCAGCGTCCAGTCCACGACCGCGACGCGCGCGGCGGCGACGATGGGGCGGGCGGTGAACGCGGGTGGCATTCCGCGCACGCTGGGGCCGTCGCGTCGGGTTGGGCAATCCCGCGCGTTTCGGGTTTTTGAACCCTCGGAGAAAACCTTCGCTCGAAATCGCGGTCGAAAAGGGCGAAAACCCTACCGTGCGTTCCCGTTTCTTCGCCGCCGCCGTCGCTTTGTGCGCCTTTTTTCTCTCGCCCGGCGCGGGCGGGCGGCTCGTGGCGGCCGAGCCGCCGGTCGTGATTCTCGCCAACCGGGATGATCCCGACTCGCTCGAGCTGGCCCGCCACTACGCCGAAAAACGCGGCTTGCCCGAGACCGACATCGTCGCGCTGCGCCTGCCGCTCACGGAAGAGATCACCTGGGACGAGTTTGTCGTCACACTGTGGAATCCCCTCGTGCGCCTGAGCATCGAGCGCGGCTGGATTTTCGCCTCCCGTCCCGGTGCGCGCGACGCCGTCGGTCGCGACCGCATCATCTCCTCCGGTCATCGCCTACGTGCCCTCGTCGTTTGCCGCGGCGTGCCCCTGCGCATCGCCCACGACCCCGCGCGCTACGATCCGAAGACCAACACGCTGACCGCCAACCCTTCGCTCCGCACCACCGAGGCGGCCGTCGATTCAGAGCTGGCGCTGCTCGCGTGTGACGACGCGCCCATCGCTGCCTTCGTGCCGAATCCGCTTTTCCGTCAGGACAAACCGTCCTCGCTCCTGCTGGAACAAATTCTCCCCGTCGGCCGTCTCGACGGCCCGACCCTCGCCGACGCCAAGGGTCTGGTCGATCGCGCCCTGATCGCCGAGCGCGACGGCCTCGCCGGGCGCGCCTACGTCGATATCGGCGGACCCCACCGCCAGGGTGACGTCTGGTTGGAGGACTGCGTGCCCGAGCTGCAGGGCCTCGGTTTCGAGACCGACGTGGATCGCGCCCCCTCCACGTTGGCCGACGGCGTGCGCTTCGACGCGCCCGCGCTCTATTTTGGCTGGTATACCGGCAGCGTGAACGGCCCCTTCGCCGATCCGGATTTTCGGTTTCCGCCCGGTGCGGTCGCCCTGCACATCTACAGTTACTCGGCCGCCACGTTGCGCTCGCCCACCCAGGGTTGGTGCGGCCCGTTCGTCGCGAAGGGCGTGACCGCCACTTTTGGCAACGTCGGGGAGCCCTACCTCGAGTTCACCCATCAACCGCAGTTGCTCCTCCGCGCCCTTGCCCGGGGTGAGCCGCTCGGCCGCGCCGCCCTCTACGCCATCAACGCCCTGAGCTGGAAGGGCGTCGTGCTTGGCGACCCGCTTTATCGTCCCTTCGCCGTGTCCGCCGAAGACCAATGGGCGCGGCGCAAACAACTTCCGCCCGCGACCGAGATATACGCCCGTATCCGCCGCATGCGCCAGCTCGACGCCGCCGGCCGCTCCGAGGACGCGCTCGCGCTCGGCGCCGCCGGTCTCGCTCAAAATCCCGGCCTGCCGCTGGCGCTCAGCCTCGCTTCGCTGCGCCGCTCCGCCGGCGACGAGCCCGGCGCCCGCCTCGCCCTCCAGCCCTTCGCCGCGCTCAAACGCATCCGCCGCGCCGACCGTCCGCTCGTGCTCGCCGGAGCCCGCGAATTGCACGCCGCCGGCGATTCGCGCGGCGCGGTGGATTGCCTGCGTCGCCTGCTCGACGACTCGACCCTGCCGCGCGAACTCCGCCTCGCCGGCCTGGTCGCCGGCGCCGAGGCCGCCCGCGCCAGCCGCGACATGACCCTGGCCTCCCGCTGGGCCACGGAACACGCCGCGCTCACCGCGCCGCCGCCCGCGCCGGCCGCCGCCGCCCCGGCCAAACCGTAGCAAAGTCGCCGGCGCGTCCCGCCTCCGGCCTTGTTTTCCCTCCGGCGTTGGGCAAGACCCTTGCTCCATCCTTTCATGCGCACCGCCGTAGTCCGCCTGTTTTTGTCCGCCGCCTTTGTCGCGCCCGTCGTCCTGACCGCCCAGGCCGCTTCGCCCGCCGTCGAGTTGGCCAACCTCCGCGAGGACGTCCGCTTGCTCGTGCAACGCGTCGGCGAACTTTCGCTCCGGGTCGAGCAACTGGAAAACGAAAACGCGCGCCTCGCGCAGACCGCGTCCGGCGCCGAGCAGAACCACGCCACCCTGACCCAGCTCAACACCGCCATCGCCGACCTCTCGCGCGACATCAAGGCGTCCGCCGCCACCACCAAGTCCGAGGTCCTCGCCACCGTCTCCACCCAGATCGAGGCCCTCGCCCGCCAGACCAACGCCGCCCTCGATTCCGTCTCCCGCCCACGTCCCGCGCCCGTGCCGGTCGCGCCGGTGGCGTTCTCCGACGATTTCCCGAAGGACGGCGTCAGCTACCCCGTGGCCGCCGGCGACACCGTCTCGCGCATCGCCCAGAAAACCGGCGCGAAGGTCGCCGACATCGTGAACGCCAACAAACTCGCCGACCCGACGCGCATCCGCGTCGGCCAGGTGCTTTTCATCCCCGGCGGCAAGTAGTCCGCCGCCCCCTACGCTTCCATGGCCCAATCCAAATCCCGCCTCGGCCGCGGTCTCGGCGGTCTGATCGCCGCCGCCGCCCCCGCCAAACCTGCCGCGCCCGCCGCCGCCCCCGCGCCGGCGTCCGGCCCGAACGGGTTTCTCGAACTCGCCGTCACCGCCATCGTCCCGAGCCCCTACCAGGCTCGCAAGGAGATCGCCCCCGACCAGCTCCAGGAACTCGCCGAGAGCATCCGCGCCGAGGGCCTGCTCCAGCCGGTGGTCGTGCGCAAGGTGTCCGACGGCAAGTTTCAGCTCATCGCCGGCGAGCGCCGCTGGCGCGCGTTCCAGCTGCTCAAGATCAAGACCATCCCGGCCCGCCTCGTCGCCGCCGGCGACGCGTCCGCCGCCGCCCTTGGCCTGATCGAGAACCTCCAGCGCGAGGGCCTGAACCCGCTCGAGGAGGCCTACGGCTACGCCAGCCTGATCCGCGATTTCGACCTCACCCAGGAGGCCGCCGCCGAACGCGTGGGCAAACCGCGCGCCTCCGTGGCGAACACCCTCCGGCTGCTCTCGCTCGACGGCGAGCTCCAGGGCTATCTCGCGAAAAATCTGCTTTCGGTCGGCCACGCCAAGGTTCTCCTCGGCGTCGAGGACGCCGCCCAACGCGCGGTGCTCGCCCGCCGGGTGATCGAGTCCGGCCTGAGCGTGCGCGCTACCGAGGCCCTGGTGCAGGCGAAGAAAAATCTCGCCGCCGCCCCCGCGCCGACCCCGGCCGCCGGCGCCACCCCGGCCGCGCGCCGGATCAACGCCGCCGATTCCGCCGCCATCGCGGGGATCGAGAAGCGCCTGACCTCTCACCTCGGCGCGCGCGTGGCGGTGCAGCACGCGGGCAAGAAGGGGCGCATCGTCATCCCCTACGCGGGCAACGACGACCTCCAGCGCATCCTGGAAAAGCTGGGCGTGGAACTCTGACCGCCCCGCGCCGCGCCCCGCCCCGCGCGCGTCCGCCCGGCCCCCTTTCGCCTTGGCTAATCTCCCGACCGACCACGCCGCCCGCGTCCTGAACCAGGCCGGCGGCGTGCTGTCCGACGCCGTCGACTACCTGCGCCTCGACCCGATTCCGCCCGTGTTGCGCGAGTTGAAGCGCTACACCCGGCCCCTGCTGCGCGCCGACCTGCTCGCCGGTGCGACCGTCGCCCTCGTTTCCATCCCGCAGGCGGTGGGCTTTGCCCTGATCGCCGGCCTGCCGCCCGAGATGGTGATCATGAGCGTGGTGGTGGGCGGCTTCCTCGCCGCGTTGTTCAGCACCTCGCACCATCTCGTCTTCGGCCCGACCAATTCGATCAGCCTGCTCATGGCCAGCGCCATCGCCAGCCTGCCCGCGATGGGCCTGACCGCGCCCGGCCTCGCGCTGGTGATGGCGTTTCTCATCGGGTTTTTCCAGCTCGTCGCCGGCTTCGCCAAGCTCGGCAAACTCACGCAGTTCGTGTCCCGCGCCGTGATCATCGGCTACGGCACGGCCATCGGCATCCTGCTCGCCGTCGGCCAGCTGCCCAACCTCGTCGGCGCGCCGTCCACCCGCGGCAACCTTTTCGCCTCGCTGGAAGGCACCGCGCGCCACGTGTTGACCCTGGACTTCAACCACTACGCGGTCGCCATCGGGGTGGTCACGCTGCTGCTCTTCCACGTGCTCGAACGCCTCGCCCGCTGGGTGCCGGCGGAGCTGCTCGGGCTCGTGCTCATCTCGCTTTTCACGCGCTGGGTCGGGCTGGATGTGCTCGGAGTGCGCACCATCGCGGGCGAGGGCGAGCTGGCCGGCTCGCTGCCCTCGTTCATCGGCCTGCCCTTTGGCGATGCCAGCGTGTCCGCCGTTCCCGCGTTGATGGGCACCGCGCTGGCCATCTCGCTGCTCGGCATGCTCGAGGCCATCGCCATCGGCAAGACCCTTGCCGCCCGCTCCGGCCAGGCCTTCAATCCCAACCAAGAACTGATGGCGATGGGTCTGGCCAACGTCGGCTGCGCGGCCTTCGGCGCCATGCCCGGCTCCGCCTCCTTCGCCCGCTCCGCCGCCAATATCCAGAGCGGGGCGCGCACCCAGATCGCCGCCCTTTCGAGCAGCCTGATGGTCCTCGGGGCGCTGTTCCTGGTGGCGCCGTTGATCAACTTCCTGCCGGTGCCCGCCCTCGCCGCCCACCTGATGCGCATCGGCCTCAAGATGATCAACCGCGACCAGCTGCGCATCGCGTGGCGCGCCACCCGGTCCGACGCCATCGTGCTGGCTGTGACGATGTTGTCCGCGTTCCTCTTCAAGCTCGATGTCGCGATTTACATCGGCCTCGGCCTGTCCCTCGCGCTTTTCCTGAACAAGGCCAGCGCGCCCTCGCTGGTCGAATACGGGTTCAACGCCGAGGGCCAGCTCGCCCAGTTGGAGGAGCCGAAGGACCGGGGCGACGCCGCCATCTCCATCGTCCACGTCGAGGGCGAGTTGTTTTTCGGCGCCGCCGACCTGTTCCAGGACCAGGTGCGCCACCTCGCCCAGGACGGCGGCATCCGCGTGGTCATCCTGCGCATGAAAAACGCCCGCCACCTCGACGCCACGTCCGTGCTTTCCCTGCTTCAGCTGCACGAATCGCTGGTCAAGTCCGGCCGCCACCTGCTCATCAGCGGCATCAACCCCGACGTCGAACGCGTGCTCCGGCGCAGCGGCGCCTTGACCACCCTCGGGGCCGACAACATCTTCCCGGCCGAGGTGAACCTCACCATGAGCACCAAAAAGGCCCTGGTGCGCGCGAAAAAACTCCTCGCCGCCGACGGCGCCTCCGCGAAGGCCGACGTGCGCATCTTCTATGACCGCAGCCGGGCCGAGAACCAGACCACCGCCACCTCCGGTCCATCCGGCC
>JAIXVP010000186.1 GCA_027482905.1 Opitutaceae bacterium
GGGATCTGCGCCGGGCGCTGAGCCTCGGATTCTCCCTGCTGGTCCTGATGGTGGTGATCTACGTCAAGGATCCGCCCGAGTTCTCCGGTTTCCCGACCATCCTGCTCGCGGTCACCTTGTTCCGGCTGGCGCTGAACATCTGCACCACGCGACTCATCCTGACCAAGGGCGAGGCGGGCGGCGTGATCGAGTCCTTCGGCCACCTCGTCATCCAGGGCAACTACGTGGTCGGCTTCGTGGTCTTCATCATCCTGGTCCTGATCAACTTCGTGGTCATCACGAAGGGCGCCGGGCGCATCGCCGAGGTGACCGCGCGCTTCACCCTCGACGCGCTGCCCGGCAAGCAGATGGCGATCGACGCCGAGTTGAACGCCGGCGTGATCGACGAGGTCACCGCCACCGCCCGTCGCCTGAAGGTGCAAAAGGAGGCCGATTTCTACGGCTCGATGGACGGCGCCTCGAAGTTCGTGCGCGGCGAGGCCATCGCGGGCATCCTGATCACCCTCGTCAACGTCCTCGGCGGTTTCGCGATCGGTGTCCTCCAGATGGATCTGTCCCTGACCGAGTCGCTGGCGAAATTCACCCTCTTGTCCATCGGCGACGGACTCGTGGCCCAGATTCCCGCCCTGATCGTTTCGGTCGCCGCCGGCCTGCTTGTCACGCGCGCCTCGGAAAACTCCAATCTCGGCGCGCAAATCGGCGGCCAGCTCGCGAGCCATCCCCGCGCGCTGCGCGTGGTCGGTGTGATGCTTGGCTGTTTCGGCTTGCTGCCCGGCATGCCGCTCGTGCCCTTCGCGATTCTCGGCGGCGTCGCCTACTATGTCGGAAAACAACTGGCCAAGGGCCGGCCGGACGAGTTCGCCGAAGCCCCGGCCGCCGCCGGCTCGGGCGCGGGGAAATCCTCCACCGGCAAGGCGGGCGAGGCCTCCGCCGCGCCGGCCGCCGCCGGTTCCAACTCGGCCATCCCCGAGGAGTTCCGGCGCGTGATCGACCAGGACGTCTTCGCCATCGAGGTCGGCTATGGTCTGCTCGCCCTGGCCGACGCCGCGCGCGGCGGCGATCTGCTCGTTCGCATCACCGGCGTGCGCAAGACACTCGCCCGCGAGCGCGGCGTGATCGTCCCGCCCATCTCCGTCCGCGACAACCTTGAGCTCGAGACCAACGACTACCGGTTTCTGCTGCGCGGCAAGGTCGTCGGCCGCGGTTCCGTGCACTCCGGCCGCTGGATGGCTATGAACGTCTCCGGCAGCCGCGTCGCGTTGCGCGGCACGCCCTGTCGGGAACCGGTTTTCGGCCTGGACGCGGTTTGGATCGAGGAATCCGAACGCAAGGTCGCCGAGCTCAACGGCTACACCGTGGTCGACGCCGCCTCGGTGGTCATCACCCACCTGTCCGAGATCCTCAAGGGCAACGCCCACCTCCTGCTCGGCCGGCAGGACGTCCAGACCTTGATCGACCACGTGAAGACCTCGCACCCGGCCCTGGTCACGGAGCTCCTACCCGACCTCGTGAACCTCGGCGTGATCCAGCGCGTGTTGCAAAACCTGCTCCGCGAGGGCGTGCCCGTGCTCGGGCTCCCGGTCATTCTCGAGGGGATCGCCGACTTCGCGGTCGGCACCAAAAATCCCGACGATTTGAGCGAACTCGTCCGCCGCCGCCTCGGCCTGTATTTTGTCGGCGAATTCGAGAGCCGCCCCGGCGTGGTCCGCGCGCTCACCCTTGATCCCCGACTGGAACAGGCGCTGGCGGGCCGCGTGCACCGCGCTCCGGGCGAGGTCGGTCTCGCGCTCGATCCCCAGCTCGGCCGCCACCTGCTCGAACATCTCTCCAGGGGCGTGGCCACGCTGACCGAGGCCGGCGGACCGGCCGTCGTCGTCGTGGGCGCGGAGATACGACTGGCGCTGCGCCGTTTCCTCGAACCCTCCTTTCCGCGCATCACGATCCTGTCCTACCAGGAACTGCCCTCCGCCACCGAGGTGGAGAACGCCGGCATCATCCCGCTTCCCGCCGCCCTCGCCGCCGCCGCGCCCCTGCGCGTCGCCGCCTAGTCCGCACCTTCGCCATGGTCTTGAATCCCCCCAGTTCCGCCGAACCGACGGCCACGCCCGGCACCTACCGCTTCTCGGTCGGCTCCGCCGCGGAGGCGGTCGACACGATACGCGCACGGCTGGGGCCGTCCGCCCGGGTGGTCTCGGTGCAGAATCAACCGCGCGGCGCATTGGGCCGCATCTTTGGTTCACCGCGATTCGAGGTGGTCGCCGAATTGCCGTCGCCTCCGGCGTCGGAGCCGGTTGCGGCTCCGCGGGTCGCGGCCGAGGAAGCCCTGGTCCTGTCCGAACCGCGCCTGCCCGCGGTCTTGCGCCGCGCCGGGTTTCCCGAGCGTCTTCTCGGACGTCTGGAGGCCTCGCCCGGCTGGCGCGCCGCCGCCCATCGTCCTCTGCACGAGGCCCTGGCCGATCTCGCGCGGGACCTGCGCGCCGCCGCCCGCCCGCCGCGGCCCTTGCCCGCCCGGGTCGCCTTTCTCGGCGCCGCCGGCGTGGGGCGGACCACCGCGCTCTGCAAATGGCTCGCGCGCGAGGTGTTCACCCAGTCCCGCTCCGGCACGGTCTGGAAGGTCGAGTTCGACCGCCCGAACCCGGCGCCCACGCTGGAAGTGTTTTGCGAGGCCCTGGGCGTGCCGGTCGAGCACTACGCGCCGGGGGCGACGGGTGCGCCGAGCGGAGATTTTCTTTTCGCCGACCTGCCGGGCCTTCCGGCGGCCGGCACCCGCGCGGCCCGCGACTGCGCGACTTTCCTGGAACGCGAACGTATGGGCGGCCGCGTGCTGGTCCTGAACGCCGCCTACGACGCCGACGCCCTCCGCGCCGCCTACGCCCGCGGCCGCGATTTCGGCGCCACCCATCTCGTCTGCACCCACCTCGACGAGGCGCCGCGCTGCGGCCGACTCTGGGAGTTTCTGCTCGAGGGCGAGCTCGCGCCTTTGTTCCTCGGCACCGGACCGGGTCTCACCGGCGAACTGGAGACGGACGTGCTGGAAACCGTGCTGCGCCGCACCTTGCCGCTCCGCGGGGAGGACCTCCGATGAAATACGTCGTGCTCAGTTCCGGCGCATTCGGCTTCCTGTTGGTCGCCGTCGCGGGATTCACCGCCGAACGTCCCGTGGATCTCGTATTGCGCGACGCCGCGCTGGCCTGCCTCGCGACCGCCTTCCTCGGCCGTTGGTTCTGGGGTGTCCTGGACCGCGCTTTCGCCGAGACGGTCTCCACGCGCCGCGCCGCCGCCGAGGCGGCCGAGCTGGCGGCCGAAGCCGACGAGGCGAAGAAAAAAGACAAAGCCGCCTCGACTCCCGCTCCGGCCACGCCGCCCGCCGCCCGGCCCGCTCCCTCTCCACGCAACGCCGCCCCGGCGGCCGTTTCCTCCCGCTGAGACCAACCCGTAACCCGCATCCGTCATGAACCTAGAAGCCCCCCCCGCCCCCGTCGCCGATACGCGGACCTCGCCCGCCTCCTCCGCCTGGCGCGCCTATCAGTCCGCCGGAGGCACCGTGAACGAGAACGAACTTCTCGAACGCTACCTGCCCCTCGTGCGCAACGTGGTGGACCGCATGAAGCTCACCCTACCGGCGCACGTCGACGCCGACGACCTCTACAGCGTCGGCGTGACCGGTTTGATCGCCGCCGTCCGCCGTTACAACCCCGACCAGCAGAACACCTTCGCCGCCTACGCCACCACGCGGGTGCGCGGCGCGGTGCTCGACGAGCTGCGCCGTCTGGATTGGTTCCCGCGCCGCGCCCGGGCCAAGGCCCGCAAGATCAAGCTCGCGATCGCCGATCTCGAGCAGTCCCTCGGACGCCCTCCCGTGGACGAGGAGATTCGCGCCCGGCTGGGCCTCTCCCAGAAGGACTACGACCACTGGATGGTCGAGGTTCGCCCGATCAGCTTCATCGCGATCGACGACGCCGGCGAGAACGACGACGGCGGCAATCGCCACGAATTGATCGCCGACGAGCAGGCCGTCCCCGTGCAGAATCGCATCGAGCAGGAGGAGCTTTCTCAATTGATCGCTCAAAAAATCCAGGAACTGCCCGATATACAACGGCGTGTCCTATCGATGTATTACCACGAAAACATGCGCCTCGCCGAGATCGCGGCGGTTTTCAAACTCACCGAGTCGCGAATCTGCCAGATCCATTCCCGCGCCATCCTCGGTCTTCGCGCCACCATCGACGCGGCGCGGGATCGTTGAACGGACCGACCGTTCCTCCTCGTCATGTTGATCCTCGTCGGCGCGTTCATCGTCCTGGCCTCGACCCTGGGCGGCTTCATTCTGGCGGGTGGCAACCCTGTCGTGCTGCTGCACGTCTCGGAGTTCGTCGTCATCCTCGGCGTGGCGGCCGGCATCCTGGTCATCGCCAGCCCGGCGCACACGATGATCGAGCTGATCCACAAGATCAAACACGCCATCCTAGGCAAACCCGCCGCCAAAGCCGACTTCCTCGAGCTGTTAAAGATGCTCTACGAGATCTTCATGGTCGGCCGCCGCAACGGCCTGATCGCCCTCGAGGAACACGTGATGAATCCGGACAAAAGCGCCATTTTCGCCAAGTATCCCGTCGTGACCGGACATCCCGAGCGCCTGAAGTTCTTTATCAACGGCATGAAGCCCGTGATCGAGGGTAAGATCAAACCGGACCAGATCGAGGGCCTGATGACGGCCGAGATGAATTCCAAGGCCGAGGAAAACTCCCACCCGGTCCACCTCATGCAGATGGTCGGCGACTCGCTGCCGGCGGTCGGTATCGTCGCCGCGGTGCTCGGTATCATCAATACCATGTCCGCCATCTCCGAGGGACCCGAGGCGGTGGGCGAGAAGGTCGCCGCCGCGCTCACCGGCACCCTGCTGGGCATCTTCGTCGCGTATGGCTTCGTCAACCCCATCGCCTACCGCATCAACACGCTGAATCTCGGCGACACCATGATCTTGCGATGCATCATGACCGCCGTGTCCGGTTTCGCCAAGGGCCACTCCCCGCTGATCGCGGTCGAGATAGCCCGGCGCACCCTCGAGAGCACGGTCCAGCCCGAGGGCGATGAACTCGAGAATCTGCTCAAGGCCATGCCGGCCGGCAAATGATCCCTCCCTTCTCTTTCGCCATGAACCCGTCAACGCCGCAGTCCGCTCCCCGCCATGGCCGGTAAAGGCGGAGCCTGGAAGGTCGCCTACGCCGACTTCGTGACCGCCATGATGGCGTTGTTCATGGTCCTGTGGATCTGCTCCCAGGACAAGGAGGTGCTCGTCGCCACGTCCCGCTATTTCCAGACGCCGTTCAAGTCGCCCCTCGACGCCAAATCCGGCATTCTGAACTTCGAATCCAGCCGGCCCGCGAGCGGTTCCTCGGGCAATAAAAAATCCGACGATCCCTCCGCGAACTCCTCCAACGCCCGCTCCGTCGACCTGCAATTCCTGAACTCGGTCGCGAAGGACTTTTTCCGCCTGCTGAACATGGATGAATCGATGGCCGACAAACCCATCGACGTGCAGGTGACCAGCGACGGCCTGCGTGTCACGTTGTTCGACCGCGCCCGCCAGCCGCTCTTCGCTGAAAAAACCGCCGCGTTCACGTCCTGGGGCGACTTCGTGATGCAAAGCCTCGCGTGGATGATCGACCGCAACGGCTTCAACGTGGTGATCGAGGGGCACACCCGCGCCGGTCTCGACTTGCCCGACGCGGCCTACGGCCCGTGGGAGTTGTCCGCCGACCGCGCCAACTCCGCGCGCCGCGCCCTCGTGCGCTACGCCGTCGACGGCAAATTGATCGAGCGCGTCAGCGGCTACGGCGACACCCGTCCCGTCCCGCTTTCCGCACCCGAGGCCGAGGCCAACCAACGCGTCACCCTGAGCCTGCGCCTCGGCAAGAAAGACATCCCCACGCCTCCGCCCGCACAGCTATGAAATCCTTTTTGTCCGACCGTCCGCGCGTCAACGCGCCCACCGTCCACGCCTCCGTGCCCGTGCCTTTCCCTTCCACGGCCGGCGGAGTAAAACCCGTCGCCGCCCCCGTTCGCCCGGCGGGACACGGCCACGCCGGCGGCGCTCCGGCGGGCGCCACCAAGGTCGATTGCGTGCGCGAGGGCGACCGCGTCACCCGCATCATCGTGACCTGCGCCTGCGGAGAACGCATCGAGGTCGATTGCCTCTACGCGGCCGGGGCCTGACCGCGTCCGCGTGCCAACACCGGTTTCGGCCGGGTAGGGGGATGGAGCGTGCTCGCGGGGCGGTATAAACTCGCCGCTTTCGACGCTCTGGACGGCGCTCGGCAGTTTTTTCCCCGACCCCAACGCAAAATGCGATGGGGATTATGAAAGTCTCTAAACTTTAGTATAGAGCTGTTTACAAAATTGGCATTTGCATTGCTTAGCCGACCGCATGAACGTCGGTCTCTATCAAAGCGCCGCCTCCCTCAGCGCCCTCGAGCGCTGGCAGGACGCCGTGTCGCAGAACATCACCTCCAGCCAGATGTCCGGCTTCAAACGCCGCACCGTGCAGGTGGGGGCCGAGGCCAATGGCGAGGTTCTGGTCGATTCATCCTCGCGTCCGGATCGCGGCGAAGGAATGCCCGCGTTGTTTCCGCAGACCCGCTATGCGATCTCCTTTCTGCCGGGTGAGAACCATCCGACGCGCCGCGACCTGGATCTCGCCCTGTCGGGTGAGGGTTTTTTCAGCGTGCGCACCGACGACGGCACCGCCTACACCCGCTCCGGTCAGCTTCAGATTCGCGGCGACCGCACCCTCGTCACCAGCCAAGGGCTTGAACTGCTGTCCGAATCCGGTTCGCCGATCCAACTGCAACCCCAGGGTGGAGCGCCCGTGATCAACGAGGACGGCACCGTCCGCCAGGGCGACGCCGTGCTTGGCAAGATCGCCGTGGTGAAGGCGGCCAATCCGTCCCGTCTCATTCCGCTCGCCGGCGGCCTGTTTCGCGCCGGCGCCGGCGCCGGCATGGTCCCCGTCGAGGCGCCGCTCGTCCAGCAGGGTTACCAGGAGGCCAGCAACGTGGCCCCGCTGCGCGAGATGGTCGACCTGGTGAACATCGCCCGCGCCTACGAGGCCAACCAGAAGATGATCCAGAGTCGCGACAAGATCATGGAGCGCACGCTCGAAACCCTCACCTGAACTCCGTCCGCCCCGCATCGCCATGAACCTCTCCCTCTACTCCGCCGCCACCGGCATGGAAGCCCAGCAGCTGAACCTGAACACCATCGCGAACAATCTCGCGAACGTGAACACCCCGGGCTTCAAGCGCAGCACGATCGAGTTTCAGGATCTGCTGTATCAGAAACCCCGCAACGCCGGCGCAGAGGCCGGTGGCGGCAACCAGGTGCCCACCGGCATCGAGGTGGGCAACGGCTCGCGCGTCGCCGCGACGTCCAAGGTCTTCACCCAGGGCCAGCTGACGAACACCGGCGAACGCCTCGACCTCGCCA
>JAIXVP010000313.1 GCA_027482905.1 Opitutaceae bacterium
CCAACCGCGCGGGCCAGCAGGTCGGCGTCGGCGCGCACCGCCAAACCGGCGGGAAGATCGACCGCGACGGCGTCGCCGGCGGCCTCGCGACCGAGCACGCGGGCGACGAGCGGCTCCAGTTCCACCCGCACCTGCGCGGCGGCACGCGGCAACAGGCCGGCCCGGGTGAAGGCGAGCAACTCGGCCACAAGGTCGGCCATTTGGGCGACCTCCTCGCGCACGTCGGCCACGGCGGGGCGAAGCTCAGGCGGGACGCGTTCCTCCAGGATGCCGACGCCCATCTGCATGCGCCCGAGCGGGGAGCCGAGTTCGTGGGCGATATCACCGAGGAACCGTTTTTGCCCGCCGACGAGCAGCTCGAGGCGAGAGCTCATGCGGTTGATGGCGACGCCGAGTTCGCCGATCTCGTCGTGTCGCTCGCCCGGCACGCGGGTGTCGAAACGTCCGTCGGCGATGCGCTCCGTCGCCTGGGTAAGGCGGCCCAGCGTGCGGGTGACCCCGCTCACAAAAGGCAGCCAGATGAGCACGGACAACACCACCGCGCCCAACGCGAACCAAAGGGCGTTTTTGAGTTCGAGCACGTCGAGCAGGACCCAAAACGAGGGCACGTAGACGACCAGATACTCCCGCAACCGGCCGGGCTGGCCGATCAGGATGCCGACCCAATAACCGGGCTCGGGCGTGGCGGGCACCAAAACCCGCGAAGGCGGCCGCCCGAGCACCGGGCCCGCGCCCATGCCCGGTGCCGCGTCGAGCGCACGCGAGGGCGGCGGAGGCCCTTCGTCGCCCTCGCCGAAACGCGGGGGCGGCGGTCCGCCGGGACCGCCGGGTCCACCCCGGTCAGGCGGCCCGTCGCGCAGCTTGGGATCCCGCGCGCGCGCCGGCAGGGTCATCCAGTCCCGCAGCAGGGAAGGGAGTTTACGCTCGTCGCCCGCGAGCCGGCGCATGCCGACCCCGTAGTAGGCCAGGCTCACGCCGCGAATTTTGGCGGCCTCGACCAGCGCGGCGTCCCACTCGGAGCGGGGACGGGTGCGCAGATCGCCGACCGTGATCTCCGCCCAAGCCTGGACCGGCCGGCCCAAATCCCCCGCCACCAAGGAATCCCAAGCGATGCCGTCGCCGGCCCGGAACACGGCGAACCCGGCCAGCGCGGCGAGCAGCAGCAAGTTCAACAGCAGCCAGAACGAAACCTTGAACTTTAGCGGGATGCGCATGTCGGGGCGCGGGCTCAGGGCGATTCCGGATCGACCAGCATGTAGCCGGCGGAGCGCAGGGTGCGGATGAAACGCGGCTGGCGCGCGTCGTCGCCGAGCTTTTTGCGCAGGGCGGAGATGTGGACGTCGATGGAACGGTCGAAGACGTCGTAGTGCCGGTCGCGGATCTCATCGAGCAGGGCCTCACGGGTGCGGACCCGACCATGGGCGCGGGCGAGGCTCGCGAGCAGATCGAACTCCACCGGAGTCAAAACCAGCGGATGATCATGGAGTAGCGCCAGACGAGCCTCGGGGCGAACTCGCAGCGGCCCGACCACGATCTCGACCAGCGGAGGGAGGCCGGCGGCGGGCCGGGCGCCACTGCGGCGCAGAACGGCTCGCAAGCGGGCGAGAAGTTCCCGGGAGGAAAACGTTTTGGGCAGATAATCGTCAGCCCCCACCTCAAGACCCACGATGCGATCCGTCTCGTCGCCCCGCGCCGTGAGCATGAGCACGGGTAGCTCGCTCGAGCGGCGGATGCGGCGCAGCACCTCGAAGCCATCAAGGCTGGGTAGCATGACATCCAGGATAACCGCCTGCCAAGGTGCCCCGGCTTCAACCGCACGCAGCGCGCCAGTCGCGCCGTCATGCTCGGCAGTGACGTCGAAGCCCAACGGTAAGAGATAATCTAAGACCAACCGGCAAAGTTTACGGTCGTCGTCGATCATGAGCACGGCCACGCGGCCGTGCGGAGGGGTCTCGGAATCCATTGGCAGAGCGAAGCAGACCAAGGGGGCAAAGGCAGGGAGATTTACACCACCTTAACCTTTTTCGATCAAACAACGTTACGACCGGACGATCGCGATGGCGGGCGCGGTTCGTTTGCCAACACGATTTATGACAAGCATAGGTGTTGGCTCTAGTGATTTGTTAGGCCCATTTTTCATTCAGATTAGATCGAAATTGTAGGGTAACCCAACTTCTTTACGAGATCAATAAACTCCTCTGCGCGTGAGGTTCGGAAGATTACCGTGGTATCTAGGTCGGGACAAGTGTGAATCAACTTTATGCCTTCGGAGAAATAACTATTCTGCCATTCGATTCGTCTTATTTCTTTTTTCTGTATAATGCATCGGATTCCAAATCCCGCGATAGATATATGGTCCTTTCCGATTTCAACCTTTCCGAAAGGCCACATCACCCGCTGAGGGCCAAATCGTATTGTGCCTCTGAATTTCATGTTTCTGCCTAACGCTCAAGCTCAGCCAGCCGACCGCTTGGCGCGAATCGTGCCCCCGCGCAGCGGGGATAAAGCACGATTCGTGACAAGCGGTCGGCTTGGCTGCAGCGTTTTGTTAGGCTTGTTTTTTGTTTTTTTTTCTTGGTTCTCAAATCCAGCCGGTCATTTGCCTATTGAGTCACAAATCGTTCTAGGCTGTGCCTTTCTTTTGATGATCTGCTGTCTCATTCTTATTTTTATTGGGTCTAACTTTTGACAAGGGCAATCGAGGCAACTACCAAAGAAAGAAATGCAATCCACATAGACAGTCTTGTGGATTTTCCAGAATCTATTGCAATCTTAGCGTTCAGAGAAGCGATTTTTTTCTGAGAATTAAGGAGAGCCGTATAACAAATCAAATAATCCGTATCGGTTAACTTTCCTCCCGCGCCAACCTTAACAAAGTAATCATTCACTGGCAAAACCCCCTCGTGAACATCGCATAACAATTGCTGAGGCGATTTCTGTAAATCTCGATCTGTTTCTGTCTCAGCCAATCCCCTGTGAGGCGGCGTATTTGAATCAAAGTCTACGCGGGTCCATTTTCTAATGCCGTGAGGCCAGCATCCATTCTTAATTTCTGAGTATTTAGCCATATTTTTTATTTTTTGTTTTCAGCCATCGCCCGCCAAGGCAACTTCAATATATTAAGCTATATGGCTTCTCCTTTCGAGTCAACGTGATAATGTAAAAATCTGGCGATAAATAATTATAATCTAGCGCAAACTAAAATAAAATTCAGTGGAAAAATTATTTTCGCCGACGTTTTAATCCGCTCAGCCCTAACGCGCCAAATCCAACCAATACCGCAAAACTCGCGGGCTCTGGAATTGCCGAAACGGAAATTTCATCCAAAGTCGATGAAGTGCCGAATCCTGACCTACTGAATAAGGCAATTTTGCCGCCGCTTGAGTAATCACTAATCGCGGTTAATTCCTCAACTCCATTCACAGTAAATCCAATTGATGTTCCAATTAAGGATGCCGAAAAACTATAAGTCTGGCCGCTTTGAAGAGCGTAAGACTTAACGGCTAAATTCGTATGATTATTGTTTGAATCAATTCTTTGAATAGAAATCTGATCCCCATCATTTGAAAATGCAAAAATAATTCCATTCCTTTCCGCGAAAGAATTTCCAGATGGAATTGATCCATCGGTTCGCGCCACAATCTTGAAGTGCTCTAAATTTTGATTCATCGTGAATGAACCGCTGATTTGAATATCCCCGGAGAAAGAGTTTTGAGAAATTAAGGTTCCTCTTTCTGTTAATGTGACAAAGCCGCCACTCTGATTAACCGATGATCCACCGACTGGAGTGGCAACTATCCATTTTAAGGAATCAACAGAGGGTGAACTAAAATCATCCGTCAGGACAACTTGAGCCGATAAAGCGGCGGGAATTAGGAATGACGCGAAGATGAATGGTGTTTTCATAGGTTGTTTGTTTTTTTGATTTTTCTTTCGGGAAGTGAGTAGAATTATTTACTTATGACCAACGAAAATAAATTTTTGCCGAACAACCGGATTGTGCCACGAACGGGAATTGTGCCGAGCAAGCGGGTTCAACGGTGGGGGTTGGTGGATTGGGTTGCCTAACGTCGGCGATCAGCGAGCCGGTTGCTTGGCGCGAGGCCTGCGTAAGCAGGACTCGTGACAAGCAATCGGCTTCGCTGCATCACATTGTTAGGCTCATTCTTCATATTGTTTCTTCAGGATATTATAGTGCGCGATAAGAAGCTTAGATACTTCAAGATCATCAGAACTTCCTCTTGGGCCTCTGTTCAATCCCATGGCACCTGTAGCGAATTCCGTTAAGCAAGCACTTAGTTCCGCTTCAGTCACGCCTCTTTCGAGCAGTTCTAAAATCGGGGAAACATAACTATCGTATTCATCTCTGGCCTTCGGGGCGCCACGAACGCCGATCGGATCCCAAATGTAGTGAAGTATCTCTCCAACGCGGCGAGAAATTTCGTAAATGTATATGCTGCGGCGGCCAGGTTCCATTGGTTTTTTATTTCTGCCTAACGTCAAAAGTGAGCTAGCCGGTTGCTTGGCGCGGAGGCTGCTTTAGCAGCATCCGTGACAAGCAATCGGCTTAGCTCCACTGCTTTGTTAGGCTCAGTTTGTATAAAATCTTAGATTCCTAAGTGCTCATCTGACTCTCTTCTCGGCCTCTATGATAAATGACTTAAACTGCTGCAGGCCTTCCCTTGTGGTGAAAAATCGTTTTTCTCCTGTATCAATCCAGCAAGAATACATATCAGCGCTATCGGAGTTTGGAGCTGAAACTGAGATACCGCATGTTACTCTGTAGTCTGCCCGATAGCTCTCAAAGGGCGGGATTCCAGGTTGTGTCGCACAAACTCGCTCAATACCTTGGGCGAGCGGGGCAATCTGTGATATGGGAAGAAAAACGGAATGGCCTGCGACGAAAACCATAGCACCATTTTGGGTCTTTTGGACATCGGATGACGTAAACCGAATTGCCTGAACACGAAGTGAGACATTAAATTGGCTTGTGAGTTCGCCAATCGGTGAAATATATCGAATCGAAAGCTCGCCCTTTTCGGAGTAAAGCGAGCTTTCCGATGGCTCGGTGACGTGCGCACAGCCGGAAAATAGTAGCGCAGTAGCAGCGATGATGAAATTGTGGATATGACGCATGGGGTTCGAATATGTTTGATTCTGCCTAACGTTCAAAGTGAGCCGCGACCATACATGGCGCGAAGCGTGCTGCTCGGAGCACGATTCGTGACATGTATGGTCGTTGGCTCTACTGCCTTGTTGGGCTCCGTTTTTTTAATGGGGACACACATGAAATACCAATCCCCCGACTTCTCCCAACCAAACGAGTATGAATCTCTCAGAGTAACTACAACGCCTTCGCGTCCCTTGCAATGTATGGCAGTAAATGAACCGGCAGCAACAGATGCGCCATCATGCATCGGAAAAATAGTGCCGACTCCAATTTTCGACGGATTCACATATGCGGTAGAATCTGTAATAATAAAGAAAAAGCCCATCGCATATTTCTTCTTTTCGATAGCTAGCTCGACTGCCTCAATATCTACATACGAATCAATTCTCCCGAAGTCCTGTGCTCCCTGGCTCTTCTTCTTGAATTTCAGTTCAATCGCGCAATAAGTATTCGAATTCTGGAATCCACAGACAATATCTATAAATTTGCTTTTATCTTTTATGTCGAGAATACGCTCTTCCAAATCGACCACAAATTTATCTTCGCGACTCATACAGAAACTCTCGCCGATAATGGATAATATATGACCGAAGTAATGCTGAAATGGTGCTTCAGTAGGGATTCGGTGACGACCTTGCGTAAACCGGGTCTGCAAAATCTTCCATGATAGCATCACGACTGCATTCAATCTTTCATTGTGCTCAATGGGGAGTAGGTCGGCGGTTTTCATTTTTTTCTGCCCAACGTAAAGTTCAGCGAGCCGGTTGCTTGGCGCGGAGACTGCGCAGCAGTATCCGTGACAAGCAATCGGCTTCGCTGCAACGCATGGTTGGGCTCAGTGGTTCGTTCAATCTAAATGAGATAGGAGATTCATACGCTCTAGGTCAATTCTGGGTTATAGCGGGGAATCGGTCTGAGTCGGTTCGGTTCTGGATAGATCGGATTCGTGGGATACTGCATCGGAACCTATAAGCGATGGGCTGAGCGCTTTGCGCGATGCCCTTCACGATGTGTCGAAGTCAGCAAACTGATTTGTATTTCTGAACGCCAGCCGGACCAAAGCCGAGGTGCGCTTCAGCGCACTTCGGCCCCAGGCTACGAAAGCGTGGTCACTCTATAAAAGAACAGGGATCGAAAATTGTTTGAATATGCCCAACGTCAAAGATGAGACACGGAGGTAGATGGCGCGATTCCGGCGTAAGCCGGAATCGTGACAGCTACCGGAGTTGTCTCCATCGCCTTGTTGGGCTCATTTTTCACTTTTTGGATTTAGGAGACTATTCAATGTGTGCTCAGCCGGAGACCATGCAGATTGCTCAAGTCGGTATTTTCGGCGATACTCTATTAGACTCGGTGTTACAGTGGTAACTGCAAAATTATGTTTCCAATAATCATCTTCTAACATAAAGATAGCCGACGAGAAAACAAGAGCATCGATCTTGGACTGTGCATCTTCGATCTTTCCCTGCCGTAGCGATTCTGCGGCAGCTAAACCAACTACTAAGGTGCCGCGTTGCAAGCCTAGTGAGTATTGCTTGCCGGAGTTTCGCCCCAGGAACCACGATAGACACACAGCGCCAACCACGAGTATAACTAGCGTGAAACGTGTTTTCATTGTATTTCTGCCTAACGTCAAAGATCAGCGAGACGGTTGCTTGGCGCGAGGCCTGCGAAAGCAGGACTCGTGACAAGCAATCGGCTTCGCTGCATCGCTTTGTTAGGCCAATTTTTCATTTCTCTATAAATCTGAAAGATTCATTATTGATCCTGTTTTTTCGTCGATTCCTTCATCAGGCCCGTCACA
>JAIXVP010000031.1 GCA_027482905.1 Opitutaceae bacterium
CTGGTCGCCTTCGACCGTCGCCGGAAGTTCCTCCATGCCGAATTGAACAAGATCGCCGGCGTGCGCTGCCTGTTGGCGGAGGGCGCGTTCTACCTTTTCCCGAACATCTCCTCCTTCGGACTGAGTTCCGAGGATTTCTGCCAGCGCCTGCTGGAGCAAAAGAAGGTCGCCGCCGTGCACGGCTCGGCTTTCGGGGCCGAGGGCTATCTGCGCCTCAGCTACGCGACCGGCGACGAGACCATCCGCAAGGGCGTGACCCGCCTGGCGGAGTTCTGCGCCACGCTGCGCGGGTGACGTGGCGTCCAGTCGGGCGGCACGGCTGAGCAAATTGGGGCAGGTAAACGAAGAGCAGCGAAGCCAAGACCAATCGGGATCGATAAACCTTGAAGTCCTTCGCGCTGGTGCCTCTCCAACCGCACCGACACCCGTCATGCAGACCAATAAATTCCGCAAACTTCACGGGTTCTGATTTTGCATTTTTCGGCCTGACTCCTTGTTCATTTCGCCTGATTTATGCAACTCATGTTACCTAAACCCTTATCCGTGGTAAGTCCGGCCAAGAGACTAGGGCCGGAATAACTGTCCGGACCTTACTTTTGATCTGACCTTTGCGTTGTTTTCGTGGAGCGCTGCCGCCGTCTGAGAGCCAAACCTAGCGCGGCGGCACCCGCGAGAGCGCTGAAGGCCGAGGGCTCGGGAATTGCCGAGGAGTCTGAAGCTACCGTAAAGTTGTCGAAATACATCGTGTTGGCCTGGTGCTCAACTCCTCCCGACTGGGCATAGAGCATCAGTGAAAAACCGTTGTTTGGAGTCAGGCCCAACGTGCTGCCGTCCACCGTTAGGCTGACGGAAGTGGCGTAGGTCGCTCCGCCATCTAAACTGTAGTCACTGGTCAAGGTGTCGGCCGAACTATCCCAACTCAGGCGGAGTAGCACTTCCGTGACATCAGCGGTGCTGGTGGTGGCAAGGCCGACCGTGCCAAAGGAGCCGTCGATATGGGCACCAATGATGGTGCCGGTATGCGAGCTGAATACTTGCGTGCTTCCGTTCGGTTGGCCGCCGCGCAGCATGATTCCGAAGTAGCGCCCTCCCTGGGGCTGGGCAAAGAGGCCTAGTGATGGAAAACCGTTGAAGCCGTCATAGTCCAGAGTGGCAGACACCGAAACCGTCCAGTCGTAGGTGTGTTGGCCCACGTCTAAACTTCCGTTGTTTGTCCAGATGAGGCCTCCGTCAACATTGTAGGCGCCGTTGATATTGATGAGCTGCGCCCGGCCATTGGTTTGCTGCGTATAGCTGCCGAATGGGCTCCACAGCGACGTGCTAAAGCCCGGGCCCGGGGCATTGAAATCATCCGAACCGAAGAAACTTTGGGCGGAAACGGATGCGGTGAGTAAGCTGGCAAGAGCGACGAACAAGGATTTTTTCATAATGCAAAGGTGCATGTGAAGACGGGAAAAACTGTATCTCCAAGGAGATTGTTCATTACTCCGCAGGGTTGTTTAAGCGGTCAGACGCGCCGCGTCTGTGGGTTTATGCTGAGAAATGCAAAAACACCTGGAGACGAGGCGAGCCAAAGGGTCCAGCAGGGTGAAGCAACGGTCCTTCAGGCGAGCGTAAACCCAGGTCTTTGGGTGAGTTGATTAAGGAGGGCGGAGGGCGGCGGAGGAGCCAACGGGGTCTGGCCGAGAATTGCAGAATTTCGGGATAAAAACGCCTGTTTGGCGGACCCTTTGTATGCGACGGAGTTTGCTTTCCCCGTGAGGCTTCGGGACCGGTAATCCTTTCGCCCCCGCCACGTCCGATGTCGCCGGCCTCGGGACGGTCAGAAACCCATCCCGAGGCAGTCCATCAGCTTGGACTGGAGGTCCTGCTGGTTGAAGGGCTTGGTCAGGTAGCCGGTGGCGCCGGCTTTGAGCGCGGCGAGGATGGAGTCGCGGCTGCCCTCGGTGGTGATCATCAGCACCGGCAGGGTTTTCCACCGCGCGTCGGCGCGGATGGTTTGGAGGAACTCGAGTCCGCCCATCACGGGCATGTTCCAGTCGAGGCAGACGAGGTTGAAGCCGGTCGGGTCGGCGTTGAGCCGTTCGAGGGCCTGGGCGCCCTCGCGGGCCTCGACGCACTCGGCGCCGACCACGGCGGCGGCGGAGACGATGATGCGGCGCATCACGAGAGAATCATCGACGACTAGGAGTTTCATGGCGGAAAGGGGTCAGGGTTTGCGTTGGTAGAAGACGGCCTCGCCGAGGGTGACGGCGGAGAAAAGCTCGGGGTGGGAGAGGAGCGACTCGGAGCCGCCCAACAGCAGGTGGCCCCCGGGCACGAGGGCGGCGGCTAGGCGCTGGAAAAGGCGTTTTTTAAACTCGGCCTCGAAATAGATCGCGACGTTGCGGCAGAAAACCAGGTCGAACTGGCCGAAGGGTTTGAGGTCGTCCTGGAGGTTGTGGCGCTTGAAAACCACCCGCTTGCGAATGGTGTCGCTCAGCGCCCAGACCGGGCCGGCGGCGGCGAAGTAACGCTGGCGCCAGTGTTCGCCGAGGCCGCGCACGATCTCGATCTGGTTGTAGCGGCCGTTGGCGGCGAGCGTGAGGGTGCCGGCGGAGACGTCGGTGCCGATGATCTCGAATTGGTCGGGGCGGACGCCGGGCAGGGCGCCGTCGGCGCACATCGTGTCGATCAGCATCGCCAGCGAATACGGTTCCTGGCCGGAGGAGCAGGCGGCGCAGAGCACGCGGACGCGGTTGCGCAGACCCTGGCGCAGGGGCGCGGCGAGGGCGGGCAGCAGTTGTTTGCGCAGGGAGGTCCAGGGCCGTTCGTCGCGAAACCAATAGGTCTCGTGGGTGGTCATGGCGTCGACGATGCGGTCGCGCAGACGGCCGGTGAGGTCGGCGCGGGCGAGGCGGACGAAATCGGGGATGTCGGCCGCGCCGGATTGCGCGATCATGGCGCCGAGGCGGGCCTCGAAGAGGTAGCCTTTTTCCTCGCCGAGGTGGATGCAGCAGGCCTCGGACACGTAGTGGCGGAGGAGCGCGAGGTCGGCCGGGTTTTGGAAGGAAGCGGGCATGGGAAAAGGATCAGAGGCGGGTGCGGGCGAGCTCGACGAGACGCGGGGCGATGGCGGAAAGCGGGAGGCTCTCGTCGTCCAGCTCGCGCCGGGCGACGGCCTGGGGCATGCCGTAGATGACGCAGGTGGCCTCGTCCTGGATGATGGACCAGAGCGGGATGGCGGCCTTCAGTGCGGCCACGCCCGCGGCGCCGTCCTCGCCCATGCCGGTGAGGACCAGACTCACCACGCCGCGCGGCGAGCAGCGGGCGACGGATTGGAACAGCACGTCCGCGGCGGGCCGGCAGGAGTTGACCGGTGGCGCATCCGTCAGGCGGGTGATCAGTGCGCCGTCGGCGTCGCGGGCCAGCTCCAAGTGCCGGCCACCGGGAGCGATCAGCACGCGGCCGGGTCGGACGGGTTCGGCGTCGCCCGCCTCGGCGACGGCGAGCGGACAGAGTTTGGCGAGTTGTTCGGCCAGGGTGCGGGTGAAGGGCGCCGGCATGTGTTGCACCACCACGACCGGCAGGCGAAAGCCGGCCGGGAGGCGGGGCAGGACGGCCTGGAGCGCGGCGGGGCCGCCGGTGGACACGGCGATGACCAGCAAGTCGAGCGCGGGCGGAGGGGAAAGGCTTCGCCGGGGCGGACGTGGAACGGGAGGCGGCGCGGGATCGGCGGCCGGGCGCGGCGAGGGACGGGCCGCGGTCGAGCCGAGACGCCGGAGCTGGACCAGGCGGACGACATGTTGGAGTTGCTGGCGCAGGCGGGCCATGCCGTCGGCGAAGGACGCGGTCTGGGGTTTGGGGATGAAGTCGAGGGCGCCGTCGGCGAGCGCCTTCACGGTGATCGCGGCGTCGGCGCCGGTCGCGCCGCTGATCATCACCACGGCGACGCGAGGGAAATCGCGGCGGATGCGTTCCAGGACCTCGGGGCCGTTCATCTCGGGCATGAACACGTCAAGCAGCACGAGGTCGATCGGCTCGGCGGCGAGCCGGCCCAGGCAAAGCGGACCGGAGCCCACGGCGGCGGCGACCTCAAGCCCGGGGATCTGGGCGGCGGCGTCGGCCAGCACCTTCCGGTAGAGGGCGGTGTCGTCGACGATCAGCAGGCGGAGGGCGGAGGGATTCATGCGGCGGGCGCGCCGGGCAGGCGGAAGGTCATATCGACACGGCGGCCGTCGGATGAATGTCGGACTTCGCAGGCGAGCGAGCGGATGAGCCGCAGGCCGAGGGAGATATGTTCCGGATCGGTGCCGGGTGCGGGGGCGGCGGGATCGAAGCCGGGTCCGTCGTCGCTTACCTGGAGCACGAGGTGCTGTTTCGTCGGTTCGATCAGGATCTCCACTCCGGCGGTGCGGGCGGGGTCGCCGGCGCAGCCGTGCACGAACGCGTTGAGCAAGGCTTCGCGGAGACACAGCGTGATGTCGTGCAGGTCTGTTTCGGGCAGGTCGGGAAAGATGACGGTGAGGAGGCGGGTCCAGCCGGATTGAAAATCGTCGATGCGCGCGGCGGAGTCGCCCGGGAACGTGGCGTGGTGGACGAGCAGGCCGGCGAGCGGGCGGGTGTCGCCCGGCGTGTCCCACGCGGCGCGGCAGACCACGATATCGTCGTCGGCGTCCCGAAGAAAACCGGAGGCGAGGGAGTTGGGCGGGGCGAGCAGGATGCGTGCGGCGAGGACGAGCGGGGTCACGCCGAGGCGGGTGGCGTGGGCCTCCAGGCCGTCGCTCCACAGGATGATCTGGCCGGCGGCGGAAATCGGGACGACGGCCTCGGCGGGTTCGAGTTCGCGGAACCAGCCCAGAGGCGATCCGCCGGACGCGAGGATGGAGACGCGGCCGTCGTCGGCGAGCAGCACGCCGGGGCTGCCGCAATTCAAGATGGAGACGCGGCGGGCGCGGAGGTCGAGCTCGAGGAAGCACACGCTCAGCGAGGTGGCGATGGCGAGCGGGTCGTCCGCGTTCCACTGCTCGAGCAGGAAGCGGTTGAACGCCTCGGCGATGCCGCGCCCGGTGGCGTCTCCCCGCCCGGCCATGCCGGCGATCACGCCTTGGAAATAGGAGGACAGGAAGGCCTCGCGCAGTCCGTGGCCGGAGACGTCGCCGAGCACGAGCAGGACGCGGTCCGGATCGAGCGCGATGGTCTGGACGAGGTCGCCGCCGGCCTCGTCCATGGCGTAGAAGCGGGTGGTGACGGAGAGATCGGCGCGCAGGCCTCCGGATCCGGCGAGGGCGACGCGGGAGAGGCGTTGGTGGATGTCGGCGATGTCGAGCAGGCGGCGGGCGGCCGCGAGCTGGGCGGTGCGGCGGTGGTGGATCTCGCGGGCCTGGCGGGAAGCGCCGAGGATGGCGCGCAGGTCGAACGGTTTGTCGAGGAACTCGACCGCCCCGCCGCGCAAGGAGGCGGAGAGGAGTTCGCGTTCCTGGTTGCCGGTCATGATCACGGTGGCCGTGGCGGGGGCGTGCCGGTTGATCCAGGCGAGCAATTCGATGCCGCCCATGCGCGGCATCTGCACGTCGGTAAAGACGGCCACGAACGGGTTGGCCTCCCGGCTTTCGATGAGTTCCACGGCCTGGAGGCCGTCGGTGGCGGAGGCCACGCGGAGGTCGGCCGACTGGAGCATCATGACGAGCATCTCGCGGGAGAGCGCGTCGTCGTCGACCACGAGGATCTCGGCGGCGTTGAGGTCGTGGGCGTCGGTCATGGCGGTCCGGAGCGGATGGCGTCGCGCAGGGTTTCGGCGGCGGCGTGGACTTCTTCGACGAGGCCGGCGATGGCGGCGGCGTCGGCGGCGACGGCGGCCTTTTCCAGCGCGGCGCAGGCGGCCCGGAGGGGGGCGGCGCCGAGATTCGCGGCGGCGCCCTTGAGCGTGTGCGCGGCGCGGGCGGCGGCGGGCAGATCGCCGGCCTCGCGGGCGGCGCGGATGGAGGCGAGGATATTGTCCAGATCCTCCGGGAAGGCGGCGAGGATGCGGCGCACGAGGCGGTCGTCGCCCATGAGGCGGCCACGGAGCTCGGCCCAGTCGATGGCGGCGGGAACGGCGGGAGGCGTCGAGGAGACGGGGGCCGGTGCGGATGGGGCCGGCGGGGTCGCGGCGGAGAACTTTGGCAAGTCGTTCGCCGAGGGCAGCCAGCGGCGGAGGGCCTGGTTGAGGGCGGCGGGGTCGATGGGTTTCGTGAGGTAGTCGTTCATGCCGGCGGCGAGGCCCTGCTCGCGGTCGCCGATCAGGGCGTGGGCGGTCATGCCGACGATCGGGACGAGGGGGTTGTCGAGGCCGGTGGCGAGGTCGCGGATGGCGCGGGTGGCGGCGAGACCGTCCATGACCGGCATCTGGATGTCCATGAGCACGAGGTCGAACTCGGCGGCGGCGAGGGCGTCGATGGCTTCGCGGCCGTTGCCGACCACGCGGGCCTCGAGGCCGAAGCGCTGGAGGAGGCCGAGGGCCACCTCCTGGTTGGTGGGGTTGTCTTCGACGAGGAGGATGCGGGCGGTCGAGGGGAGGGCGGGGAGCTGGCGGGCCGGGGCTTCGGGCGCGGAATCGGACGACGCCGGAAGGGTGGAGGCGTGGAAGGGGATCTGGAACCAGAAGAGGGAGCCGACGCCGGGTGTGCTCTCGACGCCGATCTTGCCGCCCATGAGGTCGACGAGTTCCTTGGAGATGGCGAGGCCGAGGCCGGTGCCGCCGAACTGTCGGGTGTAGGAGGCGTCGATCTGGGAGAATTTCTGGAAAAGGCGGTCGAGCTGTTCCGCCGGGATGCCGGGGCCGGTGTCGTGGATGGCGAAGCGCAGCAGGTGGGCGTGGGGGGCGCCGGCCGCCAGGGGCAGGCTGGTGATGCGCAGCGCGACCTGGCCGCGGGTGGTGAACTTCACGGCGTTGCCGGCGAGGTTGACCAGGATCTGGCGCAGGCGGGCGGGGTCGCCGCGGAGGGCGCCGGGCAGGTCGGGGGAGAACTCGCAGGCGAAGTGGATGCCCTTGGTCTGGGCCTGGAGGCGGAAGGGGACGGCGAGTTCCTGGAGGAAGGCGCCGAGGTGGAACTCGTGGTCGACCAATTCGAGCCGGCCGGCCTCGATCTTGCTGAGGTCGAGGATGTCGTTGATCAGGTGGAGCAGGGTCTGGCCGCTGGATTGGATGGTCTCGGCGAAGCGGCGCTGTTTCTCGTTCAGGGAGGTGCTGAGCAGGAGATGGGTCATGCCGAGCACGCCGTTCATCGGCGTGCGGTTCTCGTGGCTCATGTTGGCGAGGAAGTCGCTCTTGGCGCGGCTGGCGATCTCCGCGCGGGCGGCGAGCTGGTTGGCGCGGGCGCCGGCCTCGGCGAGGCGGGCGTTGGCGGCCTGTAGGCCGGCTTCGGACTCCTTGGCGGGGGTGATGTCGATGTGACAGCCCACGATGCGGCGGGGGGTGCCGTCCGGCGCCCAATCGGTCACGCCGCCGGAGCAGATCACCCAGATGACGGAGCCGTCCTTGTGGCGATAGCGGACCTCGACGTAGAAGGATTCGCGACCCCGGCTTGCGACGTGTTTCTCCATGGCCGCCAGCGTGACGGGCAGATCCTCGGGAAGGATGAGGCGGCGCCAGGTGTTGGGGTGGTCGGGCAGCTCCTCGGGCGCGTAGCCCAGCATGCGTTTCCAGGCCGGGCTGTAGATCTCGGTCTGGTTGACGAGGTCGCGGTCCCAGTAGCCCGAGATGTCGGACTCGATCACGAACTCCAGCACGCGGCGCTGGGCCTCGCGGCTCTCCTCGGCCTTGATGCGTTCGGTGATGTCGCGGGCGGCGGCGTAGATGAAGCGGCCGAGCGGGGCGCAGCGCCACTCGATCACGCGGTAGTCGCCGGCGCGGGTGCGGGTGCGGTTGACCAGGCCGACGACGGTTCGGCCCTGGGCGAGTTCACCGAGGGCGGCGTGGGTGGCGGCGAGGTCGTCGGGGTGGACGAGGTCGACGAGACGGGCGCCCTGGAGGTCGTCCGACTGGTGGCCGAGCACGGATTCCCACGCGGTGTTGGTGCGGAGGAAGCGGCCGTCCTGGTCGGCGATGCAGAGCAGGTCGAGGGCGAGTTGGAAAAACCCCTCGAATTCCCTGGTCCGGTCGCGAAGGGTGCGTTCGGCGAGCACGCGTTCGGTGACGTCGGTGAAGGTGGTGTGGGTGTGGGTGGGCCGGTCGGAGAGGGTTTCGGCCGAGAAATGAGGGATGCTGTCCACCGTGATCCAGCGGGGGGCGCCGAGGGCGGGGTTGTGGACCGCGACGGTCTGGCCGAGCACGGGGCGGCCGGTGCGCAGGGCGATCATCGACGGGTGTTCCTCGGGCTTGAGCACGCGGCCGCCGAGGTCGGTCATGTGCCAGCCCGGATCGGTCGAGGCGCGGCCCTTCAGCTGTTCGAGGGAGAGACCGAGGATGCGTTCGGCGGCGGGGTTGGCGTCGAGGATGACGCTCTGGGCGTCCTGGGTGACCAGGCCCTGGGCCATGGTTTCGAACAGGGTGCGGAAGCGGTGTTCGCTCTCGGCCAGGGCGGCGGTGCGGATGCGCACGGTGTCGGCGAGGCGGCGGGCGCTGGCGGTGAGGATCTGGCGGTTGCGGGCCTCGGTCTTGTCACGTTCGCGCAACACATGATGCAGCACGATCCAGCAGACGAGCACGATGCACACGGCGGCGCCGAGGAACTGGATGTTGCGCCGGCCCTGGAGCCGCGAGGCGTTGATCGCGTCGTCCACGCGGACGGCGAGCACGGATTGGAGCCGCTCCACGGCGGCGGCGTAGGCGGCCTTGTCGGCCAGATAGGCGGGCGCCTCGAGGAAACCGAGCGCGGCGGTGGCCTCGTCGCGTTTGATGAGGGTGAAGACATGGTCCTCGGTGGCGTAGAGACGGCGGTTCACGTCCGCGATCTCGTCGACGAGTTCGCCGAGGGCGGCGCCGTTCAGGCTGAGGCCGGCGGCGAGGATGTCGTCCAGCATCCCGGCGTGGGTGCGGTAGCGGCTTTCCCAGGCGGGGTCGAGGGTGTGGGCGGCGAGGAGGCAGGACGAGGTGAGGATTTCGTCGAGACGGCGCAATTCGTCGGCCTGGACGAGCAGGAGCTGATCGTTGCGCTGGGCCCGGCCGAGGTCGTCCTGGTTCCGCATGAGGTATAGGGCGAGGGTGGCGAGGATGCCGATGGAGAGCACGGGGCCGGCGCCGAGGGCGAGGCGGACGAAGAAACCGGTCTGGCGGTCGGCGGGCCGACGGCGCCGCAGGCGGATGGCGTAGATGATCATGCCGACGGCCAACGCGATCATGAGTCCGAGGCCGAGCACGGGCAGCAGTTGCAGGGCGACGTTGCCATACCAGTCGCGTGCGTCGACGTCCACGCCGAGGACCACCCGGACGCCGCCCGGTCCGCCGGGGAGCGGGGCGAAGGCGGAGACCCAGCGCCCGTAGCTGTCACTGTAGGGGCCGAAGGTCTGGCCGCCTTCGCCGTCGAAGGCGGCGTGCATGCCCGGGTTGGCCTCGGGGTAGGGCATTCCGGCGGTCGACTCGTCCGGTGAACCGGCGGGCTCGGAGTCGGCGAAGAAAAAGATGGAACGATCGGGCAGGCGGCCGATCAGGTAGACGAAACGACAATCGGGCGTGTCGGCGCGCAGGCGGGCGAGGCGGCTCTTCAGTCGCAGGTAGGCGGGAGTGCCGAGGTCCCTTTCCGTGCCGCTGAGGGCGGTGTCGAAGCCGGCGGGCAGAGCCTGCTGGAGCAGATAGGCGTGTTTCAGCCAGCGCGTGCGAAGCTCGCGGTCGGCGTCGCGCCAGAGCCATCCGACGGCGAGGGCGAGCACGGTCACGGCCAGCGCCCCGATCCACCGGCCCCGGAGCCCGGTCGATGGACGGGGGGCGGCGGGCGGGTTCGCTGGTTCGGCGGGGGCCATGGTTGGTTCGGGTGGTGGGGCTAGATCTTGAAACGGGAAGCGAGGCCGCCGAGCGAGGTGGAAAGGGCGTTGAGTTCGGTGGCGCTGGCGCTGATGCGGGCGGCGCCGCGGGCGCCGTCGGCGGCGGCCTGGGAGACGCCGGAGATGTTGCGGGCGACCTCGGCGGCGCCCTCGGCGGTCTGCTGGACGTTGCGGGAGAGGGAGCCGGTGGCGGTGGACACGTTGTGGATGGTGCCGACGATCTCGGAGGTGGTGGCGGACTGTTCCTCGACGGCGGCGGCGATGGAGGACGAGATGTGGGAGACCTGCTCGATGACCTTGGCGACCTCGTCGAGGGAGCGCATGGAGGCGCCGGCGTTTTCCTGGATGAGGGCGACCTGTTTGCGGATGTCCTCGGTGGCGGAGGCGGACTGGCGGGCGAGCTCCTTGACCTCGTTGGCGACGACGGCGAAGCCGCGGCCCGCCTCGCCGGCGGAGGCGGCCTCGATGGTGGCGTTCAGGGCGAGCAGGTTGGTCTGCTCGGCGATGCGGTTGATCAGCTCGACGACCTTGCCGATCTGGCGGGCGGACTCGTCGAGTTTGCCCATGAGTTCGCGGGTCTGGCGGGCCTGGGTGTCGGCCTTGCGGGCGATCTCGGACTCCTGGGCGCAATTGCGGGCGACCTCCTGGATGGACGAGGACATCTCCTCCATGGCGGCGGCGACGGTGCCGGTGGACTGGGTGATCTGGGTGGCGGACTCGGACATGGTCCGGGAATTGATCGACAGCTCCTCGCCGGCGGAAGCGACGGTGTTGGCCTGCACGGTGGTCTCCTCGGCGGCGGCGGCCTGGCTGTGCGAGGTCTCGGTCAGGACCTGCGCCGAGCGCACCAGATCGGAGGCGGACTGGGTGAGGGAGCCGACGAGCTGGCGCAGATTCGCGATGCAGGCGTTGATCGATTTGCCGAGGTCGCCGAGTTCGTCGGAGCGGGCGAGGGCGACTTGGGTGGTGAGGTCGCCGCGGGCGAGTTGATCCATGGCGGTCACGCAGGCGCGGATCGGGCGGGTGATGGACCGGGCGACGAGAAAGGCGACGATCAAGAGGAGCAGGGTCGAGAGGCCCACGGTGAGGAAGGTGGCGCGGTCGGCGGCTTTGACGCCGGAGTTTAACACGTGCTCGGGACATTGCACCAGCATGGCCCAGCCGAGCCCGGCGTAGCCCAGGGCGCCCCGGGATTTGGCGTAGCCGGTGAGGTGCCAGTGCTGGTCGGCCGCGTCGAAATCGCGGCCAGTGCCCTTGGCGCCGGTCTGGACCGCGGCCTTGGCGCTGGGGATGGAGGCGGTGATGTTTTGCTTCAGCACGCGGTTCAGGTCGTGGGTGACGTCCTTGGAACCGGTGTCGTCGGGGCTGTAGTGGGAGAGCAGGACGCCGTCCTTGTTCACGAGGATAAACTCGGCGGCGGACAGACCCTTGGCGTCGTAGCCGTCCCAGCTGGCACGGATGATCGCCTCCACGATCAGGTGGAAGTCGGCGAGGTTGCGCCAGACGCCGACGAACTCGCCCTTCTGGTTTTTGATCGGGGCGGAAAAACTGACGGAAAGGTGGTCGGGGCCGATGACTTTGATCGCGTCCGGATCTTGGGCGAGGTCCTCGACCACGGTGCCGTCGAGCAGGTCCGACTTGAGGAAGCGGCTGTCGCGGGCGTCGCGGAACCAGGAGGCCTTGGAGAAGTCCCGCCCGATCAGGAAGGAGGTGTCGAGGGCGCGGCCGGCGGCGTCGGCGGTGTTGACCGCGACGCACTTGCCGGAGGCGTCGGTGATGAGGCTGAGCGAGTAAAGGCCATAGAGGCGGATGTAGGTGTTGATCGCGTCGGTGAAAGTAGCGCGGGCCTCCGGGTCGGTGGTTTCCAGGTAGCGGAAC
>JAIXVP010000153.1 GCA_027482905.1 Opitutaceae bacterium
GCCTGGTTTTCGCCCAGCCAGGCGGTGCCGCGCGCGGCCTGGTGTTTCCTGAGATCGGACGGCGTTGGCGGCCGGTCCGGTTGCCACGCGGGGTCGGTGGCGAGAGCGTGGAGGCGGCGGAGCAGCGGGTGCTCGGTGGCGGACCTCGGATTAGGGGCGGGCGAAGCGAACGCGGTGGGCAGGTTAAGTTCGCGGGCAATGGCGGCGGCGAGGTCGTCGAGCCGGTCCGGGGGTGATGAGCGGGTGGAAAGCAAAAACGAGGCGCTCGGCGCGAGTCCCACGAGGTCGACGTTGGCGTCCGTCGCGGCGTGGCAGGTCAGGTCGGCCAGCAAGAGTTCGAGCAGCCGGACGGCGGCCTCGCGCAGGGTTGGGTGGCGCGCGAGGTCCGCGCCGGAAAACGCCGGCAGCGGGTAATGCACGGCGAGCAGAACGGGGCCCGGTTCGGCGCGGAGCGCGGAGACGGCCGTGTTGTGGATCGAGTAGAGGAGCGCCAGGTCGCGCAGGAGCGAGCGGACAAGCGGATCGCGGGCCGGTTCGGGGGGCAGGCCGGCGGAGGGAATAAAGAAGCCGAGCAACGCGGGATCGAGGTCGTCGGGGCGGACGCGGATGGCGCCGTCGGAAGACGGGGTTGTCAGGGGCGGCAGCGGGGCGAGGCGTTCGTCGACGGTGGCGAGTTCGAGATCGGAAACGACGAAGCGCCGGGGAATCGGTTCGGCGCCGTGCGAGCCCGGCCAACCGATTGCGGCGGCGGGCAGGCGGGCGGCGACTAAGCGGTCCCAGACGGGCGGGACCGGCCAGTGCGCGGCGCCGACGGCCTGCCAACACGTGCCGTTGGCCGAGGGTTGGACCGGTGCAAGCAGCCCGTGGCGCGCCGGGCTCGCGCCCGAGGCGAGGGTGACGGCGAGTGCGAACGGCGACGCCGTCGGCGTCTCAAGCGGCGTGAGCCGCGCGCCGGCGGCGAGGCGGGCGGCCAAGCCCGGGAGCCGGTCCCGGGCGAGCAGGGTGTCGACCAGTCCGGTGTCGGCACCCGACCAGGCGACCACCAGGTGCGGACGAGGGGCGGACACGAGCGGGGTCGAGCTCGAGTTCAGGCGGCGCGGAGGGCGGTTGCGCGTCTGCGACGGAGCAAAGCGACGGAGCCGGCGGCGAGGGCGGCGCCCAGCGCGGCGGCGGACGGCTCGGGGATCGCGACGGGGGCCGGTGCGGTATAGGGCGTGAACGCGGACGGAGTGGTAATGGGAACGCCGGTGTCGTCGTAGCCGTAGGCGAGCAGCGCGAAGCTCAGGCTGGGCACGTCCGAGGCGAATTCGAGCCAGCCGTAGGTCGGAGCGGCGGTGGCGCCGGAAAGGTAGCTGAAGGCGGCGAAGCCTTGGGTGGTGGGCTGCGTTCCGCCCATGTCGAGGACGTCGATCAAGAAGCCGCCGGGGGTGGTCGGACCGGTGTCGGACGCGAAGGTGTCGGCACTGATCGGCGTATCGACTCCGAGCAACTGGAGGAGTTGGCCGGAGGCATCGACGGTGTGGAGAAACTGGTAGGCGTTCACCTCGTCCGGGCTGGTGCCGTGCTGGCCCGGACCGACCACGATCGGAAAGGGCAGCGGTTTTCCTCCGCCTCCGTCGACATTGGCGATAAACCCCATCATCAGATGCGAGGGCAAGGTCGGTTCAGGGCCCGGATCGCTCCCGTTGAAGTATTGAACTCCGCCCGTGGCCAAATCCACCGCGGCCAGTTGCGTGGTCGCGGTCGTGATGGTCGCGTCGGTGAGGACGGGCGTGTCGAAAACGTGGGTGAACGGCGCAGCGAAAGCGGCGGAGGCGGCGAGGCCGGCGCCGCCGACCGCGAAACGCACGGTGCGGGTGGAGGAGGAGGGCAGGGCGGTGGCGGTCGTCATGGGTGTGGTGTCGGGTGGAGGAAGGCGGTTCATCGTGGGATTACGTCACCATTCGCGCATTCTTGACGGACGATAGGCGGGTTTGCGGGATTTGGTGGACCGGCCGAGCGCGGACCCTCCCGGCGCTGAGGGGTTGAAAAGCGGCGGCGGCGCGGCGAGCGTGACGTTTTAATGGCATGAAATTTCTATCCTGGAACGTGAACGGGGCGCGCGCGGGGCTGGACAAGGGCACGCTGGTGCCGTGGATGACGGCGAGCGGCGCGGACGTCGTCTGCCTCCAGGAGACCAAGTGCCATCCCGGCGACATCGCGCATGTGTCGTGGCCGGGGGAATACAGCTCGGTCGTGTTCCACGCGGCGGAAAAGAAGGGCTACAGCGGGACCGCGATCCTGAGCAAACACGCGCCGCTGGGCGTGCGGTTCGGCTTCGGTCTGAAGGACCACGACGCCGAGGGACGGGTGATCACGGCGGAGTTCGAGACGTTTTTTCTGGTCAACGTCTACACGCCCAACGCCCAGGACGGCCTGCGGCGGCTGCCCTACCGGCAGGTTTGGGACGCGGAGTTTTTGAACTTCATCCGGACGCTGGAGCGGACCAAGCCGGTCGTGACCTGCGGCGACTTCAACGTGGCGCACCAGGAGATCGATCTGGCGCGGCCAAAGGATAACGTCGAGAACCCGGGATTCACGCCCGAGGAGCGCGCGGGGTTCACCAAGTTCATCGACGCGGGCTTCGTGGACACCTTTCGCGAATTCGAGAAAGGTCCGGGGCACTATTCGTGGTGGAGCTACCGGGGCGGGGCGCGCGGCCGGAACGTGGGCTGGAGAATCGACTACTTCCTCGTCTCGGCGGCGCTGCGGCCGAAGTTGAAGCGCGCGTGGATCGAGCCGCAGGTGATGGGCAGCGACCATTGTCCGGTGGGCGTGGAGATCGCGCTTTGACCGCGGAGAACGCGGACGGACGCGATTTTTTGACCACGGATGGCACGGATGGACACGGATAAAGACACGGTGGAGTGGACGGAGGCGGAGGGACGGGCGTTGCACGCGCGGTTGCTCGCGCACGGGGCGAAGGTGGCGGTGGCGGAGAGCCTGACGGTCGGCCGGGTGCAGGTGGAGCTCGGGCGCTGGAGCGGATCGTCGGGGTATTTTGCGGGCGGGCTGACCTGTTACGCGACCGACGCGAAGATCCGGCTCCTCGGGGTGGACGCGGCCCACGCGGCGGAGGTCAACGCCGTCTCGGCCCGGGTGGCGGAGGAGATGGCGCGGGGGGCGGCACGCGTGTTCGGTTGCGACTTTGGGTTGGCGACGACCGGCTACGCCGAGCCGGATGCGGCGCGCGGGGTGGCGGAGCCCTATGCCTGGGTGGCGGTCGCGCGCGGCCCGGAGGTGTTTGCCGAACGGGTGGACGGCGCGGGGCTGGGGCGCACCGCGATGCAGGCGCGGGCGGCGACGGCGGCGCTGCGGCTGCTGGCGCGGGTCGGTCGCGAGGCGGAGTCCGCTCAGTAGCTTCGGGCGAAATCCCGCGCCTCGGACACCGAATCCACCCGCTCAGTGGAAATCGTGCGAAGCCCCGGCGGGTAGGTCGGCCGCGACAAGCGGCTCAATGCGTTCCGCTTTGATGTGAATCACGCCTTCGCGGGATTGCACCCGACCCTCGATCACGAGGGCGGGGTGTTGGGTGATGACGAGGCGGCGCTTCTCGAAGAGATCAGGGAAAACCACCGCGTTGGCTACGCCGCTCTCGTCTTCCAGGGAAACAAAGACGACCCCCTTGGCGGTGCCCGGGCGCTGGCGACAGATCACGCTGCCGCCCACCCGCACGCGATCTCCGTCGGCTGCCAGGGCGAGCTCATCCGCGCGCCACAGGTCGGGAAAACGTTCCCGCAAAAACGCCATCGGATGCTCGCCCACCGTCAGTCCGGTGAGCGCGAAATCGTGCCGCAGCCGCTCCAGGATCGGCATCGGCGTGAGCAGGTCGGCCGATCCGTCCGGCTCGAACACCCCGGTGAAGAGATCGTCGTTCAAATCTTGCCGGCTCATTTCCCAGAGCGCGTGCCGCCGGTTGCCGGCCAGCCCGTTGAGGGCACCGACGCTCGCCAGGGCGCGACGTTCCTCCTCGGTGAAGCGGGTGCGGCGCAGAAAATCCGCCAGCGAGGCGAAGCGCGTCTCCGTCCGTTGCCGCACCAGTTCCGCCACGCCCGCCGCCCGCAGACCGCGCACCTGCGCGAGGCCGAGCCGCAATACCCGGTCCGCCGCCACCGTGGTCTGCGCCTGCGACTCCAACACGCACACCGGCCGCACCGTGATCCCATGGCGCCGCGCATCCTGCACCAGCGTCGCGGGCCCATAAAACCCCATCGGCTGATTGTTGAGCAGCGCCGCGTAAAACTCGGCCGGGCGGTGCACCTTCAACCACGAGGAGGCATAGGCGAGCAGGGCAAAGCTGAGCGCGTGCGACTCCGGGAAGCCGTAGAGCGCGAAGGACCCGAGCGCTTCCACGATGTGCGTCACCGCGCCCTCGGTCACGGACCGTGCCTGCATGGCCGCGCGCAGCTTGGCCTTCAGGGCTTCGAGCCGCTCGGGTTGACGGGTAAACCCGATGGCCCGCCGCAACTCGTCCGCCTCCCCGGGCGAAAAGCCGCCCAGGGTCATCGCGAGCGCGAGCACCTGTTCCTGGAACAACACCACGCCCAGGGTGCGCTCGAGGATGGGTTTGGCCCGCTCGTCCAGATACGTCACCGGCTCCTTGCCGCTGCGCCGCGCCAGGTAGGGATGCACCGCGTTGCCGTGGATGGGACCGGGACGGATGATCGCCACCTCGACCGCGAGATCGTAGAAGTTGGCCGGCTTCAGGATCGGCAAGGTCGCCATCTGGGCGCGGCTCTCGACCTGGAAGACGCCGATGGTATCCGCTTTTTGGAGCATGGCGAAGGTCGCCGCATCGTCCTTGGGGATGCGGGCCAGATCGACCGGGCAGCCGCGCTCCTGGCAGGTGGCGAGACTGTCCTCCAGCACCGCCATCATGCCGAGGCCGAGCAGGTCCACCTTGATGATGCCCATGTCCTCGCAGTCGGATTTGTCCCACTCGATGACCACCCGGCCCGCCATGGTCGCGTTTTCCAGCGGCACCAGGTCGGAAAGTTCCTGCGCGCACAGCACCACGCCGCCGGAGTGCTGGCCCAGATGCCGGGGCAGGCCTTGCAGCTCGCGCATGAGTTCGAGCAACACCCGAGCGCGCGGTTGGTCGAGACTCACCCCGGAGAGCTTTAATTGCTCGTCGATGCCGAGGGTCTGCGGGTAGTCGCCGCCGGCGTAAAGCCGGCTGAAGCGGTCGAGCGCGTCGTCCGGAAAACCCAGCACCTTGCCCACCTCGCGCATGGCGCTGCGTCCGCGGTAGGTGATGACGTTGGCGGTCATGGCCGCGCGTTTCCCGTAACGGCGAAACACCTCCTGGATCACGCGCTCGCGGCGTTCCCCGCTGGGCAGGTCGAGGTCGATGTCGGGCCAGTCGCTGCGCCCTTCGGACAGGAAGCGCTCAAAGAGCAGCTTTTGCGCGATGGGATCGACCGCCGTGATGCCGAGCGAGTAGCACACGGCCGAGTTCGCGGCGGAGCCCCGGCCTTGCACGAGGATGCCTTGCTCGCGGCAGAAATTGCAGATGTCCCAGACGACCAAAAAATACCCGGAGAACCCGAGTTTCCCGATCAAGGTCAGCTCGTGGTCGAGCTGTTTCCGCACCTTGCCGGTCACGCTGCCGTAGCGCTGTTGCGCGCCGAAGAGGGTCATCTTTTTCAGAAACGAGATCTGATCGTCGCCCCCCGGCACCGGATAGTCCGGGAAACGGTAGCCCAGGTCCCCGAGGGTAAACTCCAGCCGTTCGGCCAAGGTCCGGGTGTTGGCCACCGCCTCGGGCAGATCGGCGAACAGCGCCGCCATGGCACGCGGGGATTTGAGGTGGCGCTCGGCGTTGTGCGCCAGGCGATCCCCCGCGCCGTCGAGCGTCGTGTGGTGGCGCAGGCAGGCAAAGACGTCCGCGATCCGGCGGGCCTCGCGCGTCGCGTAGATCACGCCATTGGTGGCGAGGAGGGGCAGCCGGTATTTGCGCGCCAAGGCCACCAGCGCGGCCTCCGCGCGGTCCTCGCCGCGCACGCGGTGGCGTTGCACTTCCACAAACAGGTTGGCCGGCCCGAAGAGGTGCGACAAGCGCTCCAGCGCCGTCTCCATCCCGGCCCTGTCCCCGGCCCACCACGCGCGCAGCAAGGGCCCCTCGGGGTCGCCGGTCAGCGCGATCAGCCCCGGACTGTGGCGGCCCAATTCTTCCCAGCTCGCCCGCGCCTGCCCTTTGGGCGCGCGCAGCTTCGCTACGCTCAGCAAACGGCAGAGGTTCTGGTAGCCTTCCCGCGTGGCCGCGAGCACGGGCACCACGTCGCCGGTCTCCAGACTGATTTCGGCGCCCACCCAGGCGCGCAGCCCGGTCGATTTGGCGGCCATGTGCGCGCGCACCGCGCCGTAGAGGCCGTTGCGGTCGCACAGCGCGAGCCCGGGCAGGCCGAGCTGCGCGGCGGTGTTGATCAGCGCCTCGGGCGGGGAACCGCCGCGCAGGAAACTAAAGGCGCTGGAGGCGTGGAGTTCGACATAGCTCATCAGGGCCTCCCATCAGTCGTAGGCGCCTTCCAAAAACCACCCGGCCGGGGTGTGGATGAGCCGGTAGAGGCCCCCGGGGGAGAGCTCGACGTCCCACTCCTCCTGCGCCCACGCCGCACGGTCCCACCACTCGCCGTCGCGGCGCCACGGTCCGCGCGTTGCCCGCACTTCGCCCTGGGTGCGCGCGGATGGACACAGCACGTAGGCCGGCGCATCGTCCCCGAGCTCGACGGTGGCGGGGTGGGGCGGGCGAAACCGCCGCAGGAGCGGTCCGGTCTCCGGAGGGCCGGGTGGAGGCCGGTAGTCGGGGATCACGGCGGGCGGCGGACCCAGGCCGACCGCGTCCGGCCGATGCGAGGCCTGGCGCACCGGCGTGCCCACGCGCCCCTCGCCCAACACCGCTGCCACCCGGGCCAGGGTGTCGAAAAACTGGTGCGGATCGCGCAGCGCCGACTCGAACAAACCCTCCTGCAGCGCGCCCGCCGCCGCCGGGGTCAGCTCCAGTTCCAGCCCCGTCACGGCCGAGGGCAGGTGCAGCGCGCCGAGGTATTGTTCCAACACCTTGAACAGCGAATCCGCCCTGGCGGTGGGCTGGGGGAGGCGAAAATCGCGTTCGTGCCGGGTCTCGTCTTCCAGCCGCAGCGCGAGCCGCACGCTCGCCGCCACCAGGCTGGCTTGCCCGACCTCGGTGGCGAGCCGCTCCACGAAGCGGCGCAGCAGGAAGAGCAGGGGCTCCAGGGTTTCCGCCGGGTGTTCGAGATCGTAGCTCGCGTGGTGGCGGGCCGGCGGCGTCGCGGTTTGCAGGGGCCGGCGATCCCGGCCGGCGGCTTGCGCCCACAGCCGCGCGCCGCGTTCGCCGAGCCGTTGACTGAGGGAGGCCTGGGGCAGGCGCGCCAGGGCCCCGAGGGTGTGCAGGCCCAGGCTCTCGAAGAGGGTCGCCTCCGTTTCGGTGAGCTCCAGCAGTCCCACCGGCAGCGGGGCGAGGAACGCGAGGGAATCCTCGACCCAGAGCTCCGGCGCGGCGTGGTAGGCGGCGAAGCGAGCGACGCCGGGAGTAGTGCCTACGCCGATACGAGCGGGCAGCCCTTGGGCGGCGAGCGCCTGACGCGCCGCCCCGGTGTCGCGCCTCAGCCCGGCCGGGTCGCGGCCGCCCAGCGCGGCGGTGCACAGGCCCGGCCCCGTCACCTCCACGCGCGGCGACAGTCCCCACGCGGCGGACAACAGGAGCGCGGTCGCCTCCTGTTCGGCCACCGCATGGGCGGACCAGAGCAGCAGCTCGGGGCAAAGTCCCAATCCCTGCACGCCGCTCATGTCCGGCCGCAAGCCCGCCTCCGCGGCCGCCGCGTTCAGGTGCGCGAGCCGGGCTTTCCGTCCGCCGCCCGTGTAGATGGCCACCGGGCGCGCCCCGGCCGGCTCGAGGCGCAGGCGCGCGTGCAGGGGGAAGTCCGGGATCTCCAGCACCGCGTAGTTCATGCCGAGCGGGAGTGGTTTACGCGTTGCCGATCATGCCGGGGGCAAAGCTGGGCGAACAGGTCGGTGCGATCCGCGATCAAGGCCGCCGCCGTCAGCGGCGCGTCCAGGCAGAAGCGGTGGCGGGCCGAGGGCACGGTCGCCCCGGGTGAGAACACGAGCCCGGCCGCGGTCGATTGTTCGAGGGCGCGTTGCAGGCGATACCAGGTCGAGCCCGGGGTGCGGAGCAGATCCCGCTCGGAGCGGCCGCGCAGATCGATCACCACGACCGCGAAATGCGGGTCGCGCAGCAGCAGATCGGCCGCCGCCCAGATCGGTTTGAGATCGGGCCCGCCGCCGCGCGCCCACACGACGTGATCCAGCACGGCGGGGGAGAATTCGTCCGGCGCGAAGCCATCGCTCGCATCCAGCAAGGCGATCCGTTGCCGGGCCCGGCGGGTGGTGGCCAGCAGCGAGGCGAGGACCAAGTTGCCGCCACCGCCGGCGGTGGGATTGACCAGTTCGGTGAAAGCGGCGGTGGGCAGACCGCCCCCCAAGGCTTCATCCAGTGCCGCCACGCCCGATGGCACGACCGAGTCCAGGCGCGGCGCCGCGGTCGGGAAGCGCGCGGCCAGGAGTTGCCGGAGATCGGCCAGATTGGGAGACGCGGACATCGGGATGGTTCATCCGGCTGACGTCACGCGACCGCGGTGGCGGTTTCCACCCCCGGCCACCGCCCGCGGACCGGTTGCCCCGACGGGCGGAAGCGGAGTCGGATATGGCGCGGGTGGCATACTGTTCAATTGAACAGTATCGAGTGAACCCCGCAAGCTCCGCCCTTGTTTCTTCGGGTGCGGGCGCGAGGCGGAGAGCTAAAAAAGCGGAAAACGGAAATCTGAGAGCGGAGCCGGCGGGGCGGGACTTCGCGTGGCTCAGGGGATGTGACTAGGCGAGCGGGTGTCCGCCGCGTTGGGGTCGGCCTTGTCGAGCTGCTCGGCGACCCGTTCGAGATACTTCTGTCCGGGGTTGGCCGGGTAGAGCGCGCAGAACTTTTCCCATTGCTCGGGCTGGGTGTCCTTCACGAGGCCGACCACGTCCTCGGAATAAAGGGCGAGGGACCGGTTGTAGCCGACGGGGTCGCCGAGCTTCCAACCCGCCGCTTCCATCTGCGCGATGACGTCGTTCTGAAAGGCGAGTTCCTTGGTCAGGACGGACATGGTGGCGGTTAGCGAGTGGCGTGAAGTTTGATGGCGGCGGCGACGATGGGTTTGGCCCAGGCGGGCGTCGCCGAGAGGTTCTTCGGGTCGACGATTTTTCCCGCCCGCAGTTGCAGCAGCAACACGGGCGAAGGGGCGCCGGTGGACCCATCGGCCTCGGCGGAATTGTCCCAAACCATCAGCTCGGCGAGGTGCGGCAGCAGGGCGATCAGGTTGAGGCGGCTGTTTTCCCACCGTTCGCGGATCTTGGCCTCCGGGATGTCGTGACCGCCGTCCGAGACCCGTGCGGCGACCCGGCGCAGGTGATGCGCCAGCGAAGCCAGTCCGATAAAGTAGATTCTGACGGCCATGCCATCCTCCGCCGCGCGGGCCAGCAACCGGGGAATGGTATTGGCCCCGAGAGTCGTCTCAAAAACGAAATCGCCGCCTGTGGTGATGGCGTGCTCCAGCAGTTCCTTGCCGCGTGTCCAGGCAAGGGAGTTTGCCTCCGCCGGATCGAGGCCCGCGTTTTGCGCCAAGAGCGAACGGGTGAACTCGTCCGGGTTGTAATAATCGCCGCCCGCCTGGCGGATATAAGCGCCGGCGACGCTGCTTTTGCCCGCGCCGTTGATGCCGGCCAGCACCGTGATCGTGCCGCGGGGACCTGGCGCGGTCTTAGGCATGGGCGGCGCGACGGGCCTTCACCGCGGCTTCGCCCAGCGCTTTTCCGCTGGCGGCGAACAGGGAGGCGGTGGCGCGCCGGGCCTTGGGTGTATTCATCTTGGCCACGAGTTGGTCGAACTCCCCGGCGAGGGTGTCCAGC
>JAIXVP010000098.1 GCA_027482905.1 Opitutaceae bacterium
AGGCGGTCGACGGCCTCGAGCAGGCGCGCCACGGTGCGGTCGACCAGATCGCTCTCCACCTGCGGATCGCGTCGTTTGCCGCCTCCCTTCGTCTCCTGGTCGGGGTAATGCGAAAGCTGCAGGTAAAAGGGGCGGCCCGCCTGGATCGCACCCTCTATGAAGGCGATGCCTCGATCGGTCATGCCTTCGGCCTGCTTGGGATTGGGGACGGCGACGTTGTCGGGCCCGCCGTTGTTGGTCGGGCCGTCGCTGGCGTCAAAGCCGTGACGGGCGGGATCGACCCGGCCGAGGTGCCATTTGCCGAAGTGCGCGGCCAGGTAGCCTTCGTCTTTGAGCAGTTCCGCGATGGTGGTTTCCTCGCCGGGCAGCTCGAGCAGCGGCGTGGGCGTGAGCACGGGTTGCGCGGCGGGCGATTGCTCGCGCCGGCCGACCCCGACGTAGGTCATGCGCAGCGCGCCGGGGGTTTTGCCGGTGAGCAAGGCGGCCCGCGAAGGCGTGCAGCGCGGGGACGCGGCGTAGCCCCGCGCGAAGCGCATGCCCTCACGGGCGAGGCGCTCGACGGCGGGGGTTTTTAGGTTCGAGCTGCGCGACTCGGGGTCCGAGGCATCCATCGGCGCGGAGGTGTTGGCCCAGCCCTGGGCCTCGGCGAGGATGACGATGAAGTTGGGCGGCGGCTCCGCGACCGTGGCGGCGGCGCCGACGAGGGGGCAGAGCAAGGCGAGGAGGCGAAGGGGTTTCATGGGCGGGGCGGGCGGTTCTTGCTTTCGGGGTTGGGGGGCGTCGCCTGGTAGCCGGGCGGGAGGGTGAGTTCGTCCGGCGCGAGGCGGCCGACGTGGTCGGCGTCGGTCTTGGTGAACATCTTCTCGGCCGTGGCTTCGAGTTCGGCGGGCAGGATCACGTCGTCGTCGTCGGCATCGATTTCCTTGGCGTGCTGGCGGAGAAAACCGCCCATGGCGGAGCGCACGCCGGGGCCGGAGCCGGCGTATTCGGCCGCGGTGAGGCGATTATCGCCGTCCTGGTCGTAGCCGGCGAAGACCTTCTTGGTTTCGTCGGCCAGTTCCTCGCCGGTCAGGGTGCCGTCGCCATTGGCGTCCATTTCCCTGGCGTGGACCTTTAACCACGGCTGCCGCGCATGGGCGGGCGGGTTGGCCGGCGGGGGCTCGCGGGGAGGAGTCGGGTCGGAGACAGGCGGGTGGGCGGCGGTGCTTCGGGTCTCCGAGTCGAAGACGGCCGAGCCGTCGGGCTTGCTCGCGTAGCGCAGGACGCGAGTGTCGCCGTCGACCCGGTATGTGAGTTCGAAGCGCTCCGGCGCGGGGCGGGTGAAGTCGGTGATGGTCGCGCCGCGCAGCGGTTTTTGCGCGGGGCGGACCGATTTGGCGCGCGGCTGCGGGTCCACCTGGCCTTCGCGTTCGGTCACCTCGCCATGGAAACCGCCATTCAGGTAGGGGTAGGTTCGTGAGGCGTGGTAGTGGTAACCGAGCGCGGCGGTGGCGTGGCCGTTGAAGGAATCGAGGTCGGTGGGCGGTTTCCCGTCGGGCTCGGCAAGACCGAAGATTGGGTAGCCGTCGAGCGCATAGGCCACCGGGCGGCCTGCGCCCACCTGCTCCTGCAAATGGAGCGGCGCGATGTGATAATGGTAGTCGTCGGCGCGGCCGGCGTGGCCGCCGAATTCGTCGAGCTCGCCGGCGAGGAAGGTGTCGGTGCGGCCGTCGTTTTTGATCGGATTGAAGATCGGCACCCCGTTGGCCGCGATCGCTATGGCGCCGCGAAAAAAGTGGCTCTTGGCGGAGAGCGGCAGGACGGCGGGTTTCGGGGTCAGCGGGAAACGCCAGGCGTTTTCGCCGGTGTAGGCCTGGGGCAGGGGCACCTGTTGTTGCCAGGCGGTGATGCCGACCATCAGGCGGTGGTCGGGGAGGCCGTCCGATTCGACGTAGAAAAAACGTTCGTCCCAGCGGGTGGCGACCTTGGGCGCGAAAGGCGCGAAGGCCCGGGCTTGGGGCGGCGTGTGGGTGGTGGGCTCGGCTGCGGAGGCCGCCGGGCGCGGGGTGGCGGCGAGCAGGCGGGGCGGCCCGATTTGGGCGTCGTAGCCGGCGAGCAGGCGACCGGCGGCGTCGTGGTCCTGCAACAGATGACCGCGCAGCGGAGCCGTCGTGGCGGCGCAGGCGACCAGCAGGACCGCCGCCGCGAGAGGGAAGCGTGGGGTGGGGAACATGGCGCGAGTAAAGCCGATGAACATGAACGCCGCCCCGGGGTTTTCGTTAAAACATCTTCATCTTTCATCGCTTGACCCCCGGCCCGGCCGATTCGCCGATGGTGGCGTGAAAGTCCTGCTCGTGGAAGACGACGGCAAACTCTCCGGCCTCGTCCGCAAGGGGCTCGAGGCGCGTGGCTTCGTGGTGGACCACTGCGAAAACGGCGACGACGGACTCCTGCTGGCCACGACTCGGGTCTACGACGCCCTCGTGCTCGACATCATGGTGCCGGGTCGAGACGGGCTGAGCATTTTGCGCCAGTTGCGCGAACGCGGTGCGACGGTGCCGATTATTCTGGTCACCGCGCGCAGCGCGCTCGACGAGCGGTTGGACGGTCTGCGGCTCGGGGCGGACGACTACCTGACCAAACCCTTCTACGTCGAGGAACTCGCCGCGCGGCTGCAGGCGGTGCTGCGGCGCACGGTCGGCGCGCCCGCCGGGATGCTGGAGGCGGGCGATCTCCACGTGAACCTGTTGACCCGCGAGGTGCGGCGCGCGGGCGGGGCGGTGGAGTTGACCGCGCGGGAGTTCGCCCTGCTCGCCTACCTGCTGCGTTCGCCCGGCCGCACCTTCACCCGCGCCCAGATTTGCGAGCAGGTTTGGAATTACCACTTCGATCCCGGCACCAACCTGGTCGACGTCTACGTGCAGCACCTGCGCAAGAAACTCGGCGACGCCGATCAGACTTTGATCGAGACCGTGCGCGGGGTGGGCTACCGTATTCGCGCCGAAACCGCCCCGTCCGCCTCCGGATGAACGCATCGTCCTTCCGCTTTCGTTTCGCCCTGCTCGCCGGTCTGGTTTCGGCCGTTCTGCTGTTGGTTTCGGGCGCCGTGCTCTGGCGGCTCACCCGCGACTTCGCCCTCGACCGGCTGGATCGCGAAATCCGCAACCTCGGCCAGGCCAACCTCGAGCGGGTTGTCGGCCCGAGCCACTGGGCGCGGTTGGAAAACGCGCTCGGCTTCGTCGCCGGGGAGGAGCGTGCGCCTGGCTACGTCCTCTGGGCGCGGGGCGCGGACGGTGCGGTCTATCGCTCCGCCGCCTGGCCGGCGGGCGTGGACCCGGAGGGTTTCCCTCCGCTGGACACCCGCATGCCCGGTGACGCCACGTCGGGCGACCGACCTCCGCCGCCGCGTCGGGATCGACCCATCTCGCGTGAGAATCCCGCCCTGCCCTTGCTCGCGCCGCGATTTTTCACCGTCGAGGCCGACGGCCGCGCCTGGCGGATCGGGCTGATGGGCAACCCCTACGTCACCCTGGCGCTGGGCGCGGATCTGGCCGAATTCGACGCCGGGCTCGCGCGTTTGCGCGCCGCTTTCGCCGCGACCTTGGCGGGCGCCTTGCTGCTCGTGGTCGGCGGGGCCTGGTGGCTGGCGCGGCGCGCGCTCCGCCCGGTGGCGCGTTTGACCGAGGCGGTCGAGGGCATCACCGCGCGCGGGCTCGACCAACGCATCGCGGCTCCGGTCGACGATCCCGAATTTCAGCGCCTCGCGGCGGGGTTCAACGCGATGCTCGACCGGCTAGAACGCTCATTTCAACAGGCCACGCGCTTCAGCGCCGACGCGTCGCACGAGTTGAAGACCCCGCTCAGCCTGCTGCAGGGCGCGCTAGAGCAAGCCATCGAATCCACCCCGCCGGGTTCGCCGACGCAGGCGGCGTGCGCCAGCATGCTGGAGGACGTGCAACGGCTGAAAGCCATCGTGCAGAAGCTGTTGATTCTTTCCCTGGCCGACGCCGGCCGGCTGACCCTGCATCGGGCGCCGCTGTCCCTGACCCCCTTGTTGCACAACGTGGTCGAGGACTTGCGCGCCCGGGCCCCGGACCTCGCGGTCCAGGTTCGGGTCGAGGCGGAGGCACGGGTGGCGGCCGACGCCGACCTGCTGGAGCAGGCCTTCCAGAATCTCGCGACGAACGCTCTCAAATACAACCGGCCGGACGGCCGGATAGAGCTGGTCGTGCGGACGACCGAGAAGGGGGTGCTGGTCGAGGTGGGCAACACCGGCCCGGGCATCGCCACCGCCGACCAAACGCGGATTTTCGAGCGGTTTTTTCGCGGCGCGGCGGTTCGCGGGGATCGGGACGCGGGCGCGGGATTGGGCCTGGCGCTCACCCGCGAGATCGTGCGCGCCCACGACGGCGAACTATCGCTGGTGGAATCGGCGGCGGACTGGACGGTCTTTCGGGTGTCCCTGCCGCCCGCGCGGGCCTGAGCCTGTGCGGGGCCGCCAGTCCTTTCTTGGCCTTCGTTCCTCGCCCGGGCGTTCATTTTTCCGTCTGCGCGTGAGCCTCAGTTTGCCTAATAGGCGTAGTTAGCGCCGGTCCTGCCCGTGCGCCGCCCTTTACAAGCGCCCATGCAAACCGTTAGGTCCATGGCCTCACGCGTGTTTCCACCCGCGCTTCACCACACCCTTTCACCCGCCACCTCGCGATGAGCCTCCTCGCCAACCTGTTTCGATCCTCGATCGGCCGCAAAATCCTTATGGCGGTCTCCGGCCTTGTCCTGACCGGATTCGTTTTCGGTCACCTCGCAGGCAACCTCCAGATTTTCGGCCATCCTGACCACATCAACGGCTACGCCCACTTTCTCCAAGGCCTCGGGCCGGCGCTTTGGGCCGTCCGTCTCGTCTTACTCGGCGCGGTCGCGGTGCACGTCTGGGCCGCCGTCGCCCTTACGCTGGAGAGCCGCGCCGCCCGCGGTCCAAAGGACTACGGCGTCCACCGCTGGCTGGCCGCCGCCTGGGCCTCCCGCTACATGCGGATGAGCGGCTTGGTCGTCCTGGCCTTCATCGTCTATCACCTTCTGCATTTCACCGTCGGCGTGACCGATCCGGCCAACTTCAAGGCCGCCCTGCCGGAGTGGACCATGACCGAGGACGCCCGTGAACTCGGCATCCCGCTCGCCGCCAAGGGCGCCGTGGTTCACGACGTTTACAGCATGATTTTCATCGGGTTCACCAGCCCGTGGGTCGCCGGGTTCTACATCCTCGCGACCGGCCTGCTCTCGGTCCACCTCCTGCATGGCGTTGAGTCGATGTTCCAGACCCTGGGTCTGCGCAACGCGAAGTGGTCCTGCTGCCTGCGCAAGGTGGTCGCCCTCTTGGCTCTCGGTTACTTCCTCGGCAACCTCGCCATCCCCGGCTCCATCCTCACCGGACTTCTGAAACCCGCCGCCGGCACCATAGCCGCCGAGCGCGCCGGTTGTTCCTCCTGCTCGTCCTGCGAGTCGGGAGCCGCCCACTGAGCGCTGCTTAACCCAGACCTTTTAAACTCAACCCTTTTTCGGACATGGCCACCCTCGACTCCAAGATTCCCTCCGGCCCGCTCGCCGACAAGTGGCGCAAGCACAAGATCGACATCAAGTTGGTCAACCCGGCCAACAAGCGCAAATACCACGTCGTGGTGGTCGGCGCGGGCCTCGCCGGCGCCTCCGCCGCCGCCTCGCTGGCCGACCTCGGCTACCAGGTGACCTGCGTGGTCTTCCACGACTCGCCCCGCCGCGCCCACTCCATCGCCGCCCAGGGCGGCATCAACGCCGCCAAGAACTACCAGAACGACGGCGACAGCGTGTATCGCCTTTTCTACGACACCATCAAGGGCGGCGATTACCGCGCCCGCGAGGCCAACGTCCACCGCCTCGCCGAGGTCTCGGTCAACATCATCGACCAGTGCGCCGCCCTCGGC
>JAIXVP010000017.1 GCA_027482905.1 Opitutaceae bacterium
CTCCACGCCGACGCCCTCGCCATGTTCGAGCGCATCATCGCCGAGAACCGTTTCCAGCCGCAGGCCGTGCTTACCTTCTGGCCCGCCAACAGCGTGGGCGACTCGGTCGAGATCTACGCCGACGAAACCCGCGCCGCGCCGCTCCATACCTTCCACTTCCTGCGCCAGCAGCTCGAGCACGACGGCGGCAAACCCAACCTCTGCCTCGCCGATTACATCGCGCCCAAGTCCTCCGGCCGCGCCGACTACCTCGGCCAGTTCGCCGTCACCGCCGGAGCAGGCGTCGAAACCTTCGCCCATGAATTCAAAGCCGCCGGCGACGACTACAATGCCATCCTGGTCCAGGCCCTCGGCGACCGCATCGCCGAGGCGCTGGCCGAGTTCTTCCACAAAAAAGCCCGCGACCTGAGCGGCTTCGGCCTCACGGAAAACCTGAGCCCCTACGACATCATCCACGAAAAATATCGCGGCATCCGCCCCGCGCCCGGATACCCCGCCTGCCCCGACCACCGTCACAAACCGCAAATCTGGGACCTGATCCCCATCGAACGCGAAATCGGCATAACCCTCACCGAGAGCTGCGCCATGTATCCCGCCAGCTCCGTCAGCGGCTTCTACTGCAACCACCCCGACTCAAAATACTTCGCCGTCGGCAAACTCGGCCGGGACCAGCTCGCCGACTACGCCGCGCGCACCGGCGTCCCCCTCGCCGAACACGAAAAGTGGCTCGGCCCCTACCTCGACTACGACCCGAACTAGCCGGTCCGAGAATTCCATGTCGTGGTGCGGCGCAAACGCGACCCCGGCTGGGCCACCTGACCGCGGAGCATTCCTTGTGTGAAATTTCGGCGCATGCCGGATTTTCCCTCGTCCGTTCCGATCTCCGGAGTCTTGCTAGGCGTCTTCACGTATACGCCATGGCCCTTTTTCGACTCAACCGGCTTCCCGCGCAGATCCTCCGCCTTTTCGCCCTGGCGCTGGGCTTGGTCGCGGGCTTGGGCGCCCAAAGCCTCGCCCTGATCAACCCGCCGGCCTGGCTGCACAAGGCCCAGGTCGATGACGTGGTCTTCTTCACCTTCGCGTCGCCCGCGCGTATCGAGCGCTACGATATGGTGAAGCGGGAGTGGTTATCTTCAATCGCCTTAACAAATTCGCCCACCGCCTTCGCCGCCGACAAAAGCGGCCTGACCATCGCCTACGGCCGGGCCATTTACACCCGAGATCTCGACGGCACCGACGAGACCGCCCTTTACAACGCATCCTACGACGTGAAGGCGCTCCTGCACTCGCCCGACTTCATCGTCGCCGCCTACACCGACTATTGGAACGGCTACCTGACGACCATCCGACGCCGCGACCGGCAGTTCATCGCGACCTGGAGCCAGACCTACGCCATGAGCGCCGGCTTCTCGATCGACCCGGCAAATCGGCGTATCTATGGCGTAAACACCTTCCACAGCGGAGCCAACACCAGCTCCGTAACCTACAACGCCGATGGCACGTGGCCAACCGGCTACAAGGACGCCGGTTCCTACTACTACACCTCCGTTCAAGAACCCCGCTCCTACGTCTCACCCGACGGAGCCCTGCTCGTGCTCGGAGCCGGCTACATCTACGACCCCACCTCGCTTACCTATCGGGCCAGCTTGGCGGGCGTCGTCGAGGACCTGGCCTTCCAAGGCTCGGACACCTCGATCGTCCTGCGGGACACCCAGCTTGTCGCCTACGGTAACACCTTCCTCGAATCCGGCTCGATCACCCTCGCGAAGGCCGCCCAAGGCGTGGCCATCTCGGGCGACGCGGTGTTCGCGTTCTCGGCCGATGCCACCGCATCGAGCGGCATCTCCGCAGCCAGGATCGCGATCTCTTCCTTCTCCAGCGCGGTGCCGGGCGCGGCGCCCGAACCCGCGACGCTCTCCTTCATCCCCGACAAAATCATCCCGTCCGGCGACGATACCTTCTTCCTCTACAGCAAAACCTACCAGGTGATCTTCGAGTGGTCGGCCAAGACCGGCGCCTACGGCGCCGCCTATCCCCTACGCGGGGCGCCCGCCGTGATCGCCTATTCCGCCGCCCTGAATCGCCTCTACACCGGCTATACGACCGGGGAAGTTCGCCAGATCAAACTCGACGAGGGCGCCACGGCCGAAACGCCTTTCGTGAACCTGTCGTCAAGCGTCGCCACTCTCCAAGCCGTCAACAACCGGATTTTGGCGGCCAACTCTTCCAGCTATGGTCAGTTCGCCTACGAGCTCTTCGACGCGCAAGGAGTCAAAAAAACCTCCGTCACCAATTACAACCTGGGCTCAGACTTTGTGTGGAGCCCGCTCCAAAAGCGGCTCTTTTTTGCCTACAGCTCCTACCTCCAATACGTCTCCGTCTCCGTGGACGATGCGTTGAGCGTGGCGAACTCCTACGTTTCCTCGAATGTAAGTCCCGCCTACCCCCTTCGCCTTTCCTCCGGGGAAACCGACCTGCTGGGCGGAAACGGCCACATCTTCGGGACGACGTCGCTTTCCTACATCGGCTCGCTGGCCAACAGCGTCACCGATGCGGTCTCGATCGACAATCGCTGGCACAGCATCCGCCCCACCGGCAACGACACCCAGCTCCAGCTCTGGTCGAAAAACTACCTCTTTGAGCGCGGCCTCACCGTGTCGGGCTACCCGCTGCGTGTCTTCGGCCTCTCGGACGGCCGACTCCTTGTCCTCACCGCCTCGAGCACCACCACCAACAACGACTACTACCCCTACGGTGTCAGCCCTTCGGGCCGCGTCCTCTTTTCCTACGTCAACCTCGCCGGCGCGGGCACCGTGTCCACCCCGGCCTATGTCGTCACCCCGCCCGCCCCGACGACCGTCTACCTTGGGCGCCCCGCGTCCATGACCGTCGTGGCCGGAGGCACCGCCCCCTACACCTACCAGTGGAGGTTCAAGGACGATCCCATCGCCGGCGCCACCTCCGCCACGTTCACGCTCGCCAACGTCAAGGATGGCGACGCCGGCGCCTACACCGTGACGGTTGCCAACGCCCACGGCTCGGTCACCAGCCGCCCCGCGATCCTGACCGTGGCCGCCCCTCCTCCCGCGCCGGTGATCGTGACCGAACCTTCGGGAGGCGTGGCGATCATCGGAGAATTCTTCCAGAGCCTGGAAGTCGTGGCCAGCGGCGAGTCCCTATCCTATCAATGGTATAGGAACGACAAGGCGATCGACGGAGCCACCTCGCGATACCTCGGGAATATCTGGTCTTTCGATGCCCAGTCCTACGGCGATTATCATGTCGTGGTCTCCAACCCGGGCGGCGAAGCCCGAAGCCGGACCGTCAAAATCGTCCCGCCGCCCGCGCCCGTCATAGCCGAGGATCCGGTCGACGTTTACGCTCTGCCCGGCGATTTCGCGCGGTTCTCCGTCTCGTTCGAAGGGGCCGGCACCCGCGTCCAGTGGCGCCGCGATGGAACAAACCTGCCCGACCGCATTTTTTCGGAACTGAACATCTACGAGGTCCGGGAGCTCGACTTCGGTCGCTACGACGTGGTGATAACCAATACCGCCGGCTCGGTCACCAGCCGCCCCGCCCGTCTCATCCGCGCGATCCCCGCGACCATCGCGACCGCACCTACGCCGCAAAGCGTCACGCTCGGCGGGGACGTCGCCTTCACCGTGACGGGCGACGGCCTGCCCGCCTCCTTCGAATACCTGTGGCAACGTTACTCGCCCGTGCTCAAACGCTGGGTGGATATCGGCGCCGACTTGCCACACTACGGCGGCGTCGGCACGGCTACGCTCGAAATCATAAACGCCCCCTCCGCGCTGAACGGCACCGAGGTGCGCTGCCTGGTCCACAACGGCTTCGGGGACTACGCGGTGTCCGCCGCCGCCGTCCTAACGGTCGTCGCCACCCCGGTCGACAACTCCCTTCGCTTCACCACCGAACCACAAAACCAGACCGTCGCGACCGGCGGGGTGGCCGTCTTCGTGGTCGCGACCAACGCCACCGACCCCGTCTCCTACCAATGGTATCTCGACGGAATCGAGGTGCGCGACGCGACCGGCGCTTCCCTCGTGATCAATCCGGTCGAGGCCGCGAACGCGGGCAACTACACCGTGATCGCGCGCAGCGGGGCATCCACCATCGTGAGCCGGGCCGGCATGTTGGACGTGCCGCTCGGGGTCTACGCCCCGGTGTTCACCTCGGCTCCCTCCGACGCCACCGCCGTGCTGGGGGAAAGCCTCTCCCTCTCCGCCGGGGTCCGCGCCCAACCCGCCGCGAGCCTGGTCTGGCGTCTCGGCAAAAAAGTCCTGACCAAAGCCAACGGGGCCGCCCTGACCCTCGATCCCGTGGCGGCGGGCGACGCGGGGAGCTATTCCGTGACCGCCACCAACTCCGCCGGCTCCGTCACCGTCACGTTCCGGGTCGCGGTGATCGCGCCGCCGCCCGCCGCCGTCCCGGACCTCGCCCTCCGCGTCGGCTCGATCGTCAATCTCGAGCTGGCGGGCGACACCACCGTGGTCGGCCTGCGTTACCTCGCCTCCGGCCTGCCGGACGGCCTTAAGCTGGACGCGGCCACCGGACGTCTGACCGGCGCGGTCACCGGAAAACCCAAGACCTATTCCCCGCGTTTTTGGACCCAGCACGGCTCGATGAAGAGTGAAATCCTGGCCGCCACCTTCACCGTCGACGCCTTCCCTTCCGCTTTGGCCGGCGGGTATGAGGTGCTGATCCACTCGCCGGATGAGATGTGGCTGCCGTGGGGCAAAATGCAGCTGCTGGTCGCGGCCACCGGCGGCTTTACCGGAACGCTTTCAACCACCACGGGACCGGCGATCTCCCTGCGCGGCCAATTGACGCCCAACCTCGGTGGCACCGCCGCGCTTGCCTCCGTCTCCATCCCCGGCGGCACCCTGTCGCTGGCGATAAGCCAGGAAACCGGCGTCGAGGTCGAAATCGCCCAATCCGGCGCCCTCGTCGCCGAATCCGACCTTTTCCTTCGTTCTCGCACCCCGGCCGACGACGTCGTGCCGTGGGCCGGGGCCTATACCCTGGGCTTCGACGCCTCCGCGTCGCCGCGCGACTCCGGGAAGGCCCAACCGGCCGGGGATGGTTATGCGACCGTCAACATCGACCCCACCGGAAAATTCGTGGCGAAGGGCCGACTCGCCGACGGCACCGTCCTCACGGCGTCGCTCGTTTCCGGCCGGGGGCAAGCCTACGATTTCGCCCCCGCTTACCTCTGGTTCGCCCGCCCCTACAAGGCCGGCGCGAACTACTTCGCCGGAAAGGTTCGTCTGCAACGGGTGGAAAGCACCGGAACCCCGCGCTACGGCATCGTCGAAGATAACGGGTCATCCATGTTTTTTTGGAACAAGCCGCCTCGCGCGGGAGCGGCGACCTATGCCGCCGGCTTTGGCCCGCTGATACTTCAGCTCCGCATGCAACTCTGGCTGCCACCCACCCGGTCGAACAACCTCGCCGTCCTGCTCGGCCTCGACCGCACCGCGGCCGTGCTTCGCCCCGCCGCGGTGCGAGAGGACCGGATTGCGGATTCCACGCTCGTGCAAGACGGCCTGCCGGGCGGGCTCCTGCTGTCCGCGGACAACAAGTTCATGCTGGATTCAAACACTCCCGCCGCCACCGCCCGCGCCTGGCGTTTTACCGTCGCTCCCGCCACCGGCCGGTTCACCGGCACCCTGCTCGTTCCGGCCGACCCGGAAAACGCCACCAAAGCCCGCACCGTGAGATTTGAAGGCGTGCTGTTTCAGCCCGGAATTGAATACGCCTATTTCGTCGGGAGAGGTTTCTTGCTTTTGCCGCCCGCCCGCGCCGGCGAGGCCACCGAATCCTGCGCGTTTCGTCTTCCTACGCCGGAGTGATCCCCGCCGGTCCTCGACCGCGAGGCTCACGCTTTAGGGACCCATCCAACCCGCCCCGCCGCTTGACGTCCCCCGCCGTTCCGTCCCTCCGTAGGACCGTGGACAACAACTCCGGCGCCGCCCCCGATCCCCTCGGTCACGAACTGCTCGCCGCCCGCGTCGCCGCGATTCCCGGCACCCTCGCCGGTATGCTCGACCGCCCGCCCGGCCCGCTCGCCGCCCGCACCCTCGCCTCCACCCGCTTCATCGTGACCGGCACCGGCAGCAGCGAGGCCCACGCCCGCTACCTGGCGATGTTGATCAACCTCTACTCCGACCGCGCCGCCGCCTACCTGCCGCTGTCCGGCTTCGTCGAGCCCGCCCCCGGCGCCTTCGCCGGCAAAACCCTCGTCGTCTTCTCCCAGGGCGTCTCGCCCAACGCGCAAATCGCCCTGCGCCGCCGCCGCGAGTTCGCCCACCTCGTCCTGTTCTCGTCGACGACCCCCGCCGCCGCCCGCGCCGCCGGCAAACCCGACCGCGCCGCCCTCCTCCAAGGCCTGCTCGACGAAGGCGCCGAACTGGTCGAATTCCCGCTCGCCGAGGAATACACCACCCTCATCCGCTTCGTCGGTCCGATGGCCGGCTACCTCGCCGCCCTCCAGTTCGCCGCCCGCCTCCCCGGCGGCCGCGCCGCCCCGCCCGCGCCCGAGTTGCTCGCCGGCCTGCTCGACACCAAGGCCCCGCAGGACCTGCTCGACGCCATGACGCGCCTGCCCAGCGCCTGGTCCGGCGGCTTCAACCTCGTCACCGCCGCCCCCATTTCCGACTTCAGCCAAAACCTCGCCTGCAAATTCATGGAGGGCGTCTACTGGCCCTGCCCGCCGATCAGCGACTTCCTCCAGTTCGCCCACGGCCCCTTCCAGCAGATGAACGCCTCGCCCAAGCCCGTCGTCTTCCTCCAGGGCGGCGGCGCGGCCGAAGCCGAGATGGTGGACCGCAGCGTCCGCATGCTCCAGCAGGTCGGCCTCGCCGCCTTCGTGGTGAGCGTGGACGCGCCGCCCCTGTATTCGATCTTCGGATATGAGGCCGCGCTCAACGACCTCGTCCTCGCCGTCATGCGCCGCCTGCGCAGCAACCAGGTCGACTGGCCCGGCAAGGGCCGCGACGACCTGCTCTACGGATTCTGTCCCGACCTGTAGGCCGGGCCCGGCGCGACCGGACCGGGCGCGCCGCCCGCGCCTACTTTTTCTTCTTCGACCGCCCGCCCTCGTCCTCGCCCTTGCCGCGCGCGCCCGACTTGCCGGCGCCGGCGTTGAAGAGCGTTCCAGCGATCACACCGACCGAGAAGACCGCGAAGTAGACCAGCGCCGCCGAGGTCCGCGCCGGCTTGTCCAGCAGGAGCGAGAAATGGAAGTCGATCGTCTGGGTGTTTTCGGTGCCGATGTAGATGACCACGAAAAGGATCAGGAGAAAGAAGATGGTGCGAAAAAGGACGGCGGGACTCATGGTGGATGGGAGCACGCCAGCAATCGCCCCCGCCCGCCCGGCGACAAGCGCAATCCCGCGTCAAAATCCCGCCGCGCGCCGTTCCGGGCTTGCCTCCGCGCCCTCCGCCGCCCTGCGCCGGAAAACTTAGTCCTTTATTCCCGCCCCGCCGCCACCTTACTGGCACCCCATGCAGACGATCGGCGAACGCCTCGAAGAAGCCCGTAAACGCAAGGGGATCTCCATTCGGGAGGCCGCCGAGGCCACCAAGATCCGCGGGGACTACCTGCACAAATTCGAGAGCAACCAGTTCGACATCAAGCTGCCCGAGATCTACGTGCGCGGCTTCCTCCGCATCTACGGCAACTTCCTGAAGCTCCCGGGTGACAAGCTGGTCAACGACTACCTCGCCCTCGGCCTCGGCGAGGGCGGCCGCCCCGGCGGCCGCGGCCTCAATCGCGAGATCTACGGCAAGATGGAGATCGGCCACGCCGGCTCGTCCGCCAAGAACACCGCCCCGGCGGAGCCCGCCCCCTCGGCCGCCGCCGCCGCCATGACGCCCGGCGCCGAGCCCGTGAACCGCCCGCCCGCCCGCCAGCCCTTCCAGCCCCGCATGCCCCTCGGCGGCCTAGACCGCGCCCTCCTCGCCAAGAACGGCGTCTGGCTCGGCCTCGGCGCCGTCGTCGTGGTCGGCCTGGTGGTCTGGGGCATCGTCGGCCTCTTCGGCTCCCGCGCCCCCGCGCCCGCCTCCACCGGCGCCGCCGCGGTCTCCGCCGTGGTCGAGGAACAAGTCTACCTCGTCGCCCTCCGCCCCGTGCAGATCACCTCCGTCAAGGCCCGCTCCGACGGCCGCGAATTGGCCCCGCCGACCTCCCTTGTGACCGGCCAAAGCTACCCCCTTCCCAACGTCTCGATGCTGGTCGGCGTCAGCGCCCGCGAGGCGGTGCAGATCGAGTTCAAAAAAGCCCGCTACGCCGCCACCGGCGCGAACGTCAGCGGCCCCGGCACCCTCGCCCTCGACTTCAGCGCCCAACGCTGAGCCGCCCCCGGCCCCGCCGCCGCCGGAGGCCCCGCCGCCCCATGTCCGACGCCCCCGACCTCGCCGCCGTCAAGGCCTACCTGCTCGACCTCCAGGATCGCATCTGCGCCGGCCTCGCCGCCGAGGACGGCCGCGCCGCCTTCGCCACCGACGAGTGGACCCGCGAAAAACCCGCCGCCTCCGCCGGCCCGGCCCTCGGCGGCGGCGGCCGCACCCGCATCCTCGCCGACGGCGCGGTCTTCGAGAAGGCCGGGGTCGCCTTTTCCCACGTGACCGGCGCCGCCCTCCCGCCCAGCGCCACCGCCCACCGCCCCGAGCTCGCCGGCCGCCCTTGGGTCGCCCTCGGCGTCTCCCTCGTCATCCACCCGCGCAACCCCCGCGTCCCGACCAGCCACGCCAACGTCCGCTTCTTCAGCACCACCGGCCCGGCCGAGCCCACCCCACCGGCATCGTCCGACCTTCGTCATTCGGATTTCGACATTCGGAATTCCGGCGCCTCCGAGGCGCCGGCCACCTGGTGGTTCGGCGGCGGCTTCGACCTCACCCCCTACTACGGCTATGAGGAGGACTGCGTGCACTGGCACCACACCGCCCGCGCCGCCCTCGACCCCTTCGGCCCGGAGCTCTACCCGCGCTTCAAGAAAACCTGCGACGACTACTTTTTCCTGAAACACCGGGGCGAGCCGCGCGGCATCGGCGGGGTGTTTTTCGACGATTTCTCCGCCCTCGGTTTCGACCGCTCGTTCGCCCTGCTGCGCGCGGTCGGCGACGCCTACCTGCCCGCCTACCGCCCCATCGTGGCCCGACGCAAAAACACCGCCACGAACGACGCCGAGCGCGATTGGCAGCTGTATCGGCGCGGACGTTACGTGGAGTTCAACCTCGTCCAGGACCGCGGCACGCTGTTCGGCCTCCAGAGCGGCGGCCGCACCGAGAGCATCCTGATGAGCCTGCCGCCGCTGGTCCGCTGGGACTACGCCCGCGTCCCCGCAGCCGGAACCGAGGAACACCGACTCCACGCCGATTTCCTCCGCCCCCGCGACTGGGCCTCCTAACCGTGAATCGCCGCGCCATGAAGTTTTTCATTCGTCATCGGTCATTGGTCATTGGTCATTTCGCGCGATGAAATCGCGCGATCGCTTCCTCGCCGCCCTCGCCTGCCGGCCGCTCGAACGCCCGCCCCTCTGGGTCATGCGCCAGGCCGGCCGCTACCTGCCCGAATACCGCGCCCTGAAGGCGAAGTCTTCCTTCCTCGAGATGGTCAAGACCCCCGCGCTCGCCGCCGAGGTCACCCTCCAGCCCCTCAAGCGTTTCCCCGGCCTCGACGCCGCCATCCTGTTCTCCGACATCCTCGTCATCCCCGAGGCCCTCGGCCAGCCCTACGCCTTCCGCGAGACCGGCGGGATCCAGATGGCCTACCGCCTGGAAACCCGCGCGCAGATCGACGCCCTCGCCCCCGCCGAGGCCGTGCCCGAACGCCTCGCCTACGTCGGCGACGCCCTCCGGCTCCTCAAAAAAGAGGTCGCCGCCACCGGCCACGCCCTCCTCGGTTTTGGCGGCTCCCCCTGGACCCTCGCCACCTACATGCTCGAGGGCGGCTCCTCGGACGACTTCGCCCGCGCCAAGCTCCTCTTCCACACCGACCGCCCCGCCTTCGACGCCCTGCTGGAAAAGCTTACCGCCGCGCTCGTATCCTATTTTCGGATGCAAATCGCCGCCGGCGCCGACGCCATCCAGATCTTCGACAGCTGGGGCGGCATCCTCGCCGGCCCCGACTATGAGGCCGCCTCGCTGACCTGGATCCGCCGCATCGTCGCCGCCCTGCCCCCGGGCTTCCCCGTCATCCTCTACGCCAAGGGCACCGCGCCCCACCTCGCCGCCCAGGCCGCCTCCGGCGTCCGGGCGATCAGCGTGGACTGGACCTGCGATCTCGCCACCGTCCGCGCCGCCCTGCCGGCCGGCCTCGCCCTCCAGGGCAACCTCGACCCCGTGCTCATGACGACCACGCCGGAAATCGTCCGCGCCCAGGCCACCCGCCTGCTGGAGTCCGTGCGCGGCCGCCCCGGCCACATCTTCAATCTCGGCCACGGCATCACCCCCGACGCCAAGATCGAGTGTATGCAGGCCCTGGTGGACACCGTGACCACCTTCCGCTGAGCCGACCGCCCTCCGCGCTATCGCAAAAGATAAGCGCACGATTTAACAATTAAGCCCGCGACAGCCGGCCCCCGGTTGCGGCAAGCTGCGCTCCTCGCGTCTCTTCCGGGAGACCGCGATTTCTTCCCGTCCACCGTGGGCCCTAACTCCGATCGCCTCCCCATCGCCATCCTCGGCGCCGGCCTCACCGGCCTCTCCGCCGCCCGCCAGCTTGTCCGCGCCGGCCGCCGCGTGGTCGTCTTCGACCCCGCGCCTGCTCCGGGTGGGGTCATCCGCAGCGAACGCCACGAACCGGGTTGGTTGATCGAATCCGGCCCCAACTCTCTCCAGGAACCCCCCGCCGTCGCCGCCCTCGTCCGCGAACTCGGCCTCGCGCCTCGCCGCCAGCCCGCCGCCCCCGCCGCGAAAAACCGCTACATCCTGCGCGACGGCGTCCTGCGCCCGCTGCCGACCTCCCCGCCGGCGTTCCTCCGGTCGGACGTGTTTTCCGCCCGCACCAAATTCCGCGTCCTGCGCGAGTTTTTCCACCCCCGCCAACCCCGCCTGCACGACCTGCCGCTGGCGGATTTTTTCCGCGAACACTTCGGCCCGGAACTGCTCGCCTACGCCCTCGATCCCTTCGTCTCTGGCATCTACGCCGGCGACCCCGCCCGCCTCTCCGCCCGCCATTCCTTCCCCTCCCTTTGGAAGGGCGAACACGAACACGGCTCGCTGATCCGCGCCCAGCTCGCCTCGGCCCGAGCGAAACGCGCCCGCGGCGAGCCCGCCGGCCCGCCGCCCATCATCAGTTTCACCGACGGCCTGGTCGAGCTGCCCCGCGCCCTCGCCGCCGCCCTCCCGCCCGGTTCGCTCCGCCTGGACACGACGGTCAACCAGCTCACGCCCGGCCCGGACGGCTGGATTCTCGACGCCGCCCCCGGCGAACGTTTCGCCCGCGTCATCCTCGCCCTGCCCGCCCCCGCCCTCGCCCGCCTCGGCCTCGGCTCGCCCGGCGCCCCGACCTCGCTCGCCTCGCTCGACCTGCTCGAACACCCGCCCGTCACCGCCCTCTTCCTCGGCTACCGCCGCGTCGACGTGGAGCACCCGCTCGACGGTTTCGGTGTGCTCTTCCCTTCGGTGGAAAACCGCCGGCTCCTCGGCGTGTTGTTCAATTCCACCCTCTTCCCCGGCCGCGCCCCGGCCGACCACGTCGCCCTCACCGTCATGCTCGGCGGCGCCCGCCAGCCCGACCTCGCCCGCCAGCCGGTGGAGTATCAGCTCCCCGTGGTGCAAAAAGAGCTCGCCGCCCTGCTCGGCGCCCGCCGCCCGCCGGTCTTCGTGCGCCGCACCCACTGGCCCCGCGCCATCCCGCAATACCAGATGACGCACGACAGCCACCTCGAGGTCATGGCCGCCGCCGAAAAACGCCTGCCCGGCCTGCACATCGGCGGCCCGGTCCGAGATGGCATCGGCCTCCCCGCCTGCCTCGCCGCCGGCGACCGCCTCGCCGCCGCCGCGTTGGAGGCCTGAGCCGGCCCCGCTCCGGGCGCCGCACACGCCCCTTGACTCCCCCCCCCTCCCCCCTAGCCTGCCGCGCCCTTTTCCACCGGCATGGCGAACGATCTCAAGCACACCCTCAGCCTCCCCAAGACCGACTTCCCCATGCGCGGGGACCTGCCCAAACGCGAACCCGCCCGCCTCGCCGCCTGGGAAAACCTCTCCCTCTACGCCGCCATCCAGGCGAATCGCGCCGCCGCCCCCGCCTTCGTCCTCCACGACGGCCCCCCCTTCACCAACGGCGACGTCCACATCGGCACCGCCCTGAACAAGTCTCTCAAAGACATCACCCTCCGCTACAAGTCTCTGCGCGGCTTCCGCACCCCCTACGTCCCCGGTTGGGACTGCCACGGCCTCCCCATCGAACAAAAGGTCGCCAAGGAACTCCAGGCCGCCGGCCTCGTCCTCCCCACCGCCGAAATGCGCTCCCGCTGCGACGCCTTCGCCGAGGGCTGGATCAAAAAACAGACCGCCTCCTTCAAACGCCTCGGCGTCCAGGCCGACTGGGCCAACGAATACAAAACCAAGGCCCCCGCCTTCGAGGCCGACATCCTCCGGACCTTCGCCGCCTTCGTCGAAAAGGATTTGGTCTACCGCTCCAAAAAACCCGTCTACTGGAGCATCCCCTTCGAGACCGCCCTCGCCGAGGCCGAGATCGAATACGCCGAACACACCTCCATCGCCATTTGGGTGAAGTTCGCCGTGCCCGCCGCCGAGGCGGAAAAGTTCGGTCTGCCGGCCGACAAGCCCCTCAGCATCGTCATCTGGACCACCACCCCCTGGACCATCCCGGCCAACCTCGCCATCGCGGTGCATCCGGAAACCGAATACATCGCCGCCGACCTCGGCGCCGAACGCATCCTCGTCGCCAAGGCCCTCCTCCCCGCCGTCCTGGACTCCGCCAAGATCACCGGCGACGCCGCCGAATCCGCCCTTCGGAATTCGTCCTTCGTCATTCCGGGCGCCCGCTTGGAGGGCCTCGCCGCACGCCATCCTTTCATCGACCGCGCCTCCCCGGTCGTCCTCGCCGACTACGTCACGACCGACAGCGGCACCGGCTGCGTCCACACCGCTCCCGGCCACGGCGCGGAGGACTATCTC
>JAIXVP010000019.1 GCA_027482905.1 Opitutaceae bacterium
ACCCAGGCGGCGAGCAGCGGAGGCAGGGCCTGGCGGTCGCGGGTGCGGGCGTCGATGCAGACGTGTTCGGTGCGGGCGACGGCGGCGCGTTTTTCGGTGGCGGGGACCACGGCGCCGGCGGGATTCGAGGTGGCCGGAATGATCTTCCAGATCGTGAAGGCGAGGGCGAAGCTGTGTTCGGTCAGGCGCGCGGGGGTCACCTCGATGCGCAGACGGTCGCCGCATTCGAGGGGACGCAAGTAGGAGGCTTCGCTCTTGGCGATCGGCACGACCAGGCCGGTGTCGGCGAAAAACCGCGCCAGCGGCAGCCCGGCGCCGGCGAGCGCCTCCTCGTAGGCCTCGTGGCACATCGCGAGGTAGCGCGCGAAAAACACCACGCCGGCGGCGTCGGTGTCGGCGAAGCGGACGGTGCGGGCGTGCGAGAAGGGCATCGACCGGGCATGACGCAGGAACGCGCCGGATTGAAGGCCGAAAAACACGGCCGTCGCGGCGCGCGCGGGCGAACCGGTCGGCGGAGTTGACCCGCCGCCCCGTCTGGATGCTCTCGCGGGCATGACCAAGCACGAGATCGCGGCGATGTTGGAGGAGATCGGAACGCTCCTGGAATTGAAGGGCGAAAATCCCTTCAAGACCCGCGCCTACCAGGGCGGCGCACGCGCGCTCGAAGCGATGGAGGCGGACGAGTTCGCCGCCCGCATGGCCGCCGGCACGCTCGGGGAGCTGAAGGGCTTCGGCGAGGCGTTGGTGGACAAGATCGGCAAGCTCCACGCCAACGGCCGGCTGGAGTTTTACGACAAACTCCGGGCGCAGATCCCCGACGGCGTGATCGCCCTGCTGGAGGTCCCGGGGCTCGGGCCGAAGAAGATCAAGGCGTTGCGCGAACAACTCGGCGTGGAGTCGCCCGAGGCGCTGGCCGAGGCGTGCCGCGCGGGCAAGGTCGCGGCCCTGGCGGGCTTTGGCGAGAAGACGCAGACCAAGCTCCTCGAAGGCCTGGCCAACCGGGCCGCCTACGCCAAGCGCCACCGGTGGTGGGACGCGCGCGCGGTGGCCGGCCCCATCGTGGAGGCCTTGCGCGCCCTGCCCGGGGTGCGGCGGGCGGAGGCGGCGGGTTCGCTGCGGCGGAATCTGGAGACGGTCGGCGACCTCGACTTCATCGTCGCGGCGGAGGCGGCCGACGCCGCCGCGATCACCGGCTGGTTTTGCGCGCAGGAAGGTGTCGGCGAGGTCACCGCGCGGGGCGAGACCAAGGCCAGCGTGCGCTTCGCCGGCGGGCTCCAGGCCGATTTGCGCATCGTGCCGGAGGCGCAGTTCGCCTTCGCGCTGCACCACTTCACCGGCTCGAAGGATCACAACGTCGCGATGCGGCAGCGCGCGCTGGCGCGGGGCTGGTCCCTGTCCGAGTGGGGGCTCGTGCCGGACGCGGGCGAGGGCACGGCGAAGGAAAAGGCGGAGCGCGGCCTGAGCCTGCGCGCGGACACCGAGGCGGAGTTGTTCGCGCACCTCGGGCTGGCCTTCGTCCCGCCGGAACTACGCGAAGGGCTGGGCGAGATCGAGGCGGCCGAGGCGGGCTCGTTGCCGCCGAGGCTGATCGAGCCCGGCGACTTGCGCGGGGCGTTCCACAACCACACGACCGAGTCGGACGGGAAGAACACCCTCGCCGAGATGGCGTCGGCGGCCGAGGCGCTGGGCTGGGATTACCTCGGCATCGCCGACCACTCGAAATCGAGCGTGCAAGCACGGGGTCTCGACGAGGCGCGGCTGGCGGCGCAGGTCGCGAGCATCCGCGAGCTCAATGCATCCGCGCGCCACCGCACCTGGCTCTTCGCCGGGGTGGAGTGCGACATCCTGCCGGACGGGCGGCTGGATTACGACGACGCGACCTTCGCGGCGCTCGGGCTCGATTATGTCGTGGTGTCGGTGCACAGCGCGTTCACCCAGGGCGAGGACGAGATGACGCGGCGCATCGTGCGCGCCATCGAGCATCCGCGCGCGACCATGCTCGGCCACGCCACCGGCCGCATCCTGCTGCGCCGAGAGGGTTACAAGGTGAACCTTGCCCGCGTCATCGACGCGGCCATCGCGCATCGCGTGATCATCGAGCTCAACGCCCACCCCTCGCGACTGGATCTGGACTGGCGGCTCTGGCGGCGGGCGGCGGAGCGCGGTCTGCTCTGCGCGATCAATCCCGACGCCCACGACACCGCCGGGCTCATCCACATCGAGGCGGGCGTTCGAGTGGCGCGCAAGGGCTGGTTGGCGTCGGACAACGTGCTCAACACCCGCGACCGCGCCGGGGTGAGGCGTTGGTTTGCCGAGCGGCGCTGAGCGGCTCCGCGGCCGGACTCAAGCGACCGCCGCCGCGCTCCGGACCTGGGGCGTGACACCGTCGTTCACGGCTTCGCGCAGCAGGGTGGTGAGGTAGGGGATGAGCTGCTTCTTGCGGCTCACGATTCCCGGCAGGTCGAAGATCTCGCCGTCTTCCACGCCGGGGTAGGTGATGCGCTTGGTGATTTCGGGGTCGCCTTTGAAAAGCAGGAGCGAGTTCTGGGTATTGATGTCGGTGACGAGCAGGCAGGCGAAGCACAGGCCCTCGGCGGTGCAGAGGTCATCGAGCGCGCGGAGGAGGACCTTCGAGTTTTGCCAGAAATTGCCGAAGCCGAGCTCCTCGACCTGGGAGACGGCGAAACGCACGCCGTCCTCGGTGTAGATCTTGAAGTCGTTGCGAATGACTTTTTCCGGGGAGTTCGTGAGGATGACCGAGCCGGAGCTGAAAATCAGGGTGGCGAGCGCACGCGAATCGACCCCGGCGATACGGGCGAGCCAGGCGAGGATCTCGCCGTCTTTTTCGGTCGAGGTGGGACTTTGGAGGTGAAGAGTGTCGGAGATGATGCCGCCCATGAGGATGCCGGCGATGGAAGGCGAGGGGGTTAGCCCGTCGCGGCGGAACAGGTCGGCGATGATGGTGCAGGTCGAGCCGACGGGGTCGTTGATGAAGAGGATGGGCTGGTTGGTCGCGAGGGCGCCGATGCGGTGGTGGTCGAGGATCTCGGTGATGGTCACCTCCTCGGCGCCGGTCACGGCCTGGGTCATCTCGTTGTGGTCGACCAGAACGAGGCGGGTGCGGACGGGTTTCAACACGTCGGTCTTGGTCAGGATGCCCTGGAGGCGGCCGTCGTCGCAGAGCACCATGAAGGCGGCGACGTTGCTGGTCGCGAGTTTCTTGCGCAGGTCGGTGAGCCGTTGGTCGGGCGAAAGGGAGGCGAACTGGCGGTCGATGAGGCGGCCGAGCTTGGTCGCGGAACGAATCACCCACGCGCTGGTGGCGGTGTCGTAGGGGCTGACGATCAGGGCGACGTCGGCGGCGCGGGCGAGTTCCACGACGTCGTCGTCCACCGGGAGGTTGCCGGTGATGACGAGCAGGCGCGCCTTCATCTCGATGGAGCGGAGCTGGATGTCGCGCCGGTCGCCGACGATGATGATGGATTGCTCGGCGAGGATGCCGTCGCTCTGGGAGGCCTTGCCGAAGGTTTTCAGGTCCATCGCGCCGACGCGCACGAACAGCTCCTGTTCGCGTTCCGGATCGGGGAGGTGGACGGTGCGGGCGCGCAGGGCGCGGACGATGTGGGTGAGGGTGGTCTGGACCTTGCGCATTTCGCGCAGCGCGCGGACCTTGGGCACGAAGAAGCCGCCGAGCTGGAAAATGGAAACGGTGCCGACCAAACGCTGGTCTGAGGCGACCACGGGCAGGATGCGCACGTCGTGTTCGTCGATCAGCTCGAGGGCCTCGGCGCAGGTGGCGTCCTGGTTCACCGTCACGACGTTGGTCACCATCACGTCACGCACACGGGGGGTGACATCCGTGAGGAGCAGCGGGAGGGGTTGTTGGAAGCGTTCCAGGATGGCGTCGATGCGGGCGTTGGAGTTGCCGCACCGGGCGGGGACGAAGCCGGTCAGGCCACGGGCCTGCTTGTAGGCGGCGTAGCCGATCGCGGCGCAGATGGAATCGGCGTCGGGGTTTTTGTGCCCGATGATATAGGTGGGAGTGAAAGGGGCCGTGGACGACATGGAGGACTACGGAGACAGCTTGGGGTGAAATCCTGTTATGGGGAAAGCGTGGTCCGGGGGGAAGCCGCCAGTCATAAGCCGCACCGATATAAAGCGGGGGTTGCGCTACTGTGATCGCGAGGGAGCGCAAATCGAACGGGCAGGGATTTCGTTTTCGACATCCGGGACGTCCGCGGCAGGCTGGAGGCGTTCGCATCCCTCTTCGCCTTCAACGCCATCCAATTCTTTCGCACCATGAGCCTTCCCGGAGCAGACAAAAAAATCGCCGCCGGCGTCCTCGGCATCCTGCTGGGCGCCTTTGGTATTCACAAGTTCGTGCTCGGTTATACCAAGGAGGGGATCATCATGTTGCTGGTCACGGTTTTGACCTTCGGCTTCGGCGGCGCGTTGATGGGCCTCATCGGGTTGATCGAGGGCATCCTTTACCTGACGAAAACCGACGAGGAGTTCGTCGCGACCTACGTCACGGCGAAAAAAGGCTGGTTTTGATGGTGCGTTTCGGCCCGACCGCGCTTCCGCCGGGGTTGCAGGAATAGGCTGGCGGGCGGCGGCGCGCATGTTTGCGCTGACCGGATGAGTCTAGCCACCACGGGCGTTTTTGGAGGTCACAGAACAGACGCGAACGGATCCGCTCCGGTCGGTCCGGAGGCGCCGTGGTCGCGAGTCGATTTCGCCCCGCCCGCCGCTTGGGTGAAGGCGGAGGACTACGACGAAAACACGCCGGCCAAGGAGGGCGCGCACCTCACCCATCTGCTTTGGGCGCGGCAAGTCCAGGCGGGCGCGGGGCGGAGTTTTCACGCCACCGCCATCCGCCTGGAAACGGCGCTGGCGGTGCAACACGAGTCGCAGTGGAGCCTGGCCTTCGATCCGCGCACGCAGCGGGTGGTCCTGCACTGGTTGCGGGTGGTGCGGGACGGACGGCGGATCGATCAACTTGACCGCGCCCGGGTGCGTATGATCCAGCGCGAGACCCAGCTGGAACGGCTGGTCATCGACGGCACCTGGACCTTGCTCACCGTGCTCGAGGACGTGCGCCCCGGCGACGTGCTGGAGAGCGCCTTCTCGTTGGAGACCGTGCATCCGATCCGAGGCGCGGCGTGCGAGGTGTTTTTCGGCGTGCCGCCGCAGGCGGTGGTGGGACGCTATCGCTTGTCGGTAAATCTGCCGGCGGCGGGTGCGGCGCCGGCTTGGCGGGCGGCGGCCGACGCCCCGGAGCGAGTGGAGGAAACCCTTTCCGACGGCGCGCGACGCTGGGTCTGGGCGGGGTCGCAGCCGGCGCCGCGCGAGCCGGAGGCGAACCAGCCCTCGGATTTTTTCGACCACATCTGGGTGCAGGTCTCGGATCTGGCTACCTGGGACGAACTCGCGACGCTCACGGCAGCGGCTTGGACGGGGGTGGGGGACGCCGCCGGGCTACGTGAGCATCCGGGTTTCGCGCGGCCGGAGCGGGTGGACGCGGCGGCGGTCAACGCCCTCGTCGAGCGCATCCAGGAGGATTTTCGCTACCTCAGCGTGGCGCTCGACGCGGGCGGCTGGATCCCGGCCGCGCCGGCGGTGGTGGCGCGGCGGCGCTACGGGGATTGCAAGGACCTCGCCTGGCTGGCCGCGACGGTGTTGCGCGACTGGGGCGTCTCGGCCCGGCCCATCCTGGTGGGCACGGGGCTGCGCGGCGCGTTGGCGAATCTGTTGCCCATGGCGGGATTGCTCAACCATGCCATCCTCGAGGTCGAGGTGGACGGCGTGGCGCGCTGGTTTGATCTCACCGAAAAAGGGCAGGGGGGGGCTTTCACCGGCCGGGCGGTGGGTTGGTTCGCGCGCGGCGTGGCGGTGGATCCGTCCGCGCCGGGCCTGCGCGGCCAGCCCGGGGAACGTGCCGCCGGGGTCTACGCGTTGCGCGAAACGCTCCTGCTCGACACCACCCGCGACGGCTTGTCGCTGGCCGAGCAACGCGTGCGCGCCGAGGGCTGGCAGGCGGACAACCTGCGCCGCGCGCGGCTCGGTGCCGGCGCGGAGGAATTCGCCAAGGGCCGGGAAAACGACGCGCTGCGGCGCTACGGCAAGATCAAGCGCGTCGGCGAGCTGGAGTGGCGGGACGATCGCGCCGCCAACGTCTGCGAGCTGGTGGAATGTTTCGAGATCGCCCGGGCGATCTATCCCGACGAGCGCGGCCAGCGCGCGCTTTTCGACGTGCCGCCCAACCTGGTCACCGAGGGTTTCGTGGTGCCCGACGACAAGGCCCGGCGCGGCCCCTGGAGCATGCCCTTCCCCTGCGAAATCCGGCACGAGATCGAGGTGCGCGCGGCCAGCATGGCGGCGGGCGGCGGGCGGCGGCGGCGTTGGGACGAGATCGAATTCCTCGGCACGTTGGACGAACCCCGGAAGAAGGGCGTGTGGTCCAAATGCGTGCGCTTCACGGTGCGGGGCGACGCGGTCGCGCCGGAGCGCCTGACGGTTTACCGGCGGCAGCTCGAAGAATTTTTCCGCGAGACGGGCTGGCGGATTTTCCTGCCCTGGGGGCAGGCGCGGCCGCACCGGCCGGAGGGTTTCGGCAAGCTCCCGCCGGCCGGCACCGGCGAATCGGGCTACGTGGCGCCGGGCGAAGCGGCGGGGGCCAAGGCGTCGGCCGCCACGCCTCCGCCCCTGCCGGCGGCGCGCAAGGTTCCGCCCATCGAGGACCCGAAGCTCGGACGCGGCGAGAGCGGTCGGCCCCGGCGGGTGCCAAAACCGAAGATGACGAAGAACGAGACCGACGGCGGGGCCTCCGCGATCGGAATGTTTCTACTGCGTTACGGTTGGATCGTGGTCGCGCTGGTCCTGCTCGGGGTGGCGCGCGGTTGCGCGTCGACGGGCTGAGGCGCCCGGGGAGCGTATGACCATGGCGGCAAAACCCGGCGGCGTGCGCCGCGCGTTCACCCGGTGGCTGCTCATCGCGGGCGCCGCCTATGTCGCGGTCTGCGGCGTCGCGGCCTGGCAGAAGGACGCGATGATTTTTCCGGTGCGCGGACATGAGCGAGCCGCGGGCAAGACCGCGCCGGCGGGTTTTGAGACCTGGTGGCAAACCATGCGCGACGGCACCCGGGTGGAGGCCTGGTGGCGGCCGGTTCGCGGAGCCACGCCGGAACGGCCGGCGCCGGCGGTCCTGGTGTTTCACGGTAACGGCGAGCTCATCGACGACTCGCGGGAATTCGCCGAGGTCTGGAACGCGGCCGGGGCGAGCGTGTTGTTGGTCGAATACCGGGGCTACGGGCGGTCCGGCGGCGCGCCCGGGGTGGCGAGTTGCACCGGGGACGCGGTGGAGTGGTTCGACCGCGTCGCCGCGACCCCCGGGGTGCGGTCCGACGCGGTGCTCGCGTATGGCTTTTCCCTCGGCGGGGTGTTCGCCGCCGAGCTCGCCGCGCTCCGGCCGGTGGCCGGGTTGGCGATGGAGGGCTCGCCGGCGGGGCTGGTGGAGATCGCGCGCGACCGCGGCATCTGGCTGGTGTTTACGCGGGAACGGTTCGACGGAGCGGCCGCGTTGGCGAAACTGGCGCCGGACGTGCCGGTGCTGCTCACCCACGGCCGACCCGACGCGGTCATTCCGTTCCGCCATCTCGACCTGCTGGCCCGGGCCCGTCCGCAGGCGAGCGTCGTGGCCGGCGATCATCCGCATGAACCCTTCGCGGCGTGGTCGCGGCCGGTTTTGCTGCGCGACCTGCTGGCGGCGGCGGTGGCGCGGGCGGACAAGACGCTTGCGTCGGCCGGACCGGCTTCCGCACGCTGAACGATTACGCAACGGCCATGAAACAACGCACGCTCGCCCGCGAGGTCACCATCTCCGGCCAGGCTCTCCACACCGGAGAGACGGTCACCCTCACCCTCAAGCCCGCCGCGCCCGGCGCCGGCTACGTTTTCCGCCGCATCGACCTGCACGGCGCGCCCGAGATCAAACCCCGCGCCGCCCTGATCGGCGACCTCGTGCGCCAGACCACCATCCAGGAGGGCCACGCCAAGGTCCACACCGTCGAGCACGTCCTCAGCGCCCTGCACGGCTGCGGAGTGGACAACTGCGTGATCGAGATGAACGCCTCCGAGCCGCCCATTCTCGACGGTTCGGCCAAGCCCTACGTCGACCTCGTGATGCAGGGCGACCCGCTCGAGCAGGACGCCGAACGCGAATATTTTGTCCTCACCGAACCGGTCTCCATCCAGAAGGGCAACTCGTCCCTCATCGCCCTGCCGCACGACGGCTTCAAAATCTCCTGCACCTCGGCCGACGACCGTGGCATCCACGCCCAGTTCCTGTCGCTCAACATCGATCCCGACGTCTATATGACCCAGATCGCCGCCGCGCGGACCTTCACGGTCTACGAGGACATCGAGGAGCTGATCAAGATGGGTAAAATCAAGGGCGGCTCGCTCGACTGCGCCGTGGTGATCAAAGGCGACAAGATCCTCTCCAAGGAGGGCCTGCGTTTCAAAGACGAGTTCGTGCGCCACAAGATGCTCGATATCATCGGCGACATCACGCTGCTCGGCCTGCCGATCAAGGCCCACATCATCGCCACCCGTCCCGGCCACGCCATCAACGCCGAGCTCACCAAGGCCCTCGCCGCCCAGCTGGAGGAGAAGCGCAAGGGGCCGAAAAAGAAGCCGCGCCCGGCCATGGTCATGCCGACCGAGACCGAGCTCGATATCCGCCGCATCCTCGACACCTTGCCGCACCGGTATCCGTTCCTGATGATCGACCGGGTGATGGAGTTCATCGGCGACGACGCGCTGGTCGCGATCAAAAACGTTTCCATCAACGAACCCTACTTCCAGGGCCACTTCCCGAACAACCCGGTGATGCCCGGCGTGCTCCAGCTCGAGGCCATGGCCCAGGCGGCCGGCATCCTCATGCTTCGGCGCGGCAGCAGCGAGGGGAAAACGTCGCTCTTCATGAGTGCGGACAAAGTAAAGTTCCGCAAACCGGTGCGCCCGGGCGACCAGCTCATCATCAACGCCAAGCTGACCAAGACGCGGGGCAACAAGCTCGCGACCTCCGAGGTCACCTGCACCGTGGACGGCCAGGTCGTGTCCTCGGGCGAGCTGATGTTCGCCATCCTCGACACCAGCGAGGTCGAGGGCTGAGCCGCCACCCCCAAGCCGACCATGCCGACCTTCATCCATCCCACCGCCATCGTCGATCCGGGCGCGAGCCTCGGCGCGGACGTCGAAATCGGGCCGCTGTGCTACGTCGGCGCGGGCGTCGTCCTCGGCGACCGCACCCGCCTGCACCACCACGCCTCGGTCGAGGGCCACACCGTGCTCGGCGCGGATTGCGAGGTGTTTCCCTACGCCTGCCTCGGCGGAAAGACCCAGGATCTCAAGTTCAAGGGCGGCAAACCCGGCGTGCGCATCGGCGACCGCAACGTCTTCCGCGAGTATTGCACCATCCACGCCGCGACCAACGACGGCGATTTCACCCGGGTCGGGAACGACAACTCCTTCCTCGCCTACGGCCATATCGCCCACGATTGCGAAGTCGGCAACCACGTGGTCGCGAGCAACTGCGTGATGCTCGCCGGCCACGTGACGGTCGAGGATCACGTCGTCATCGGCGGCTACGGCGGCGTGCACCAGTTCTGCCGCATCGGCGCCCACGCCATGCTCTCGGCCACCGCCAAGCTGGTCCACGACCTGCCGCCCTTTTTTATCGCCGACGGCGCGCCCGCCGTGGTCCGGGCCTACAACAAGGTCGGCCTCGAGCGGCGCGGTCACACCGCCGCCCAGATCGAACGCGTCCGGCAGATCTACCGCATTCTTTACCGCGACGGGTTGAACCGCTCGCAGGCCTTGGAAAAACTCTCCGCGCACGAGAACGCCGCCACGCCGGAGTTCGAACGCATGCTGGTCTTCGCCCAGCGCAGCGAACGCGGTCTGGCCCCGGGGCCCTGAGCCGGTCGGCCCGCGGCCAAGAGCGGGGCGCTCGGGACGAATCGGCGTTTGCCTTCGGCGCCGCCGCCACAAGGTTTGGGGCCGATTCCGGGCCGCCGCGGTTGGCGGGCCGGGGCCTCCAAACCTCCGCTCCCAAAATGTCCTCCTCCGCGCGCTCCCTCGTTCTCGTCTCCGCCTTGGCCGTCGCCGGTCTCGGTTTGGTCGGTTGCCAATCTCCCAAGAGCCCGGCCTTGGCCCAGGGCGCCACGACCTCGGTCTCCATCGAGAGCGCGGCCGACTCGATCATCGTGGCGCGCTCCCAGATCTCCGCGACCACCGCCGCGCTGCGTAACCTGGTGGACCGCCCCCAGGACACCGCCGCGCAATACAAGGTCGTGCTGGCCGAGCTGGCGAAACTGAAGGAGAACACCGCCAAGATCGCCGCCGCCGCCGACAGCGTGCGCGCCAAGGGCGACGCCTACCTCGCGGACTGGGCCAAGCAGGTCGCGGTGATCCCGAACGCCGATCTGCGCGAGGCCGCCCTGACCCGCCGCGGCGAGGTCTCGGCCAAGCTCCAGACTATTTTCAAAAGCTACCAGGACGTGAAGGCCGCCTACCTGCCGCTGGAAACCGATCTGGCGAACATCCGCGCCGCGCTCGGCAGCGATCTCAGCGCGGACGGCCTCGCCGCCATCCGTCCCTTCGTCGCCCAGGCCACCAGCCACGCCGAACCGGTGAAGGACGCGCTCCTCAAGCTCGCCGGCGAATTCCGCGGCGTCGCCTCGGCGCTCCAGCCCGGCGGCAAGTAGGTCCTTCGCCGCACGCGACCGCCATTGCTGAGGTGGGCGCGGAACGTCTTCTGTCGCGCCCGGTCCAAACCGGGCGCGTCTGTTTTTCCACAACATGAAACTTTTCGTTCTTCCCTTGCTCGCCTTGAGTCTCGCCGCGAACGGTTGCGCCTCGCGTCTGTCCGGTCCCGTCTCCGCCGCGTCCGACGGAACAGTGTCGGCCAAGGCGCCGGCGGTGATCAAGACGCTCGCCGGCACCCGCTGGACGGTCGTCGCCCTTGAAGGCGAAGCGGCCGAAGCGGCGGTGACGGGCTGGCCGGCGCAAAGCCTGGAATTCGACGCCGACGCCGATCGGGCGACCGGCCACGCCGGGGTAAATCGCTTCGGCGGTCGCTACGAGCAGGACGGAGGCGCGTTGCGTTTTGGTCCGCTGGCGATGACGCGCCGGGCTGGGCCGCCGGCGCAGATGGAACTCGAGCGGCGCTACACCGTGGTGTTGTCCGCCGTCTCCGGCTGGCGGCAGGAGGGCGCCAACCTGGTTTTGGTCACACCGTCCTCGCCCCGCGCGGCGGTGCTTTCGCCGGCGTTGGCGAAGGCGGAGTAGGCGGGGTTGTTTTTGGGGAACGCGGTAGGGAAACTCCGACAGCGGGGCGGGGCGCCCTGCCGGGCACCCGGGACGGGTGAGCTCCCCGGACCGGTTCGAGCCTCCGGACCGAGCTTGGCCTGGATACGTGCCGACTCAACCGAGGGCGAGCGGGGCGACGCTGTCGCCGAAACGCGGTGTATCGACGCCGTGTAGACCGAGGATGCCCTGGTAGAGATCGCAGAGCGGACGCGGGGTAGGCAGTTTCACGAAGCGGCCGCCGCGCGCGGCTCCGCCGGCTCCGCCCGCCAGGATGACGGGCAGATCGGCGTGGTCGTGGCGGTTGCCGTCGCGGATGCCCGAGCCGTAGACGAGAAGGCTGTGATCGAGCAGGGTGCCGTCGCCCTCGGGCACGGCGCGCATCCGCTCCACCAGATAGGCGAACTGGCGGGCGTAGAAGGCGTCGATCTTGCGCAACTGCTCCAGTTTGTCGGCGCGGCGCTCATGGTGCGACAGGCTGTGGTGGCCCTCGGTGATGCCCAGCGAGGGGAAGGTGCGGCCGCTGCCCTCGTGGGAGAGCAGCAGGGTGGCTACTGGGGTGCTGCGGGTGCGGAAGGCGAGCACGAGCAGGTCTGCCATCAGGCGCATGTGTTCCTCGTGGTCGGAGGGAACGCCACCGGGGACGCCGGCGGCGGGGTCGGCTTGGAAGTGGTCGAAGGCGGCGAGGCGTTGCTCGACGGCACGAAGGGAGGTGAGGTAGTCGTCGAGTTTATCCCGGTCGCGGGCGCCGAGCGCGCCTTGGAGACGGCGGGTGTCGTCGGCGACAAAATCGAGAATGCTGGCGCGGCGGGCGGCGCGACGGGCTGCGGCCTCGGCGGACACGCGGTCCTCGGCGGAGCCGAACAGGCGCTCGAACACGAGGCGCGGGTCGCGCTCGGCGGGCACGGGTTGGGCCTCGGTGCGCCAGGAGAGGTTGAACTGGTAGGCGCAGCTGTAACCAGAATCGCAGTTGCCGCTCAGACGGGGTGCGTCGCAGCTCAATTCCAGCGAGGGCAGGCGGTGGCCGGCGGCGGCGTGGGCGGCGATGAATTGGTCGACCGAGCGGCCGGCGCGGATGTCGCGCCCGGCGGTTTTGCGGGCCTGCATGCCGGTCAGGAAACTGGCGGAGGCGCGGGCGTGGTCGCCAGCCCCGTCGCCGTTGGCGTTGGCGCTTTTCAGGGCGAGGCCGGAGATGATCTGGAGCTGGTCGCGGTGGGGCGCGAGGGATTCCAGGGAGCCGCCGAGGGTGAAATCGGTCGCGCCGCCCGCGCCGAGGGTGGGCCACCAGTGGGCGTTGTTCACGCCGTTCGGGACGTAAATGAAGGCGGTGCGAAGGGGGGCGCCGAGTTTGCCGAGGGCGCCGGCCTTTTCGGCGGCGCGCAGGGTGCCGCCGGGCACGAGGCTTTCGAGGAACGGCAGGGCGAGGAGGGCGCCGGCGCCGCGCAGGAAACGGCGGCGGGAGAGGTCGGGGGTGTTCATAGGCGGGCGAGGACGGTGGGCTTGGCCGGGGCGGGCGGCGTCGGGGCGGGGGCGTCGGGCGGGCGTTGATTTTGGAAAGGGAAGCTGCGCGCGACGGCGTGCAGGTAGGCGGGGAGGGTGTCGCCGGCGGCGCGGGCCTCGGCGACGATGCGGTCGAGGGCGGGGCGATCATAATAATCGGTGCCGCGCCCGAGGGCGAAGACGAGGAGCTGGGTGGCGAGTTGGCGGCGGAAAACATCGGCGCGGGTGGCGATCAAGGCGGCGGCGAGTTGCTCGGGGTTTTCGACGGACTCGCCGGTTTCGAGGCGCCCGGCGGTGTCGATGGGGAGGCCGTTTTCGGTGGTGCGGGCGCGGCCGTCGGCGGCGAAGCCCTCGAGGGCGAAGCCCAACGGGTCGATGTGGGCGTGGCAGGCGGCGCAGGAGGGCGCGGCGCGGTGTTGTTCGAGGCGTTCACGAAGAGTCTGGGCGACGCCGCCGGCGTGGGCGTCCTCGGAGAGCGAGGGGATGTTGGGCGGCGGAGACGGCGGCGGAGTGCCAAGGATTTGCTCCAGGATGAATTTTCCGCGCAGGACGGGCGAGGTGCGGTTGGGGTAGGAGGAGACGGCGAGGATGCCGGGGAGGCCGAGCAGGCCGGCGCGTCGGCCCTCGGGGAGGGCGGTGCGCACGAAGACGGCGGGGGCGAGGCCGGTGGGGCGGGGCGCGCCGTAGAGGGCGGCGAGGCGGGCATCCATGAAAGTTTCGCCGGAGCTCAGGAGTGCGGTGACGGGGCGGCCGTTGGTCAAAAAGTCGCCCACGAAGCGGAGGATTTCCTGCTCGAGCGAAGCGGCGAGGTCGGGCGTCCAGTCGGGGAAAAGGGCGGGATCGGGGGAGCGGAGGCGGAGGTTGCGGGCGAGCAGCCACTGGCCGGCGAAGTTTTGCAGGAAACGCCGGCTGCGCGGATCGGCCAGCAGGCGGTCAACCTCGGCGGGTAACTCGGCGCGCAGGCGGCCGTCGCGGGCGAGGTCGAGCAGGCGGGTGTCGGGCGGGCCCGCCCAGAGGAAGTAACTCAGGCGGGTGGCGAGGGCGGAGTCGGAGAGCGGAAGCGCGGAGACGTGTTTGCCCGGTGCGGCAACGGGCGCGACGGCGGGCTCGCCGCGGTAAAGGAAGGAGGGCGAGACGAGCATGGCCTGGAGGGCGACCTGGAGCCCGGCCTCGCGGGTGCCGCCCTCGGCGCGGGTGCGGGCGACGAGGGCAGCGAGGCGGGCGAGTTCGTCGGGCGCGACCTCGCGGCGAAAGAGCGGGCGGGCGAGTTTTTCCAGGCTGGCGAGGATCCAGGCCGCATCGGGTTGGCCCGGGGCGGGCGCGGGACCGAGCAGGCCGAGCTGGGTGCCCGACGGCGGAAGGGGCAACGGCTCGAAGGGGCCATCGACGGCGAGGCCAAGGAAGTGGAGGTTGCGATCCTCGGTCGGGCGGACTTCGGCGCCTTCGCGGTAGTAGTCGTTGATGAAGCCGAGCGAGAAGGTCTGGATCCCGCGCGGCAGGCGCAGTTCGAGGGTGTGGCGGCGCGGGCGGCGGACGGGGGCGTCGGCGGCGAAGACTCCCGCGACCACGCCGGCGAGGCGCAGCTCGGCGCGGGCGGGTTCAGGGCCTGGGTTGGGGTCCTGGGCGAGGGTGAGGGTGAGACGGTAGCGGCCCTCGGCGGGGGCGTTGAAGGTGCGGGTGATAGCGCCGTTGCTCCAGAGGTGTCCGCCGGCGCCGAAGCGGGCGTCCTGGCCGACCCAGTGTTCGGGTTGGAGACTCCAGGTGCGGGGCTCGATGGTCGGGTCGGTGATGACGGTTTCGCTCACCGTGCGCGCGGCTGCGAGCAGGCGCTCGAACAGGAGCGGGGAGGTGTTCAACACGTCGCCGATGTGGTCGTAGCCGTAGCCGGTGTCGTCCTCGGGGAAATCGCCGGTCGGATCGAAATCGACCCCGAGCACGTCGCGCAGGGTGTTGGCGTATTCGGCGCGGCTGAGGCGGCGCACGACCACGCGGCCGGGGTCGGGGCGGTCGGGGTCGAGCGGGTGGAGGGCGTGGTCGAGCCAGCGGATAAACCCGGCGCGGGCGGCGGGGGCGGGGCGCGGCTCCTCGGGCGGGGGCATCAAGTCGAGCTGCACGTGCTGGAGCACGCGTTCCCAGGATTCGCGCTGGGCAAGGAGGGAGTCGGGCGCGACGAGGTTTTCGAGGGAGAACCCGCCCTTGCGGCCGGCGTCATCGTGGCAATCGAGGCAATTTTGTTCAACGAAGGGGCGCACGGCGGCGACGAAGGTGACCTCGGGGGCGGGCGGTCGAAGTTCCCAGGTCCAGCGCGGCCAGGTCTGGTGCGCGGCGCCCCCGACGAGGGCGACACAGGCGCCGAGGGCGAGGCAGGTGGACGGACGCATGGCGCGGCGGGGTGGAGGGTAGGGAAAGCGGCGCGGATGGCTTTGTCGAACCGGGGTGGAGGACGGGCGGGGAAAACTTCGGTTGGCGTTTCGACGGCGGACGGCTTGCGTGGGTTTCATGTGGTTCGACGCTTTGCCTCCCGCGGTGGGAAACCTGCACCTGCTGCTTTTGCACCTGCCGGTGGGTTTTTTGGGGGCGGCGGTGTTGCTGGAAATCTGGACCTGGCGGGACGCGGCGGGGCGGGAATTGGTGACGCGCCTGCTCGCGGCCAATGCGGTCGGGGCGGTGTTGACGGCGGCGGCGGGTTTGGTGCTGGCGGAGCGGGGCGGTTACCCGGAGGCGGCGCTGGGCTGGCACCGCTGGGCGGGGGTCGGGTGCGCGGTGCTGGCGGTGCTGGCTTGGTGGCTGCGCGCGCGGCGCGGGCTGGCGGCGGGGCGGGTGGGGTTGGTTTTGCTCGCGGCGGCGACGGCGCTGGCCGGGCACTTGGGCGCGACGCTGACCCATGGTGACGGGCTGCTGGCGTGGACGCGTCCGGCGCCGAAGGCGGCTCGGGTGGCGAAAACGGCGGTGCCGGGCGAGACGGTGGAAAGGGGGGCGGAACCGACGGGGAAGGTGGGGTTGCGGGAGGATGCGGTGCATCCGCTGTTGCTGGACAACTGCGTGGAGTGTCACGGCGCGGAGAAGCAGAAGGGACGGCTGAGGCTGGACACGCTGGCGGGGGCCTTCGCTAAGGGACGGAGCGGGGAGCCGGGCATCGTGCCGGGCGACCCGGAGGCGAGCGAGGTGCTGCGGCGAATCGCGTTGCCGCGCGACGACGAGGAGGCGATGCCGCCCGGCGATCACGACGCGCTCACGGCGGCGGAGCGCAAGACGCTCGCCGACTGGGTGGCGGGTTTGAAGCGGGGAGGTTGAATTAGGCGGACGCGAACGGACGCTGGTTGACCACGGATTTCACGGATGGGCACGGATTGGATTTTTGAATAAAGTTTGAAATGTTCATCAAGGCTTACGTTAATCCTCGGCTCCATTACACGGCATTTAACGGTTTGATGTATCCGCAATAGCTTTGCGCTCATGCCTGCTCATGTTATCAGTTTCTCGGTGTCGTCTCGGGAATCATTTACAGAACAGGGATACATGCCTCTGAAGCCATGAAAACACCCGTGAAGTGGGGCGTCTGGCTGTCATCTATCTTAATCGGAGTTTTAGTCTTCCTGATTTATCCGAACGGCCTGCCGCCTAATAAACAGGATCGCGACTCTAAGTTGTCAGAAACTGAGCATTTTCGGTCACCTCCTAACCTGAACGATCAACAAGTATACTTTAACAACCCCGGTCCCTTAAAGCAGAGGGTTGAAAACAACGAAGCAGGAACCCGTAGCGCGCTCGATACACCGATCGATTTCTATGGAATCATAATCGATCAAAACGATCACCCAATCGCCGATGCGCAAATCGCCTACTCCATCGTGTCGACGTTGGATTTTCTAAATCCCGAGCAGCAGGCCGGTGGATCAAGCGGCCGAGATGGCCGATTTTCCATTCCGGGCAAAAAGGGAGCGGCAATTTATGTAAAAGTATCGCATCCTGATTATCTGTTTAGTCCGTCCGCCCAGAAATCTTTCACCTTTTCTAAAAAGCCCAATGCCGTCCGGCAAGAGGAACTGCCGACTCGGGCGCAACCGGCAGTGTTCAGACTCATCAAAAGAGGTGACGCAGAGCCGCTCGTTAAGCTTAAGCAAGTGCTGCGTAATGTGCCCAAAGATGGTCAAGTGGTCTCATTCGGGCTGAGTGGTGGAAAATCGCATGAGGTGACGATTCAGGCTTGGACTTCAACGCTGCCGGTAAACGCGGCCAAGAACGCGCCGTTTTCTTGGCGGGTGCGATTAGAGGTGCCGGGTGGAGGGATAGCGGCCTACGACAACGGCTATCAGTTTTCTGCGCCTGATTCCGGTTATGTTGAATCTATTGAGTTTGAAATGCCCGAGGGCGGTGTGGGTGGCGGATGGAGAGACAGATTCGAAGGAACTTACTTCGTGTTACTAGGCAACGGGCACTATGCGAGAATGCGGTTCGAAATGATTGCCGGAGGTGCGCACTTCGCGGTAGTCGAAAGCTATTACAACCCGAGCGGTTCGAGGAATCTCAGATTTGACCCCAGCTCAACGATTATACCTTGAAGATGTGGTGAAACCAATCGTCCGAGGGTAGTATAAAAAAGCCCGCTCCGGGTCAGGGGCGGGCGGGGAAGGCGATAAGACCGGAGGCGGGACAGATCAGCGCTTGCCGTAGAGCTTCGCGCCGAGGGCGCCCTGGGCCTTGGGGGCGAAGGGCGAAGCGATGGCGGCCGCCGCCTGGGCGGGGCGCTTGGCGACGGCCTTGGGGGCTCGGCGCGGGGCCTCGGTGGTGACGGCGGGGAGGGGCTTGGCAATCGCACGAGGGGCGGCGTCGGCCGGAGCGCGGGTGGAGATGAACTCGCGGATGACCTCCTCGCGGGCGCGCTGTTTCTCCTCCATCTCGATATCTTCGACGCTGCGCTGCTCCTCTTGCTTCGAGAGGGCCTTGCGCATCTTGGAGAGGGCGAGGTTTTGGAGCTGACGAACGCGTTCGCGGGTCACGCGGAATTTGGCGCCGACCTCCTCGAGGGTCAGTTCGTCGCGACCATCGAGGCCGAAGCGGTAGCGGATGATCTCGGCCTCGCGGGGGTCGAGGGTGGCGACGAGGGCGTTAAGCGCGGACGTCTGGCTGTTGTCGCGGAGTTGTTCGAAGGGGGTGGCGGCGTTTTCGTCGCCGACCAGTTCGCCAAAGGTGGTCGAGTCGCCGTCCTCACCGATCGGCGCGTCGAGGGAGGCGGGGCGGACGCTGACCGACTTCAGGTGAGCGACTTTGCTGGTCGGAACCTGGAGCTCGATGGCGATCTCCTCGTCGGTGGGCTCGCGGCCGAGTTCCTCGGTGAGCGCGAGGGCGGTCTTGCGCATCTTGGAGATCTTGTCGACCAGGTGGACGGGCAGGCGGATGGTCTTCGACTGGTTGGCGAGGGCGCGCTTGATCGACTGCTTGATCCACCAAGCGGCGTAGGTGGAGAGTTTGCCGCCCTTGGAGGGGTCGAAGCGCTCGACGGCCTTGATCAGGCCGATGTTGCCCTCGCTGATGAGGTCGAGGAGGGGCAGACCGAAGTCCTTGTAGTCCATCGCGATCTTCACCACGAGGCGCAGGTTGGCGCTGATCATGTGGTCACGGGCGGCCTTGTCGCCCTTCATGATGCGGTTCGCGAGGGTGATCTCCTCCTCGATGGTCAGGAGGGGCGTTTTGCCAATTTCCTGGAGGTAGAGCTGGAGGTTGTTGCGCTCGGGGGTCTCGGCGGGAGCGGCGGCGGCGCGGATGGGCTCGAGAAAAGAGGGTGCGGCGTCGGGCGCCGGGGCGGTCAAAAGGGAGTCACTCGGGGCGCGGTCGGTTTGGGTGAGAGTCGTCATGATGGGCGAGGGTGGAGTTGGGCGCGAAGGGAGAAGGATTTGTGCCGACTAAACGCCGCAGTGGCGGATATGGATGGGAACCGTGACGGGCCGGTGGGTTCCGTTAAAAATCAACACTTTCGACCCGGGGGAGGGGGCGGACCGGGAGGCGTTGAAGCGCGTCAACATGACCCGATTCTATGACGGGCCGAGCCAAGAAGTCAAAGCCGCGGGATGAGATTTTGCGCTACAAACCAGCAAAACCACCGCTTGGACAACTTTGGTCAAGGAGATGGAGCCGTCGGCGCGGGTTCCCAGACACGTTGCAAGGCGAGGGCGTCTTCATCTTCCGGATGCACCCGCAGGGTTTCCTTGAGGATGAGGCGGGCGTTGGCGGGAAAGGTCGGGTGAATCGAGCGGGCCAGCGGGAGGAGAGTTTTGGGCGCGAGGTTGTCGCGGGCGAGCATGGCCCGGACCAGCACTTGAAGGAGCAGGGGATCGTCGCCCCGGGCGCGGGGCGGGAGTTCGAGGGTTTCGAGTTCGGCGCGATGATCCTCCAGCCAGACAGGTTGGGCGCGGCGGAGCTCGGCGACCAGGGCAAGGGCGGAGGCGGGGGCGCTGGCGGCTTGAGTTTCGAACTCGGTTACAAAATCCGCCCAGGTGGCAAAGCGGGCGGAGGCGGGCGCGGGAGCGGGTTCGGCGGCGGCTGCCGCGGCGAGGGCGTTTTCCAGACGTGGGCGAAGTTCGCGCAGGGTGCGGGCGTCCGGAAAGGGACCTTCCGCGAGGACCAGGATCTGGCGTGCGGTCTGGGGGCGGTCGGCGTTCAGCAGGGCGGTGATAGCGGTCTTGTAGAGCAGGAGCGTGCCGGGGTTGTCGCCGACGACTTCGACGAGGGAGCGTTGGGTCCCGGACCCGCCGTCGAGGCAGGCGCGGGCGAGCTTGGCCATGGTGTCGAGGTAGGCGAGTTCGTCGCGTTTCAGCTCTGGCCCGGGCGCGGCGCGAAGGAGTTCGGTTTGCGTGATCAAGGTCGGCCAGTCGGAGCGCTCGGCGGCGAGTTTGACCCGGGCCCATAGAACCGGATGCAGGGAGAGGCCGCGTTCACGCAGCTCGTTTTCCACCCGGTCGAACCCCTCGACGTAACCGGTCCCGAGGAAGGAAGTGCACACGACGGGGTAGAAGGCCGGGCTGGAGCCGTGCCGGAAAAAGAGCCGCTCCATCGCGGCGCGGGCCTCCTCGGGCCGACCGGCGAGGTGGTTTTGCACCACGCGGTAGAGCAGGGCGTCGGGGCGGGCGGGATCGAGGCGGGACAGGCGATCCAAGGCGGCGTCCATGGCGGGCAAGTCGCCCGCCTGGCGCAGCGCGACGATCAACACGCAGAGCGGCTCGGGGTTGGCGGGCTGGAGCGCGGCCCAGCTTTCGGCGAGCCGGGCGGATTCGCGGGGGCGGGCGTCCAGGTGGAGTTGGGCGAGGAATTTGAGGGCGAAAAGATCGTCGGCGGGGAAGGCCGCGGCCACATGGCGGGCGGCTTCCTCGTTCCGGCCGGCGTCCCGGAGCGCGGAGGCAAGGCTTTCATCAAGGAAACGCTGTTCGGAAGGGGTGCGCGCGGATGCGGGTTGGGCGTCGTAGAGGCCGCGGGCGCTTTGGACGACCGCGAGGGCGACTTCGTTTTGGTCGGTCACGGATAGCAGACCGAAAAGGGTTTCGAGGTAGGCCTTGCCCGGGTAGCCGTGGACGAAACCATCGCGGAGCAGCTTGATGGCCTGCGGCAGGAGGCGCATCCAAGCGTAGACCCGGGCGATGTCCAGTCGGGCGGAGAACTCCTCCGGGCTGCGGGCCAGACCCTGGCGAAGCAGACTGAAGCCCTCGGCGACCTTCTTCTCCCGCATCCATTCCCGGCCTTGGGCGATGAGGGCGTGGCCGCGTTTACTATTCAGCTCCGACCAGCGGGTGGGGAGGGCGACGTCGAGGTAGGAAAGTTCGATTTTCGGGTAACGAGATTCGAGTCGTTGCAAGACCAGGACGGCGGCGGAAAGGTAACCCGCGACGGCCAGACCGAGGCACCAGAGGAAAAAGCCGCGCAGGCTGAGGTGGGTAACGTGCTTCCGCCGGGCGTCCAATTCGGCGGGGGCGGGGGCGGTCCGGCGGTGTTTGCGATCCCGCTTGGGCATCGCCTTCAGGTTGACCAAGGCAAGGTGCCAACGGCCACCGGGCACGGTCGGTGTTCCCCAGACTAGTCGAAGCGGTTGCGAGAGCATCCGGATAACTTGCGCGTCCCGCCAAACGGCGGGCAACTCCCGGGAGCTCCTCTACGTAACGAACCCATGAAATTCGTTAATTCCAAGTTACAACCGCGTGAAGAAACGATTATTCCCGCGCTCTTGCAATAAGGGGCGAAGCCCTTCGTGCCGTCGTCAGCGCGCCGGGGCCACGCCCTCGGAGGTCATGACCACGCGTTTGATCGAGCCATCGGGATTGTAGTATAGATAGTCGATGCAAACCGAGCGTCGGTAGCTGCCGCCGTGGGGTTGGATGGCGCCGTTGTGGTAGATGAAGTAGTCGCGGCCCTTGAACGTGATGATGGCGTGGTGGTTGGTGTTACAGTTGCCGGCGATCTCGTTGATGATGCCGTGTTGTTTCCAGGGGCCGGTGGGCGAGTCGGAGGTGGCGTAGGTGGTCTTCTCCGGGAAGTCGGTCGAGTAGGTCAGGTAATAGACACCGTTGCGTTTATGCAGCCACGGGGCCTCGGTGAAGCGTTTGAACTCCTCGACGGTGTGGATGGGGCCGTCGAGGTGGAGCAGGTCGGCGGTGAGTTTGGCCCAGCGGCATTTGGTGTTGCCCCAATAGAGATAGGCCTGGCCGTCGTCGTCGATGAACACGGTCGGATCGATGTCGTCCCACCAGATTTTAACGTCGGTGGTCATGTCGTTCGTCACGAGAGCGGAGCCGCGGGCGTCCACGAATGGGCCGGTGGGTGAGTCCGACACGGCCACGCCGATGGACATACCCTGGATGGTGGCGTGCTCGACGGTGGCGAAAAAGTAGAACTTGCCCTTGTGCTCCACGACCTGACTGGCCCAGGCGGAGCCCTTGGCCCACTTAAAATCGGTCGCGGCGAGCGGGGAGCCGTGCGGGGTCCAGGTCACCATGTCGTCGGAAGAGTAGCACAACCAGCGGTTCATCCGGTAGTCGCTCTTGTTGTCGGGCGCTTCGTCCTGGCCGGCGTAGAGGTAGACGCGGCCGTTGTGGACGAGCGCGGCGGGATCGGCGGTGTGGACGTCGGTGATGATGGGGTTGGCCGCAGGACTGGACGATAAGCCGAACGCGGCCAGAAGCAGGATTGACGTGACGGCGCGGGGCAGCCGGTGAAGCAGGGTGGTCATGGTTTCCAACGAGGGGGCGGACGGACGACGGGCTCAAATTCATTGCGAACGGACTGGGCCGGCGGCCAAAGAGTGTGGACGATGGGTCAAGGTCCGGTGGCGGCCGGGGTGGGGCGCGGGGAAGGTCGGCTGCGGCCAAAGAAACGGCGCCAGCTCAGGGCGAAGCCGGTGTAGACCAGAACGCAGCCGCCCAGGCTGGCAAGGCCGGCGAGCAGCTGGCCGGGCCAACCGAGGGCTTCGCCGGTATGCAGATAACGCAGCCAGGTGCGGACCTTGCGCCCGGTGCTTTGCTCGGCGTAGCCGGTCCGGCTGATGATCTCGCCGTCGTAGGGGTTCAACACGAGTTGCAACGGGGCGAAATCCGGTCCGGCCTCGCGCAGCCGGAGCGTGGCGGTGATGGGCTCCGGTCCCGTCGCGCCCGGAGGTTTGCGGGCGTAGCCTTCGCGCACCGTGAGACGGGTCCAATC
>JAIXVP010000307.1 GCA_027482905.1 Opitutaceae bacterium
AGCGTGCCGGAATGGCCCTGCGCCACGGCCTTCACGGTGTCGGCGGCGCGGGAGAGGGCGGCTTCCGTGATCTCCGCGGCATGGGCGTAGCCCGCGGCTTCCCCCATCACGGATCGCAGGCCGAAGCCGCGCGTGGCGTCGAAGGAGGCGCTGCGGATGCGGCTGTCCTCCAGCGTGATGGCCTCGCTCTCCCGGTGTTCCAGGAACAGCTCCCCATCCTCCGCGCCGGAAGCGGCGGCGGCGGTCAGGCGTTCGGCCGCGGCGCGGTCGAGGGTGGTGAAGAACAGGGCGTCGGTAACGGCCAGGGGATTGGTCACGATGGATCCTTCCGGAAACGGTCAGGCCGAGACATCTGTCAGGCGGGTGTTGCGGGGGTGACCAGGCAGGTGGCGGGGAAGCGGAGCACGGCGGCGATGCCGGGGCCCATCCCGGGCTCTGCCCCCATCGACTCCCCCGGTTCCTCCAGCGCCAGCGTGCCGCCCATCGACTCCGCCAGCGTGCGGGCGAGGTAGAGGCCGAGGCCGGAGCCCTGGAAGCGGCGGGAGAGGGACGCATCGACCTGCGTGAAGGGTTCGAAGACGCGGTCGCGATCCTCCGGCGCGATGCCGATGCCGGTATCGGCGACCTGGATGAGGAGCCCGGCCTCGGTCATTGCGGCGGAGAGGCGGATGCGACCGCCCTGCGGCGTGAACTTCACGGCGTTGGACAGCAGGTTCATCAGGACCTGGTGCAGCCGCGCGGCATCGCCCACCAGGTCCGGCAACCCCTTGGGGACCGAGACGGCGAGGGAGAGCCCGGCCTGGATCGCGCTGTCCGCCACCGCCTGCGCGGCGCCCTGCAGCAGGGGCGCGAGCGCCACGGGCAGGCGGGCCATGGGCAGCAGCCCGGACTGGCTGCGCGCGACATCCAGGATGTCGTCGATCAGCAGCAGCAGCTGGCGGCCGGCATCGTTGATGGCGCGGGAATAATCCTCGATCCGCGCGGGGTTGCGTTCGCCGACAAGCGCTTCCGAGAAGCCGATGACGGCGTTGAGCGGCGTGCGCAGCTCATGGCTCATCGTCGCGAGGAAGCGCGACTTCGCCAGCGAGCCCGCTTCGGCGGCGGCGCGGGATTTCTCCAGCTCCATGCGGATGCGGCGGTCATCGGTGACGTCGGAATAGGTGATGACGTAGCCGCCATCCGGCGTGGGGTCGGAGGCGATGTCGATGACGCGGCCATCGGGCCGCGCACGGCTGTAGCGCTGGGGCACCGACCGGTCGATCGCCTTCATGCGCACGGCGCCGTCGGGGGTGATCTGGCCGCGCATCACCTGTTCGTCGATCAAATCATCCATCAGCCGGCCGGGCACCAGCAACTCGGCCGGCATGCCCGTCAGGGCGGAGGTCTTGGCATTGGTCGCGACCACGCGGCGGTCGCGGTCGTACATGATGATGCCGTGGCGGATGGTGCCGAGCATCGCCTCCAGCGTCGCGGCGTGGCTCCGGGCCTCATCCTCCGCCCGGTGCTGGGCGGTGACGTCGGTGACGACGGAGATGTGGCCGCCATCGGGCAGCATGGCGTCGCGGATGGAGATGACGGTGCCATTGGGCCGGCGGCGCAGCATCTCATCCCACCCGTCCGAACTGCGGACGAATTTGCGGGCCAGGGTGCGGGCGGCGTGTTCGGCGGAGAATTCGCCGGCGGCGACGCGGCGGGCGGCCAGATCGTCGATCAGGTCGCCGACCCGGACGGGTGCGCCCTGCATGATCCGCTCATAGGCGGCGTTGAGCATCTTCACCCGGCGGTCCGGGCCATAGACGCAGACGCCATGCGGCAGGGCGGACAGGATGCCGTCCAGCATCGCGGCGCGGGCGCGCGATTCGCCTTCCGCCTTCTGCAGGGCGGTGACGTCGGTGATGACGGAGATGTGGCCGCCATCGGGCAGGCGGGCGGTGCGTGCCTCGATCACCGTGCCGTTGGGGCGCTGGTGCAGGACGGGGCGACTGTCGACGCCGTCATGCGCGAATTGCCGGGCCAGCACGATGTCGGCCTGGGCCGGCGTGAACTCGCCTTCCGCCACCCGGCGGGCGACCAGCTCCTCCAGCGTCTCCCCCAGCCGCACGGCGGAGCCCGCCATGATGCGCGCATGCGCGTCGTTGAACAGGGAGGCGCGGCGATCGGGGCCGAAGACGCAGATGCCATGCGGGAGGGCCGCCAGCACGCCGTCCAGCATCGCGGCGCGGCGGCGGGCGTCGTCCTCCGCCCGCTTCAGCGCGGTGATGTCGTCCACCTCGATCAGGCAGCCGCCATCGGGCATGGGCTGGGTTTCGAAGCGCAGCACCTCCCCCCCCGGGCGCTGGCGCTGGCGGGTGGCGGCGCGGTGGCGGTCGCCCTCCATGCGGGCGCTGATGAGTTCCCCCTCATCGGCCGCGATCTCCCCCCGCTTGGCGAGGAGCTCGATCACCTCCCGATGCGTGGAGCCGGTGCGGATGGTCCCCGGGGGAAGGCCGATCAGGGCCTCATAGGCCGGGTTGGACAGGCCGAGGCGCATGTCCTGGTCGAACAGCGCGACGCCGCCATGCAGGCGGGAGAGGACGGATTCAAGCTGGCGGGCGCGGCCGGAGGCCTCGGCTTCCGCCCGCGCGAGGGCGGTGACATCCGCGGCGCAGGTGAAGAAACCGCCATCGGGCAGAGGGCGGCTTTCGAGCAGCACGGTGCGGTCGCCGCCGATGCGGAGCAGGCGGGAGGTGGCGCGGGTGCGGTCCACGGACAGGACGGCACGGGCCAGCGTCTCCGGATCCCCCGGGCCATAGCCGCCGGCCCAGGCCAGGATGCGCACGATCTCCGGGAAGGGGGTGCCGGGGGGGGCGATGCGGGGATCCAGCCCGTGCCAGGCGAAGGTGGCGTCATTGCTGAGGACGAGGCGGTGGTCGGCGTCATAGACCACCAGGGCCATGGGCAGCGCGGTGAACAGCGCGTGCAGCGTCTCCGTCGATGGCGCCGGGGCCACCGTCACGGTGTGGGGGCCGGGCGCGCGGGCGCGGGACGCAACCCATGCAGCGCGACCAGCGCCGCGGCCAGCACCAGCACGGCCGTCGCCTGGTGCAGCGTGCCGAGCGAGACGGGCACCACATGCACCAGCGTCGCGACACCCAGCGCGTATTGCAGCGCGACGGTGGCGCCCAGCGCATAGACCGCGTTGCGCGCGGGGCCGGGCGGCAGGCGGCGCTTCGCGGCCCAGACGGCGCCGGCGGCCATCACCGCGGCGATGGTGGCCAGCAGGCGATGGTTGAACTGCACGGCCAGGATGTTGGCCGTCATGTTGCGCCACCAGGGGTCCAGCAGCAGGTAGCCATCCGGCACCCACTGCCCGTCCATCAGCGGGAAGGTGTTGTAGGAGAAGCCGGCCCGCGTGCCGGCAACGAAGCCGCCCGCCAGCATGGCCGCGACCAGCGACCAGACCGCCACCTTCAGCATCCGCCGCACCGGCCGCGCCTCCGGGGGCGCCGTGCCCTCCGGCCGCAGCAGGCCGAGCGCCGTCCAGACGAGGGCGGAGAAGATCAGCAAAGCGAGGCCCAGATGGATCACGAGGCGGTAGGGGGCGACGGCGGTGCGATCGGCCTCGAACCCCGAGGCGACCATGTACCAGCCGACCGCGCCCTGCAGCCCGCCCAGCGCCAGCAGGCCGAGCAGCCGCGGCTTGAAGCCGGCCGGGATGCGGCCGCGCAGCCAGAACCAGGCGAGCCCGCCCGCATAGGCCAGCCCGATCAGCCGGCCCCAGAAGCGGTGGATCCATTCCAGCCAGAAGATCTCCTTGAAGCCCTCCATCCCGAAGCCGGCATTCAGCAGCGCGTATTGCGGGATGGTGCGGTAGAGATCGTAGAGGCGCTGCCACTCCGCCTCGCTCATCGGTGGCAGGGTGCCCGACAGCGGCGCCCATTCCATGATGGAGAGGCCCGAGCCCGTGAGGCGCGTGGCGCCGCCGATCGCCACCATCGCCCAGACCAGGCCGGCCACGGCCAGCAGCCAATAGGCGACCGCGCGGGCATCGGCGGAGGCTTGGGTCCCGTCGCCGGGCAGGGTCTGGGGGCGGAGATCGAAGGGCATGCGCGCAATATAGAAGCGGTGGGCGATCTGCGCAGCACCCACCCCCCACGCTTGCCCGCTTTCATCGCCCCTGCTACCCCGCCGGCCCATGGCCCCCGCGCTTCCCCCGGGGCCGGACCGGCCCCCGGGCGCCGTTTCGGCGCCCTTCCCCGATCCCACTGGCGCCGTTTCGGCGCCCTTCCCCGCTGCCTCTGGCGCCGTTTCGGCGCTCCTGTCGGACGATGCGCCTGACATCGCCGTCGTCATCCCGATGCGGAACGAGGGACCCAACGTCCTGCCGCTGGTGGAGGAGATCGCGCGCGCGCTGGCCGGCACGCGCTACGAGATCGTCTGCGTCAATGACGGGTCGGACGACGATACCGGCGACCGGCTGGCGGAGGCCGCGCGCCGCTTCCCGCTGCGCGCGCTCCGCCATCGCACGGCCTGCGGGCAATCCGCCGGCATCGTCTCCGGCGTCGCCGCCGCACGGGCGCCCTGGATCGCCACCCTCGATGGCGACGGGCAGAACGACCCGGCGGACATCCCCGCGATGTGGGCGCGGGCGCGGGCCGAGGCGGCGAAGGGCGCGGACATCCTGGTGGCCGGGCATCGCGTGAAGCGGCAGGACAGCGGCATCAAGAAAGTGTCCTCCCGCATCGCCAACGCGGTGCGCGCCCGGCTGCTGGGGGATGCGACGCCGGATACGGGCTGCGGGCTGAAGGTCTTCCCCCGCGCGCTGTTTCTCCAACTGCCGCGATTCGACCACATGCACCGCTATTTGCCCGCGCTGGTGCTGCGCCATGGCGGGCGGGTGGTGAGCGAACCGGTGAACCACCGCCCGCGCACCCGGGGCCAGTCCAACTACGGGACGCTGGACCGGCTCGCCGTCAGCATCTCCGACATGCTGGGCGTCATCTGGCTGCAGCGCCGCTGGAAGCGGCCCCAGGTGGAGAACATCCAGGTGGAAGACATCCGGCTGGAAGAGCGATCCTGACCAAGGCACCAGGCCCCGCCCGCTGGCGGTCATTGATCAAGCTGCTGCTGCTGGCGGGGGGGCTGCTGGCCGGCGGCGCGGTGCTGCGGGAGATGGGGGGCGTGCCCGGCACGGCCTGGGTGGACAGCACCATCCGGGACGAGGGCATCTGGGGCGAGGTGGTCTTCGTGGCCGTCGGCGCCACCATCACCGCGATCGGCGTGCCGCGGCAGAGCCTGGCCTTCCTGGGCGGCTATGCCTTCGGCACCGTGCTCGGCACCGCGCTGTCCCTGGTGGCGCAGGTGATCGGCTGCGCGGCCGCCCATGCCTGGGCGCGGGCGCTGGGGCGGGACTGGGCGGAACGGCGGATGGAAGGGCGTTTCGGCCAGCGGCTGCGACCGCTGCGGGACGCGCTGCTGGCCAACCCCTTCAGCGCGACGCTGGCGCTGCGGCTGCTGCCGGTGGGCAACAACCTGGCGCTGAACCTGCTGGCGGGGATGGCGGGGATCGGGCTCGGCCCCTTCCTGCTGGGATCGGCCATCGGCTACCTGCCGCAGACCGTGGTCTTCGCCCTGCTGGGCAAGGGCATCCGGGTGGAGGGCGCCTGGCAGCTGGGCCTGGCGGCGGTGCTGCTGGCGGTGTCGGTCGCGCTCGGGCTCTGGCTGCTGCGGCGGCACCGCGCGGGGCGGGTGATGGATGAGGGGTGAGGGGGCGGGCGCGCCCGTGCGGCGCAGCCCCCCCCCTCACCCAACCCTCTCCCCCCGTCGGGGGGAGAGGGCTTTCGTGCCCCTCAATGGAGGGTGAACTGGCCGTTGGCGTAGCGGAGCTCCGCGGGGCGGGTCAGCGCGGCGGAGGCGACGCGGACGGAATGCAGCGGCCCGTCGATCTCCCGGCGCCAGAACTCGAGAAAGTTGCCGAGCAGGGGAAAGCGCGGCGCCAGGTCGTGCTTCTGCCAGATGAAGGTCTGCAGGACGCCCGGATGGTCCGGCATGTGGTAGAGGATCTCGGCGGTGGTGAGCCGCCAGTCGGGCAGGGTGGCGAAGCGGGCGAAGCGTTCGAGGCCGGAGAGATCCATCGTGCTCCTTTCTGGCCCAGGCAAGCGGGCCTGTTGTGCGTCGCGAGGGCTTGGCCGGAGGGTCTTCGGACCTGCCGGCATGACCATCGCGTTGCAGCATGCCATGCGGGCAAGGTGGGATGTCCAGAAAAAACCCTTGTGATCAGGATGTTAGCACTCGCACTCCGGGAGTGCTGACAACGCTTGACGCGGGGCGGGGACTCCCCTAGATCGTTGGCACTCCTCTGGGGGGAGTGCTAGCGGGCGCCGCAACGGGTCTGCTGGCCGTGAATTCTCCGGAAGAGCTTGCCAATCACTGGAAGCGACAGGAGAAGCTCCATGAGCTTTCGTCCACTGCATGACCGCGTTCTCGTCCGCCGCGTGACGGCCGAAGAGAAGAGCAAGGGCGGCATCATCATCCCCGACACCGCCAAGGAGAAGCCGCAGGAAGGCGAAGTCATCGCCGTCGGCTCCGGCACCCTGAACGACAAGGGCGAGCTCCGCGCGCTCGACGTCAAGGCCGGCGACCGCATCCTGTTCGGCAAGTGGTCGGGCACCGAGGTGAAGCTCGATGGCGAGGAGCTCCTCATCATGAAGGAGTCCGACATCATGGGCATCCTCGACACCCCTTCCGTCGCGAAGGCGGCCTGACGACGGCGGGCGGGGGCGCGCGACACCGCGCCCCGGCCCTGGCCGCCAGGCCCCATCTTCGCGTGGTTTCCTCAACGGACTGATCGGGATTTATCATCATGGCAGCAAAAGACGTTAAGTTCGGCGCCTCGGCGCGCGAGCGCATGATCCGCGGCGTGGACATCCTCGCCGACGCGGTCAAGGTCACGCTGGGCCCCAAGGGCCGCAACGTCGTGATCGACAAGAGCTTCGGCGCCCCTCGCATCACCAAGGACGGCGTGACCGTCGCCAAGGAGATCGAGCTGGCCGACAAGTTCGAGAACATGGGCGCGCAGATGGTGCGCGAAGTGGCCTCGAAGACCAACGACACGGCCGGTGACGGCACGACCACCGCGACGGTGCTGGCCCAGGCCATCATCCGCGAGGGCGCCAAGGCGGTTGCCGCCGGCATGAACCCGATGGACCTGAAGCGCGGCATCGACAAGGCGGTCACGCACGTCGTCGCCGAGCTGGAAGCCAAGACGAAGAAGATCACCACCTCCGCCGAAGTGGCGCAGGTCGGCACCCTCTCCGCCAACGGCGAGTCCGAGATCGGCGAGATGATCGCCCAGGCGATGGAGAAGGTCGGCAACGAGGGCGTCATCACGGTCGAGGAAGCCAAGAGCATCCAGACCGAGCTCGACGTCGTCGAGGGCATGCAGTTCGACCGCGGCTACGTCTCCCCGTATTTCATCACGAATGCGGAGAAGATGATCGCGGAGATGGAAAATCCCTACATCCTGATCCACGAGAAGAAGCTGTCGAGCCTGCAGCCCATGCTGCCGCTGCTCGAGGCGGTGGTGCAGTCGGGTCGGCCGCTCATGATAATCGCGGAGGACGTCGAGGGCGAGGCGCTGGCCACGCTGGTGGTCAACAAGCTGCGCGGCGGCCTGAAGGTCGCGGCCGTGAAGGCGCCGGGCTTCGGTGATCGCCGCAAGGCGATGCTCGAGGACATCGCGATCCTGACCGGCGGCCAGGTGATCTCCGAGGATCTCGGCATCAAGCTCGAGAACGTCACCCTCAACATGCTGGGCCAGGCGAAGACCGTCCGCATCGAGAAGGAGAACACAACAATCGTCGATGGCGCAGGGCAACCTAGACCAAGCGATGATTTTCGATCGGTTGCGGTACGAAGCAGCGAAAATTATCGTTCTCGACTTGGAGATTGGTTTCGTGGCCAGACAGGCGCAGATACTCCTGCTAAGGAGAGTTTCATTGAGGAGGTTATGTATTCTTTGAGTCTAGATTTGTTGGATCTTCCATCGGGCTTTTTCTTCAAAGGTAAGCGCGCTGGATTTTCGGTGTCGGAGCTTGAGGGCTTGTCCGATTTTATTTGGGACACGCATATCCGGTTCCTTTCCTTGGCACGTGAAGAGTACTTGAGTATGAGCGAGCGAACCATCCAGGGCCGTTGCGAGCAGATCAAGGCGCAGATCGAGGAGACCACCTCGGACTACGACCGCGAGAAGCTGCAGGAGCGCCTGGCGAAGCTCGCCGGCGGCGTAGCGGTGATCCGGGTCGGCGGCTCCACCGAGGTCGAGGTGAAGGAGCGCAAGGATCGCGTCGACGACGCGCTCCATGCGACCCGCGCCGCGGTCGAGGAGGGCATCGTGCCGGGCGGCGGCGTCGCCCTGCTGCGCGCCTCCACGAAGCTCGGCGACCTCAAGGGCCTGAATAACGACGAGCAGGTCGGCATCGAGATCGTGCGCCGCGCGATCCAGGCGCCGCTGAAGCAGATCGCTGAGAACGCCGGCAAGGACGGCGCGGTCGTGGCGGGTGAGATCCTCCGCAACGACGCGGCCTCCTTCGGCTACGATGCCCAGAAGGACGAGTACAAGGACCTGGTCGCCGCCGGCATCATCGACCCGACCAACGTCGTGCGCACGGCGCTGCAGGATGCGGCCTCGGTCGCGTCGCTGCTGATCACGACGGAGGCGATGATCGCCGAGCGTCTGGAGAAGAAGGCCGCGGCTCCGGCCGGCGGCCTCGGCATGGGCGGCGATATGGACTTCTAACAAGCAGAGCCATCATTGAAAAAGAATGCCGGACATCCAACGTGCACAAGGATCAGATCTTGAATCTCGACGTTGGCCGACGTTCAAGGTCGCACCTTTATAAGCGACGAACCCTGCTGCGAATTGCTGCGCCCGATGCTGGATTTTCTGCTCGCCACCGAAAACATGCGAAACAAGACTGTCTATTTTCAGTTCTTCAAGTCTAGTTTGAAGTCCGGATTTCCGTATAGGACGTAGTTCGCCCAGTCAGCCGATCGCGCCTCGCGGACGGCCCGCCGGCCGTTGAGCAGCGCCGCACCGAGCGCGCCGCCTTTGAGAAGGTCTCCGTAGAAAGCCGCGGCGAAGGCCTCGGCCGCGGCGTCGCCGACCGGCCAGTAGGTTCCGAGGTAGTTCGCCACGCCGCCGCTTAGGAACGACTCCGCGAATCCAATCGTTCCCCGCACGGGCTCGTCTGTTGGCCCTTGCTGCTCGCCCAGGCGCCGCACGCGCGCCGCCTCGCACGCGTTGAAGAACATCAGCGAGGGCAATTGCGCCAAGCCTGCCAGGTCGGCCCCGGATAGCACCTCGCCCCCGTGGCAGAGGATGCCGCTGCGCGACAGGTGCTCGGGGTCAAAGAAGGCATGGCCCGCGTAGTGCACAACGTCGAACAAGCCGGAGCGGAAGCAGCCCAGCAGCTCGCTCCGGCGGGCCTCGGGGCCGCGCAGGGTGCGGATCCGCACCCCGGAAGCGCCACCGAACAGGCGGCGGATCCGCTCGCCCTCCCGCTCCGCCCCGTCGAGGTCCTCGGTCGGGTTGACTACCAGCAGCATGTCCAGCCCGGGTGTCCGGGCCCGATCGTCACGCCACTTCGCCACTGACAGCGTCCCGCCGTCGTAGCGGTGCGTCAGCCCACCCGCGAGCGCCGGCGCGAGGCCGTTCAGGTGCAGCGCCTCCCACGGCACCCGCGACAGCGGTGCGTCGTGCACCACCACCAGCGGACGGCCTCCGTCGCGCCCGTCGCCGCGCACCTCCCGCTCGAGCACGTCGCGGATGCCGCGCTCGAGCGCCAGCTCGGCCACCTCCGCCCCGAAGCGCTCGACCTCGTTCGCCTTCAGCCCCGACGTCGCTAAGCGTCGGGCGAGCCGGTCGAGGTCGTCCTTCCCGATGTCCTTCCGGCCCCGGTAGATTGCCGCCTTGCCGCCGGCGGTCAGCACCGAGGCGACCACGCTTGGGCCGCCGGCCTCGTCCACCTCCTGGCGCACCAGCAGGTAGACCGCCTGCGGGCCGGCAGCCGCCAGGGCCCGCGTCGCCTGCGGCTGGGGCGGCGGCGGCAGCCGCCGCTCGGTCAGCGTGACCTCGACCTCGCCGAACAGGTCGGAGCGCAGCAGGTTGTGGAACGCCGCGCGCAGCTCGCGAAAGCGGGCCGGGTCGGCCTCGCAGACGGTGAAGCCGCGCAGCCGGCCGTCCGGCACCGAGCCGACCGCGCGCAGGAAGCCGCGCACCAGGTGCTCCAGCGCGGCCGCGGGCCGGACGCCCGAGGCGGCGCCGAGCGGCACGATTGCGAAGTCGTCGAGCCGTGCCAGAAGCGCCGTCCGCATCACGTTCTCGCCCACGAGCTGCAGCGCCTCTTCGCGGAACCCCGCGAAGGTGCCGAGCCCGGCCACCATTACCGCCGAGGCGCCCAGCCGATGGCGCCCCGCCGGGATCGAGGACACCTCGCCCACCTCACCGCCGAACATGCGCCGCGCTGCCATGTCGCCCAGCGCCCCGCCCAGCTCGCGGTCGACCGCGGCCGCGGCGCCGTCGGGCGCGACACTGCGGAACAGCCCAACCACGTAGGCGTCCGTCCGGACCTCCGTCAGCCCTCCGCAGACCAGCTCGACGTCGAGCCGCTGCCGCCGCCGCCGCGCCACCACGTAGCCCTGCAGGAGCTCAGGGTCGGCTGAGGCGTCGCCCGGCGCAGGGCCGGTGGGAACCGTGGGCGCGAACGCCTCTAGCCCAGGATCCCCGGCGCCGCGCTCCGGCGGGGACGCGACCGCCTCGATGAGGCGCCGCGTCTCGACTGGAGAGAGCGCCCGGCCGCGCTGCCCATCGAACGGCATGACCGCCCTCAGTTCGTCCTCTCGAAGCGTTCGCGTGACCGCGGCGCGCCGCCGTCCGGCCAGAGCCGTCTCCACCAGCGGCAGCACGTCCGTCCGCCCCGTGGCGAGCAGGTTATCAACGGCCGCAGCCACGCGGTCGTCGTTAGGCATTCCGCCGTGCTCGGCATCTGTCACGTAAGCCGTGCGCCCAGGTACGCGCGCGAGGTCCAGCGGCACGGTCCCGTCGCCCTCGGGCGAGAGGTCGTAAAGGAACTCCGCGCCGCCGGGATCGAGCCGCGCGTCTACCACCGTCTGGGTCCCGGTCCCGACGACGAGGATGAAGCGATCGTCGGGCGGCGGTAACGCAGCCTGCGCCTCGCGGGCGGCCACGAGCATGCCGTCGGCGGGCCGCTCTCCGCCCGTGGGCCAGGTGCCAGGGTCGAAGAGATCGTTCGGGCGCAGCTGCGGCGAGGGCATCATCTCGATCAGGCCGGGGAAGGTGCCGAAGATCCGCGCGAGGTCGGCCTGGTCGTGGTGCAGGTCGAGGAAGGCGACCTTCCGCACGATCGAGTGGACGCCCCGGAACGCCTGCACCGGCGAGTAGGAGCCGAAGTTCGGCGTGCCGAGCGTGACCACCCGCTCCAGGCCTCGGGGCCCATGCCTGAGCGCGGCCCGCGCGACGAGCCCACCCATGCTGTGCGCCACGAGGTGCGTGCGGGGGCGACCGGCCGCCGCGATGTCTTGCGCCAGCGTCGCGCCGAGGTTGACGAGGCCGAGCCGCCAGTCGTAGGGCCAGAAGCCCGCGTCGTGCCCGGCGATGCGCAGCTTCAGCTTGAGCTTGAGGTAGGCAAACAGCATCACGCCCAAGGCTCGGATCTCGCCGGCGCCATCGCCGAGCCGAAGCTCCGCGAGCCGACCCGCCGCGATGTCGAGTGGGTCGAGCCAGATCGTGTCGTCCAGCAGACGCCCGGTGTAGCCCAGCTTGGATCCCATGATCCCCGGGAGTATCAGGACCCGCGTGCCGCTCCGCACCGCACGGCTCGCCGCCTCGCGCGCGAGGGCCCGGAGTTCCGCGTGCCCGGCGGCCCCGAAAAGCTCTTCCATGAGCGCGGGCTCGTCTCCGGTGCGCAGCAGTTCCTCGACCTTCCCGTCCGGAAGGGCGAACGCCCTCTTCCGCGCCGAATGCACTACCTCATCAAGCGCTTGGGGTTGGCGACGGCTGTCGCTCTGGGACGACCCCGCCTCGTCGGCTTTGGTTTCCCCTGACGCTCGTCTGCGCTTGCCAGCCATGACGCCCCCAGCTCCGGCAACTGGATGCTACTTCGCATCGAGCAGGAGGCTCAAGCGGAGAGGGCCGGAGGGAGGCTGGTCCAAGGCAGCCACCCCTACCAGTATCCGAGGCATCAAAGAGCATACGGCAAAGAGCATACGGCGCTCGCCAGACAGGTCGCTAGCCGCACTGACGCTGTGGGGACCGCTTCGTCTACGCTCACACCGAGCGGCATCATCGGCGACGGTTCGAATCCGGTCGCACCCTCTCCGGCGGGCCTTCTTCCTCGAAAATCCGTTGCTTGCTGGTTTACTGCTTTGCAGCCTCAGCCGGCACATGGCCCGCTTAAACGGTAGCCAGGGAGCGACTTATCGGCGAGCCGAGGCTACCGCCCCGCCAGGGCGACGGCCTTGGCCAGGATCAGCGAAAGCATCGCATCGGGCTCGAAGTCCAGTTGCACGGCCGGGCGCCGCGCCGCTTCCCCCGCATCGACGGCCAGGGGCAGGTGCCGGTCCTCCGTGTCGTCGAACACAGCAGCCGAGCCGAGATGGATCCGGTAGCCGCCCGCCTGCCCTGCCACATGCAGGAAGCGCCCCTCGATGCGGCAGCGCGCCGCAATAGCAAGGCCCGGCAGGATGCCCGCCAGCGCCTCGCGCCGCGCTTCCGCCATCGCACCGAGCGGCCCGAAGGCATAGTCCATCCAATAATTCTGCACTGCAGGATCACGACGCCACTGGCTGGGATGCTCTGCCTCGGCTCCGCCGTCCAGCCAAAGCGGATCGTTGCCGATCGAGGCGACACCGACCATGAGGTCAATATCCCGCAGCACCTCGGAGAGCACGATTGCCGGCACCTGGCCGAGCGGCACAAATTCCCCGGCTTCGAGGCGCCGCCCTCCGTCGCGACGCCAGTCGCCGCCGTCCCTGAGCTCTCGGAATCGGAGCTGGTCAGTGCGGACGAAGGCGTAGGCGGCGCTGGCGCCCTCCCGCGCGCACTCCTCGCCGGCCGGGGCCACCCACCATTCCGCCCGCAGCCCATGCGCGGGCAGGGCGAGGTGCGTCGGCTCGTCGTTCGGCACGTCGGCAGCGATCCGCGTCGTCGCCCGCCAGCCACGTAGCCGCGCCAGGGCCAAATATTGCTGCTGGCGCAGCAGATGGCCGGCGAAGCGGTTGCTGAAGGCGGCCGGAGATTCGAAGCCGCTCAGCACGTAGATCTCGCGTCCCGCCTGGCGGAAGGGCTGGACCAGCCCGGCCTCGCGCAGTGCGGCGCGCCAGCCCTGCACCTCCCCGGGGGAGGACAGCAGTGGGTGCCAGAGCCGGATCCGGGCCGCGCCGTCAGGATCCGCCGCGGGCCGGCCCGCCTGGTCGCGCGGCCCGGCCGGCGTCCAGAGCAGGTCCTGCGTCGTCCCCTGCGGCGTCTCCACCCGCCAGACCAGGTGGCGCGCCAGCGCGCCCAGCAACGGATGGCCGAGGACGCGTTCGCGCCAGGTTTCCAGGCTCCAGCTGCGGCCCGTGGTGTAGCTGCGCTCCAGCCGGTCGCGCTGCACCGCCAGGTCAGATTCGGCACCGCGCGCAGCGTCCTGCAACTCCTTCCAGGCAGCGCGGAGCGCCGGCTCGGCGGTGCGCAGCGCCGCCGGGGCGGCCTTCAGCCGCGCACCGCCGGCGCCGTACCAGGACAGTGTCGCGCGGCCCGGCGGGGCGACCTGCAGCACCACCGCCGCCGCGCCGAGCTCCAGCCGGCGCGCGCCGGTCGCATCCAGGCCCTGCGTCGGCACGGCGATGTCCTCGAGCTCGTCGGTCGTGAGCCCAGCGCGCGCCGCGGCCTCCGCCATCGCCTTGCCGATGGTGGCGAGCACGCGCGAATCCCGCTGCTTCAGGCGCAGCCGCGCCAGCGCCGTGACGGCAGCCGCATCGCCCATCGCGCCGAGCGCCAGGATGCAGGAATTCGCCGCCTTCAGGGACCGCGGCATCGGCCGGAGATCGTGGGCGTCCATTGGGTAGATGCGCAGCATCGTCGCGGCGAGGCGCCGCAGTGCCTCCGCCGCCGCCGGTCCGGGCCGCAGCGACAGCAGCCAGGCGATGCCCTTGAGCACGCATTCCACCTCGTCCGAGACTGAGGCGGGGTGCCGAACGGAGGACTCCAGGAAATGGAGCACGCCACTGCGATTGTCGGGCACCAGCCACTCGCCGGCCAGGGCGCTAGCGAGCGCCGCCTCCTCCGGCGTGCCAAAGGCGGCCATGCGGTCCGCCACGCGGTGGGCTAGCCTGCGATAGCCCTGCAGGTGCCACCAGTCTTCGAGATCCCTGGTGAAGCTCGTCCCGGCCGCCGCGGCGCAGAAGCCGATCAGCGCCTCGCGCACCACCGCCTCACCGAGCCCGGCCAGGACCTCCTCGGCCCGCTTGCGCCAGGCGGCGGTGGGTGATGCGGCGCGGGCACTGCGCAGCAGGTCGAGCAGGCGGCCCTGCGGGTCTGCCGGCGGCGTCAGATGGTGGAGGAAGGGCGGATCCGCGCGGCTCCAATCCTCGTCGCCATGGGCTGTCTGCCAATCCACACGCAGCGCGATCATGCGACGGCACCAGGCGGCATCCGGGAAGTGTAACACCCAGCCCAGACAGGATCGCGTCGGGTCGATCGGCCGGCTTGGCAGCATTTCGTGCAGGATGGTTCCCGAGTTGAACCCTCGCCCGCGCGCAACTTCCAGCAGCCGGTTTCGCATCGCCTCGACCGGCATGGCGTGCAGCTCGAAGGCGCCGTACGCGATGTTCCCCTTTGGAGTCACGCCGGTTCGGGATGGGTGTTGCGCGCTCGGGCTGCGCCGGCTCTCCGCCAGTCGGGCCAGTTCGGCGACGAAGCACTCCACCTCGTCGTCCGAGGCCAGCGCGGGCGCTGCGGGCGCCAGCGCGCGCAGCGGTGGCAGGCTGCAGGCGACGGCGAGCGCCGCCATCGCGTCGGTCCGCGGCAGCCGGAGATCGTCGCCGCCCTGCCCATGCGACGCGGCGAGCCGGTCGCGCAGCTTGGCCGCCAGGGCCGGAAGCGGCGGCGCGGCATAGGCGCCCGGCCGGCGGGCCGCCTGACCGAGGGCGATGCCGATGCGCATGTGCCACCAGTGCCAATCCTGCGCGAGTGCGATCTCCAGCAGGGCGCGCAGCTCCGAGGGACGCGGGGTGCCGAGCCGCGGCAGCAGCGCCCGGATCTCGTCCGCCCCGACCACGCTCTGCCGCCGAACGCCGCCCTGCGGTGGGACGATGCAGGCATCGTGATGCGCCAGGGCCAGCAGGGCGCTGGCCGCCGCGCGGTCGAGGCCGGCGAGGAAGCCTTCGTCCAGCCGCGGTTCGGATGGCCATCTGCGCAGGATGGCGGGCATGACGACGAGGCGGTGCTGCTGCTCCAGCCAGGCGGCGATTAGGTCCGTGGCGAGTGTGGCGCCGGCGCACCAAGCGGCCCAGGCGGGCCCATCCGCGCTGTCGTCAATCCTGTCCCCCGCACGTCCGGCCATGCCGCTCAATCCTTCCGCAGCGGTGGCAGGGCGACGAAGCGCGGTGCCGCCCCCTGCACCAGCGCGACCTCATCTTCCAGCCCAATTACCTGCCGGCCGCCGACGAGGACCAGGAACTCGCCACGCGCGAAGGCGGCAAGCGCAGCCGCGGCCGCGCTCTCGCCCAACATATTCAGCCCGAAGGCATGCCAGATCCCGGCGTCGGCGCCTGACGTCGGTCGCTCGGCATGCAGGCGAGCATGCTCTTCGATGAGCTGGCGCAGGGTCGTCTTCATGGGGAATTCATTCTTGAACCGGGACGTCATGTCCAGCTGAGACGCACTATGAGCCACGTTAGATCAGCTGGCAGTCCCCGAGGCCTTGGAGAACGGCAGGCGACGGCATTAGCCCAGAGCAAGTTTTTCCCCGGTCCCCACCGTTGCTCCAGTCGGTTTCCCAACCTCACATTTCCCCTTCCGTTATGGCGCCGTGAACCGCAGGTTTCCTGGGGTTTTGTCGTGGCAGCTTGAGGGTTGGAGAACGGAACGACCGGCGTTTGCGTCGCTCCGGAGGCCATTCTCTCTCCGGAGCTCGGGACTTGGGCGATTTAGTCTACAAGCTTCAAGTCACTGAAATCGGGGCAAATCTTCGCCGAGACACACCGGCCGGTTGCGCATCGCGACCGGCTACCGGTCGAATCTGGGACCGCAAAACAGCGCTCTCCACCCACGGTATTGCGACGAGACGCGGGCCGGGGAAGCATAGCGGTCATCCCAAGCACAGGGCCGCACCCTGCCCCCGCCGCATGACATTTCTGGACTGATCGCCTGGGCGCGGCGCGAGGAATGGCGCGACGCACTGGCCACGCTGATCGAGCGCCATAGCGCCAAGGCCTGCGCTGGCGCCGGCATTGCGCCGGAGGACATTGGCGA
>JAIXVP010000258.1 GCA_027482905.1 Opitutaceae bacterium
CTCGCGCACATGGAACGGCTCCGCCGGCGCCGCTTTCGAGACCGCCGCCACCTGGTCCGCGCTCCCCGCCAACGACCTCATCACCGACCTCGGCGTGTTCTCGGGCGTCGTCCCCGTCAACCAGCCCCGTCTCTCCGTCTCGCGCAGCCTCACCGGCGTGTCGTTCACCACCCCGGCCGGCGGTTGGACCCTGGCCGCCTCCGACCCGGCCCAAACCCTCACCCTCGGCGCCAGCGGCCTGACCACCGCCGGCCAGACCGGTGGCATCAACACCGTCTCCGCCAATCTCGCCGCCGCCGCCACCCAAACCTGGCAGGTCGGCGCCGGCGGCACCGTCCTGATTACCGGCTCCGTCTCCGCCGGCACCTCCACCGCCTCCACCCTCGCCGGCCAGCTCATCGTGGGCGGCGGAACCAACACCGGCACTCTCACGCTCGACCCCGCCGCCGGCCGTTCCGTCCAGCTCTACACCACCCTCGCGAGTTCCGCCGCCCTGCAGGTCAATCAACGCCTCCGCCTCGGCTCCGCCCCGGGTTCCACCGCGAGCGTCAACACGATCTACAATGCCGCCAGCGCCGGCCTCCGCGTCGCCAACGCCGGCGTGCTCGAAGTCGTCTCCGGCGAGTGGCGCACCAACGACCTCGGCTCGAACAACACCGCCGCGTTCTCCGGCACGCTCATCGTTTCCGGCGGCACCCTCGCCACCGGCGGCGGACGCTACCTGGGCCAATACAACGGCGCGGTCGGTAGCAACCTCACCGTCTCTGGCGGCACCCTCGCCGTCACCGGCGGCGGCAACAGCGTGGTCAATTCCGGCTACCTCGGCCTCGGCGTCCACGGCGCCGCCACGCCCACCGGCACCGTCACGCTGACCGTGACCGGCGGCACCGTGGATGTCGCCAAAGGCGTCGGCACCCTGCCCACCGGCGTCAACGGCGCCGCCCTCGTCCTCGGCGGCATCGCCAACACCACCGCCCTCGTCAACCAGTCCGGCGGCGTCGTGCGCGTGGGCGTGACCGCCGGCTCGCACGTGTTCACCGGCGTCGCCAACGCGAACACCACCAGCAATCTCTCGATCGGCTCGCAGGCCGCCGCCAACGCCACCGCCTACACCCTCGCCGGCGGAAAACTCCTTGTCGCCGGCTCCGTCCAGGGCGTCGTCTCCGCCGGCGGCGTGAGCCATTTCAACTTCCTCGACGGCACCCTCGCGGCCGCCGGCTTCAACGCCACCAACCTCGCCCACGCCCCCGCCGCCACCGTGTCCTCCGGCCAGACCGGCGCGTCGTCCGGGCTCGGCGCGCTCACCCAGCGCGGCGGCACCCTCGCCCCGGGCGACACCGGCACGGCCGGGCTCACCACCATCACCGGCGATTACACCGTCTCTTCCTTGACCGCCTCCCTCGCCATCGACCTCGGCGGAGCCACCCCAGCCACCGCGTTCCAGCACGCCTCCGGTTCCGGGATCCATGACCAACTCGCCGTCTCCGGCGCCACCACCCTCGGCGGCGACCTCGCGGTCAACGTGCTCCCGGGTTTCACCCCGACCGCCGGCGACACCTTCGCCATCCTCACATCCGGCAGCACCCTTTCGGGCGCGTTCGCCAACGTTGCGTTCGGCTCCCGCATCGTCTCGGGCGACGGCCAGCACAGCTTTGTCGTCACCTCTTCGGGCAACACCGTCACGCTGCGCGACTACGCCCCCGTCGTCCCCCCGACCATCACCGCCTTCGACGCTCCCGCCCATGTGATCGAAGGCGACGCCGTCGTGCTCAGCGTGACCGCGGATAGCGCCCTGCCCGTCACCTACGAGTGGCGCAAGGACGGCGTCCTCATCGTCGGCGCCACGTCGAGTTCGCTCACCCTGCTCGACGTCACCGCCGCCGCCTCCGGCACTTACACAGTGCGGGTGGCCAACTCCACCGGCTTCGTCACCCAATCCTTCACCGTCGAAGTCCTCCCGCCCAACCGCACCCAGACCGTGGTGATTGACGCCGGCGCGCCCCATACCTTCATCGCCGCCCCCTCCGCCGTCACCCGCGTCTGGACCTTGGACGGCGAAACCGTCGGCGCCGGCGCCGCCACCTTCGCCTATAGCCCCGGCCCGAAGGCCGTCGGCCGCCACTGGCTGCGTCTGGTCGAAACCGAAGCCGACGGTTCGACCGCCACCCGCCAGTGGGCCCTTCGTGTCCGTCTTCCCGCCGTGACCAGCGCCCGCGTCTACCACGTCGCCCCCTCCGGCTCCGACTCCGCCAACGGTTCGGTCGGCGCTCCCTTCGCCACCCTGGAAAAGGCCCGCGACACCATCCGCCTGCTTTCGACCGCCCAGCGCGCCGGCGGCGTCACCGTCTACCTGCGCGGCGGTATCCATCGTCGCACGACGACCTTCGCCCTTGCCGCCCAGGATTCCGGGACCGCCGCCGCCCCGATCGTCTACGCCGCCTATCCCGGGGAGACGCCCATCCTCACCAGCACCCGCGTCACCACCGCCGCCCAGTGGTCCGCGCTCGCCGCCAGCGAGCAGTCCCGCGTCGCCCCGGGAGTGGATGCCTCCCGCATCTGGGAACTCAACGTGACCGGCAACGCCCGCGCCGCCGCCTTTCCCTCCCTTTTCAACGAGTGGGCCATGTTTAACGCCCTGCGCTCGTCGCAGAACGGCGGACTGTTCGAGGTGTTCTACAACGGCGAACGCCAGCGCCTGTCGCGCTATCCCAACCTCAACCTCGCCGACGACACCCTGACTCCGAATCTCGCCATGAATGGCGTGGCCGCCGGCGCCGATTACGTCGGGGTGGGCGAGACCGCCACCGGCTACCTGAACGGCGCCGGGACCTACACCTACGCCGACGGCGTCACCACCGCCGCCGTGGGCGCCGCCTTCCATTACTCGGCCGCCGACGCCGCCCGCGTGGATCGCTGGACGACCGCGCTGACCCGCGGCGGCGTGTGGCTTTCGGGTTACTGGCGCGTGCCCTGGCAGATCAATGGCGCCCGCGTCGGCCTGATCGATCCGGTCAAACGGGTCATCGGCTTCGTTCCCAATCCCTCGAACGCCAACACCGACCTGATCTCGAACGGCATCGGCAACAAATACGTCCGCCCGGTCGGCTCCCTCGACGAACCCTGGTGGGCGCTCAACTTGCTCGAGGAGCTCGATCAGCCTGGAGAGTGGTGCGTCGATTTCAGCCGCCAGCGTCTTTACTTCCTCATGGACCGCGCCGGCGCCCCCGCCGACGGCGAGGTCGAGCTGGCCGACGTCGGCACGCCGCTTTTTCAACTTACCTCCGTCAGCGACCTGCGCCTTCAGGGGCTCACGTTCCGTCGCCACCTCGGCGTGAACGTCCAGATCCTCGACGGCGCCCGGAACTACGTCCTCGGCTGCGCCTTCACCCAGCCCGGCAATATGGCCGTGGATATCAACGGTGGCACCGGCCACGGCGTCGTTTCGTCGAATTTCGACAAGCTCGCCTCCGGCGGTGTAATGCTGCGCGGCGGCGCGATCAGTCCGTCGCTCGTCTCCGCCGACCATTTTGCGGTCAACAACCGCTTCCGCTCCTTCGGCGAGGTCGTGCGCGTCTACCAGGCCGCCATCGACGTCGGATTCGGCGGCCCGATGGGCTCCTGGGGCCTGCCCACGGTTGGCATGCGGGTCGCCCAAAACGACCTCCGCACCTCCCCGCACGCCGGTATCCTCTGGAACGGCTACCAGCACGCGATCGAATACAACGAGGCGTCCGATTTCACCCGCATCTCCGAGGATCTCGGCGCCATCTACCGCTTCGGCCCCAATATCGATTCCGGCGCCGTCATTCGCTACAACCACCTCTATTCCAGTCCCCAGGGCGAGGGCATCTACAACGACATGGATCACGTCCGGGTCCGGATCTACGGCAACACCGTGAACCTCCGCACGCCGGCCACCTCGTCGCGCGGCTACGGCGTCTGGACCAACACCAACGGCACCGCCGGCGCCGCCGTCGTCGGCCTGCCGATGTCGCTGCGGGTCTACAACAACATCGCCGTTAACTCGCGCTCGAACTACTCGCTGCACAGCGCCGTCGGCGGCACCATCGAGAACAACGTCTCCTACGGAAAACTGGTCTCCGACTTCCTTTGGTATCGCGTCACCACCGATACCGCGACCGCGACCAACGCCGTCGCCACCTCCGACGCCGCCACCCTCCAGTCCGGCCCCAACCCCGCCTACACCAGCGATCCGGGTTTCCTCAACTTTGCCGGCAACGACCTTCGCCTCCGCCCCGACGCCCGCGTCTACCTCGACCTGCCGTCCTTCCAGCCCATCCCGCTGGAGATGTCCGGCCTCTTCGCCGACGAACTGCGCCCGGCCGCCGACGCTCGGGTCTGGACCCCCTTCGTCGTCACCGCGCCCGCCACCGGCGTCACCGCCACGACCGCCACCTTGAACGGCACCTTGGTCTACCCGCAGTTCGACCCGAACGCCACCGTGCGCGTCTACTGGGGAACGACCGACGGGGGCACGACCGCCGCCGCCTGGCAAAACGTGGTCGAGCTCGGCCAGCCCGGCTCCGGCGAACTCTCCGTCCCGCTCACCGGCCTGCCCGCCGCCATCCGTGTTTACTACCGTTTCCACGCTGTGAATTCCGCCGGCGAACACTGGGCCGAGCGCACCCGTAACACCATCCCCGTCGTTCCGGCCGTTCCCGCCAACCTCGTCGTCACGCCCGGCGTCGCGGGCAACACGCTAACCTGGAACGCCTCCGCCAACGCCACCGGCTACACCGTCCGTCGCGCCCTTGTATCCGGCGGCCCCTACACCGTCATCGCGGTCGGCCTCACCGCCACCACCTACACCGACTCCGGGCTGGTCACCGGAACCCCCTACTACTATTCGGTCATCGCCACCGGCGCCGAGGCCGATTCCAGCGCCGCCGCCGAGGTCGGCGGCACGCCCGTCCCCGGCGTGTTCACCAAGGCCAACAACACCACCGCGCTCAACTTCGGGGCCAGTTGGTCCGTCCAATCCGCGCCCACCCCCGCCGACACCGCGTTTTGGACCGGCACCTACGCCAGCGGCAGCGTTTCCATCGGCTCCGGCCTGTCCGTGCAACAGCTCCGCATCGGCAGCCCGTCCACCTCCATTTCTTTGGTCGCCGGCGCCGGCCCGCTTACCCTCGGCTCGGGCGGTTTCGACCTCTCCGCCGCCACCCAAAGCCTGACCGTCAATCCTCCCGTCGTGCTCGGCGCACCCCAGACCTGGACGCTCGCCTCGGGCCGCACGCTTTCGCTCAACGGCGTCATCTCCGCGCCGGCCGCCCACGGCCTGACCCTGGCCGGCTCCGGCTCCTTCGTCTTCTCTGCTACCAACACCTTCACCGGCCCGCTCACCTTGTCCGGCGGAACCCTGCACCTCGGCCCCTCCGCCGGCGGCAACAGCGGCAGCCTCGGCACCGGCACCTTCACCCTAACCGGCGGCACCCTGCGCTACAACCGCCTCGACGCCCAGGCGCCCGTCGCCGGCCTCTTCACCGCCAGCGCCGGCACCATTCAGGTCAACTACGCCGCCGGCGCCTTCACCCTCAACTCGACCAACCTGCCCGCCGCCTCGGTCAACACCTTCGCCACCGTCTCCGGCGCGAGCGGCGCGACCTTCGTGGTGGACGCCGCCCCGACCGCCGCCCTCACGTTCGGCAGCAGCACCACCGGCCTCAACGTCACCACCCGCAACGGCCTCGTCTCCTTCACCACCGCCAGCCCCGCGACCAACCTGCGCATCGAGGGCGGCTCGTTCACCTCCACCGCCACCGACCGCTTTCAGTTGGCCACCGCCAACCAGATTTTCAACGTCACCGGCGGCACCGTGAACTTCACCGCCGCCGCCACCTTGGGCCTGCGCGTCGGCGGCTCCAATGGCGCCGCCTCGACCGGCGCGCAAACCGTCGCCGCCACCCAGTCCGGTGGCTCGGTCACCGCCACCACCCTGAACCTCGGCGGCACCGACACCTCCGCGACCAAGAACCCGGCCTACACCCTTTCCGGCGGGACCTTCGCGCTCACCGGCACCGGCTCCACCGCCCTGCAAATCGGCGCCGACACCGCCGGCCTCGGCACCAGCACCTTTACCCTAGCCGGCACCGGTGTCCTGCGCGTCCCTGGCACGATCACCGGCGCCCAGACCGGAGCGAAACAGGTCTTCGCCTTCACCGGCGGCACCCTCGCCGCCGCCGCCGTGAACGCCACCAATCTCCGCTCCGCCGCCACCGACGTCGCCAACGGCCTCTTCGCGCAGTCCGGCGGCACCCTCGCGCCCGGCGACGTCGGCTCCGCCGGCCGCACCGCCATTAGCGGCGCCTACTCCCTCGGCTCCGCCGGCACCCTCGCGATCGAACTCGGCGGCGCCAGTCCCGCCACCGCCTTCCAGACCGCCGGCGCCCATGACCAGCTGACCGTTTCCGGCGCCACCACGCTTGCCGGAAATCTCACCGTCTCCCTCGTGCCCGGCTTCACCCCCGCCGTCGGGGCCTCGTTCACCGTCCTGACCTCCACCGGCACTTTGTCCGGCGCGTTCGCGAACGTCGCCTTCGGCGGCACCGTCACCGCCGCCGACGGCGTCACCCAGTTCAGCGTCACCCAGTCGGGCAACACCGTCGTGCTCACCCGCGTCGTGCCCACCCCGCCTGTCATCCTGACCTCGCCCGCTTCCCTTTCGGTCAACGTCAACGGCTCCGCGACGCTCACCGTCTCCGCCTCCGGTTCCGGTTTGACGTATCAGTGGCGCAAGGACGGCGTCGCGATCTCAGGCGCCACCGCCGCCAGCTACACGATCCCGTCCGCCCAGCTCGCCCAGGCCGGGCTCTACGACGTCGTCGTGACCAATTCCGCCGGTTCCGTGACCAGCGGTCCCGCCCGTCTCGCCGTGGCGCCCGCCTGGTCTTCGCCGGCCGCGTTTATCTACGACCTGAATTCCGCGCCGCCCGCCGCCAACGGCTCCGTGCCCGACACCACCGGACGGACCGTGGGCACGCTTCTCGGCACGCCCTCGGCCGCGCTCGTCGCCGGCCCCAACGCCGGCACTAGCAACGCCTGGAACTTCGCCGGCAGCGGTTCGTTTATCCGTGTCGCTTCGAACCCCGTGATCCAGTCACTCGGCGACATCTCCACCACCCGCGGTCTCTCCGTCGGCTTCTGGATCAACTACACCTGGCTCAGCAACGCCGACAACAACCTTCGCGTGCTCGGCCTGGCCAACTGCCTCGACGTCCTCACCACCGACACCCATGGCGACGGCATCGTGCATTTCCGCGTGGGCAACGGCGTGAACATTCCCCAGATCACGCTCGCCTCGCCGCGCGTGCTCGACGGCACCTGGCACCACCTGGTCGCCACCGTCGATTTCACCCGCGCCTCCGCGAACGCCAAGCTCTACCTCGACGGCGCGCTCGTCGTCACGCAGTCCCAGCCCATCCAGGCCAGCTTCACCGGCGGCACCTCGAACTTCATCCTCGGCGCGCGCAACTCGAGTTCGTCCACCGCGAACAACCCTCTCCGCGGCCGCCTCGACCAGTTCGCCGTGTTCGACCGCGCGCTGAGCGCCGCCGAGATAACCCAGCTCTATTCGTCCGCCGCCGTCGCCAACTACGCGCCGAACGTCACCGCCGCCGCCAGCGCCGCCACCGTGGTCGCGCCCTCCACCCGGACGACCCTGGTCGCCACCGCCACCGACGACGGCCTGCCTTCCCCCGCCGCGCTCACCCGCACCTGGTCTAAAGTCAGCGGCCCCGGCACCGTGACCTTCACCGCGCCTTCCGCCCTCGTCACCGACGCGACTTTCTCCGCCCTCGGCGCCTACGTGCTGCGTTTCACCGTCTCCGACGGCGCGCTCAGCTCGTCCGCCGACCTTACGGTCAACGTGGTCAACAACACCCCCCCGACCGTCTTCGCCTCCACGCCCACCCCGCTGGTCGGCCCCGCGCCCGCCGCCGTCCGCCTCGACGGCGCCGCCACCGACGATGACCTTCCCGGCGGGTCTGCGCTCACCACCCTCTGGACCCAACTCTCCGGCCCGGGCGCGGAAACCTTCGCCAACGCCGCCGCCGCCACGACGACCGTCGACCTGCCCGCCGGGCTCACCGGCACCTACGTTCTCCAACTCGCCGCCTCCGACGGCGCGCTCACCGGCACCGCTTCGGTCTCCATCACCGTCGCGTCCAATCTCGCGCCCACCGTCCACGCCGTGTCCGCCCAGCCCGCCTTCGCTTGGGCCGCCGGCGGACCCAACTCCGCCCCCGTCGCCGCGCAATCCGCCGACGACGGTCTGCCCGCCGCCCCCGGCGCGATCTCCCACGCCTGGAGCCTGGTGAGCGGCCCCGGAACGGCGACCTTCGCCAATCCCGCCGCCGCCGTGACGACCGTCACCGTCGGCGCGCCCGGCGTCTACCGGGTCCGCGTCACCGTGTCCGACGGCTCACTCTCGACCAGCGACGATCTCTGGCTCAACGCCCTCGCCGCCACTCCCGCCATCCCCGTGCCCGCCGGTGTCGCCGTCCGCTCCGCCACTCCCGCGCCCTATGAGCACCCGCGCATTTTCTTCACCGACGCCGACCACGCCGCTCTGCGGGCCTCCGCGTTGACCGACCCCGTGGCCTCCGCCGGCCGCTCCGCCTTGGTCGCCAACGTGGCCGCGACGATCGACAACCCCGCCACCGCCCTCGGCGCCGCCTACCTCCAGTTGAAGGCCGGCAACACCGCCTACAACACCCAGGCCCTCACCCAGGCCCAGATCGCGCCGAACGATGCCATGATCGGCACCGCCGACGCCGGTCTTTACGGCAACCTCGCCTCAGCCAGCTACCTCGCGTGGCTCGACCGCGACACCTCCGCCGTCCGCCTGCGGGATCTCGCCACCGCCGTCGCCACCGCCGCCCGCAACCACGCCACCTGGTGGCCCGCCGATCGCGCCGCCCAACCGACCCCGGTCGAGTTCAACAAGGATACCTACAGCGACCTCGGATTTTGCTACGACCTGCTCTACGACTGGATGACCGAGGACCAGCGTTCGGCCGTGCGCAGCCTGCTCGCCGCCCAGACCGCCGGGCGCCTCACCCTCGGCGCCACCGAGCCCGACTATTCGCTCTCCACCAACTGGCGCACCTTCCACGACCACATCATCCTCGCCTCCCTTGCCATCGAGGGTGAGACCGGCCACGACGCCGCCGCCCTCGCCACCAACCGCCAGGCGCTCAAGACGTTTTTCACCCAGTGGGGCGTCGGCCCCGAGGGCTTTAATCGCGAGGGCCCCGGCTACTTCGGCTTTGGCACGCACTCCGCCGCGCTCGCCCTCTACGCCCTTTCGCGCCGCGACGAGGACCTGCTCGCCACCACCCGCTTCCACCAGTCCGCCCAGGAGATGTTCTATCAGATGGCCCCCGACGGCTCCGGCCGCATGTATGGCGCCAACGACGGCCCCGGCTGGGGCAACGGCAACGGCAACACCGCCCTCTATCCCATCCTCAAGGCCGCCTACCCCGAGGATCCGTTCATCGACTGGGTGACGCGCAACGCCCTCGCGCCGGCCAACTCCGTCATCGCCGCCAGCCAGCCGCTTATCATGGCGATCTGGGGCCGCGCTCCGCTGGCGGGCAACAACAGCTTCGCCGCCACCACCGCCGCCCGCCCGCGCCCGCTCCACCTGTTCTCGGCCCAGCGCGGCTTCGGCGTCGCCCGCTCCGACTGGTCCGACTCCGCCCTGCAGGTGGATTTTGAGAATCGGTTCGACGGCTTCGCCCTCGGCCACAGCCACGCCGTCCGCAACCATTTCACCCTCTTCGCCCTCGGCCGCGAGTGGATCGGCGGTCACGGTTACCACTACATCGCCAACGATCTGAAATCCACCGTCCTGATCGACGGCCTCGGCCAGAGCAGCGCATCCCTCCAGGCCCTCGCCGCCGCCGGCAAGCCCGCCGTCATCAGCTGGCCGCCCCTGCCCGGCAAGTTCCTCGAAAACATCGACCAGCCTCTGCTGTCCGTCTTCGCCGGCGACGCCAAGCCCGCCTACACCTATTCGTGGAAGGACCAGAGCTATTCCTACAACCCCGGCGACGTTCCCGCCGGCAGCATCCAGACGCCCTACCGCTGGAAGGACCTCGCCTATCCCGGTTACGTTTTCCCCACGCCCAACATCGGCGACAACGCCTGGGCCGACACCTACATCCGCGCCGAGGCCACCCCCTTTAATCCGGTCGAGCGCGCCTTCCGCTGCGTGCTGACCATCCGCGGCTCCCGGCCCTATGTGCTCGTGCTCGACGACATCCAGAAGGACTCCACGCCGCGCACCTACACCTGGTCGGCCAACACCGTGACCAATTACAACGTCGTCGACGTGGCCATCCAGGGCGCGGCTACCCCGTCCGAGGCCGTCCTCTACCACACCCCGGACGCCGCCGCCGGCCCTCGCTTGCTCGTCCGGGTGCTGGAAGGGCAGGGGACCGCTTCCGCTCCCATCACCCTCGACAACACCCCGCTCGATTTCGGCGAAGGCCCCGTCGCCGCCCGCCGTATCCAAATCACCCGCACCGCCACCGTCGCGCCCGACTTCAAGGTCCTGCTCTACCCGCACCAATCCGGCGAGGCGCTGCCCGTCACTGCCTACGACCGCGCCACCGGCGTGCTCACCATCACCCTGCCCGACGGCACCGCCGACGTCTTCCGCCTCGTCCTCCAACCCGACGGCCGCACCCGCGTGGCCAGCTTCGCCCGCAACGGCGCGACTCCGCCCTCGCTCGTCGTGCCGTCCGCCGTGAATGGTTCCGTGGTCGCCGCCGCCGACACCGTCCCGGTCACGTTCAATTTGACCGCCACCGCCGCCGACGGCTCGCCCCTGACCGCCGTCGCGAACCCGCCCTCCGGCTTCGCGTTCTCCCTCGGCACCACTCCCGTCGTCGTTTCCACCAGCGATGCCGCCGGCAACACCCGCACCGCCACGTTTGATGTCATCGTCGGCATCGCGCCTCCCGTCGCCCCGGCCAACCTCGTCGTCACCCCCGTCTTCGCTTCCAACGCCCTCGCTTGGTCCGCCGTCCCCGGCGCCACCAGCTACACGGTCAAGCGCGCCACCGTCCCCGGCGGCGCCTACACCGTGGTCGCCTCCAACCTGACCGGCACCACCTACGCCGATACCGGCCTAGTGAGCGGCACGGCCTACTATTACGTCGTCACCGCCACCAACGCCTCGGGCGAGTCCGCCGCCGGCGCCGAGACTCCGGGCACGCCGCCGCCCTCCACCGTGACCAAGGCCAACAACACCACCGCCCTTGATCTGGCCGCCAGCTGGTCGCCCGCCGGCGTGCCGACCGCGCTGGACACCGTGTCGTGGAACGGCACCTACACCAACGGCATCGTCTCCATCGGCTCCGGTCTCACCGTGCAACAGCTCCGCCTGCTGTCCCCCTCCGCCGGCATCACGATCAACACCGGCACCGGCCCGCTCACCCTCGGCGCCGGCGGCCTCGATTTGTCCACCGCTACCCAGAGCCTCTCGGTCAACGCCCCGGTGGTGATCGCCGCGCCCCAAACCTGGACGGTCGCCTCCGGCCGTGTGCTCAACGTCAACGGCGCCCTCTCCGACAATGCCGCCGGACACGCCCTGACTCTCGCCGGCAGCGGCTCCATCGTTTTCGCCGCCGCCAATTCCTTCGCCGGCCCGCTCACTCTCACTGGCGGCACGTTGCACCTCGGTGCCTCCGCCGGCAGCCTCACCGGAGGTCTCGGGGCGGGTGACTTTACCCTGACCGGCGGCACCCTGCGCTCCAACCGCACCGAC
>JAIXVP010000079.1 GCA_027482905.1 Opitutaceae bacterium
AAGGGCCAGCGCACGCCGCCGATGGCGTGGACTTCGACCGCCCTATCGGCCAGCGGGGCGACCATGAGCAGGGCGGACAACATCTGGCTGCTCTCGGTGGAGTCTATCTCGACCAGTCCGCCGCGCAGGCCGGAGGCGTGGATCTCGATGGGGAAAAAGCCCTCCGCGCCGAGGCAGCGGATTTCGGCGCCGAGCGCGCGCAGGGCGTCGATCAGGCCCTTCATCGGGCGCTGGTTCATGCGCGGCGTGCCCTGGATGCGGTAGACGCCGCGCGGGGCGGCGGCGCAAAGGGCGGTGAGAAAGCGGGCGGCGGTGCCGGCGAGGCCCACGAAGAGTTCGACCGGGCCCTCGGCGCGGAAGGCGGCCGACTGGTTTTCGACCCGGAGGGTGCCTGCGGCCTCGTCGGCGCCCACGGAGAAGCCGAGGGCGCGCAGGGCGCCGACCATCAGCTCGGTGTCCTCGCTGAACAAGGCTCCGCCCAAGGCGACGGGCCGGTCGCACAGGGCGGCCAGCAGCAGGGCGCGGTTGGTCAGGCTTTTGGAGCCGGGCAGGGCGACCGAGCCCGCGACGGGTCGCGTGAAGGGCGTGATCGGAAGCAAATCGGGGAGGGCGGGGGCGTGGGACATGGCGGGACGCGAAAGGGCGGGTTCAGGCGCGAAAACCATCGCGCCAGGCTTTGCCGCGTTCGAGCCGGGCGCGGATTTCGGCCCAGTCGGAGCGTTCGAGGGCGAGGCGGAAGGCGGCCAGTTCCGTCTCCTGCCGGGCCAGGGCGTGCAGGACGGCGTCGCGGTTCTGTTGGAAGATCTCGACCCACATGGTGGCGTCGCCGGCGGCGATGCGGGTGGTGTCACGGAGGCCGTTGCCGGCCAGATGGCGCCACTGGCCGTCCTTCCCCGCAAGGGCGCAGGCCAGGCTGGTGGCGACGGCCTGGGGCAGGTGGCTGATGTGGGCGACGATCTCGTCGTGCTTCGCGGGCGCGGCGACGACCACGGTGGCGCCCAGTCCGCGCCAGAATTCCTCCAGGGTCTGCAAGGCCTCGGCGGGGGTGTCCTCGGCGGGGGTGACAAAACAAACTCGGTTGTCGAAGAGGCCGGGCACGCCGTGTTCCCAACCGGTTTTCTCCGAGCCGGCCATGGGGTGGGAGCCGATGAAACAGGCGCCGCGCGGGCGTGGGTGGGCGGCGGCGGCGGCGCAGATCGGGCCCTTCACGCTGCCCACGTCCGTGACGATGGCGCCGGCGGCGAGGCGCGGGGCGATCTGCCGGTCGAGTTCGATGATCTTGTCCACCGGGGCGGCGAGCACCACCAGCGAGGCCTGGGCCACGGCGTGTTCGGGCGTGTCGGCGACATCGTCGAGCCAGGATTGCCGGCGCAGCTCCGCGCGGACCTCGGGGCGGCGGGCCCAGACGGTGATGCGCCCGGCGCGGCCGCGTTCCCGGGCGGCCCGGGCCACGGAGGAGCCCAGAAGGCCCGGAGCAAGGATGGCGAGGTGTTTGATCACGACGGGGCGAGGGTGAAAGCGGCGGCCGGCTTGTCCAGCCTGCGGGCGAGGGCCGGCCGGCGCCGGCGCGACAATACGAAGCCGGCGCGTCGTTGCATTTCGCCGCGCGGCAACTTTGCTCGGGGGTCTCCCCATGTTATCCTACCGCCAGCGCCTGCAACTGTTTGAATTCTGGACCGCCTCGCGCCCCTGGATTTTCGGCGGTCTGGGCGTGGTCCTTCTGGTCGGGGTGTGGATCCTGCTGGCCAACTCCGGTCCGGGCCGCGCGGTCAAGGAGGTGCCGAAGGAGACCATCTCGCCGACCGACCCGGTGTTGTTGAGGAAAATCGCGGCGGTGGCGGAGCTGGAGGCCCGTTACAAGACCTTCGCGGCGGCCGACATCGTCTCCGACGAGGCCCTGGTGGTGCTGGCCGAGGCGGTGGAGAAACAGCGCGAGATCGCCCGCTCGGCGGTGCATGGCGACTACGCGCAGCAGCAGAACCTGGAGCGGTTGGAGAGCGAATACGACGCCCTGCGCGCCCGCCGCGCCCTCGGCACGATCGAGCAGCGGGTCAAGGACGGCGACGAGGATGTGAAGGCCCTGCGCTTGGTCGAGGCGGAGGCGGCCTACAAGGAGGCCCTCCAGCTCCAGCGCGCGATCAACACCGGCGCGGCGCCATCCCGCTTCAAGAACTACGTGCGCGAGGCCGAAATCGAGAAGTCCCTCACCTCCCTGCAGGTCTACCCGCTCAACCAGGAAAAGGATCGCGCGCTGGAAAAGGCCCGCGCCGCGATGGCGGAGGAGCGCTGGGCGGACGCCCTCGCCGGCTACAACGCCGCGCGCGACGCGCTCGACCGCATCAACCGCGAGTTCGGCACGACCCGTTTCGCCGACCTGGCCGGGTTGGACCGGATCGAGGCGGAGATCGCCACCCTCAACGCCGCCAGCATCGTCAAGGAACTCGACGCCAAGGAGGCGGAGGGCGACGCCGCCGACCGCTCCGGCGACACCAAGGCCGCCGCCGCCCTTTACCTGGAGGCCCTCACCCGCCAGCAACAGGTCAACCAGCTCTTCGCGCGCAGCCGTTTCGTCTCGTCGAAACGTATCGAAACCTTGGAGACCAAGCTCCAGACCGCGCGCTCCCAACCCATCGCGGTCGAGCTCACGCGGCTCGACGCCACCATCAGCGCCGACCTCCGGCGCCGCCGTCTGGTCGCCGCCGAGCAGGCCCTGCCCCGCGCGCTGGAGCTGACCGAGCGGTTGGAGAAGGATTTCCCGCGCAGCCGCTACGTCGACGGCGCGCTGCGGATCAAGCTGAGCTACCTCGGCCTCAAGCGGGCGGAGATCAAGGCCCTCCAGGACCAGGTCTTCGATCGTCTGCTGCCGCTCATCGGCGTGAACGACCGGCTCATGCTCGCCAGCGAGGTGCCCCAGGACATCTACCAGGTCGTGATGAACACCAACCCGAGCCGCAACCCGGGACGCAGCATGCCGGTGGACTCGGTCAACTGGAACGACGCCCAGGAATTCTGCACCCGGTTGGGCTGGATCATGGGGACCAACGTGCGCCTGCCGACCGAGGCCGAGTATCGCGGCGCGCTCGGCGCCAATCCCGGCGAGGTGCGCAGCTCCGCCGGCGAGGGCAAGGTGGGCACCACCGAAGGCGGCCGCGCGAACCCGAACGGCTATCGCGACCTGGTGGGCAATCTCGCGGAATGGCTCAACGCCGATCCGGCCCTGGACCGCGCGGTGCTGGCCGGCGGGAGCAACCTCGATTCCCCGGAGGCCCTGGCGAAATTCATCCTCGAGTCTCGTTCCAAGGTGGATCGCGCCCGCCATATCGGCTTCCGTGTGGTGATGGAGTTGCCGGCGGATCGCTAGCCGGTCCGTCCGATGATTCCGCACCGGCGATTCGCGTGGGCGCTGACTGCCGTCGTGTGCGTCACCGCGTCGCCCGCCCAGACCGTCCCGTCCGAATGGTTGCGGTCCGCGCCGACCCCGCGTGCGGCGGCGGAGATCGTGCGGGGGGCGGAAAGCCGGGGGTGGACGGCGATGGCGACGGCGTTGCGGACCGCCGCGCTGCGGGCCTACGCGACGGGCGATCCCGAGTTGGCGGACGCGTGGCGGAATGTCGCCCGCTGGGCCCGCGCATGGGCCGACACGCCGGCCGGGCTCGACGACGAAACCCGGGCCTGGCTGCTGGGCGACGCGGGTTTTTCCGAAGCCTATTTCGAGGTGGAGAACCCGGTCGACGACCACGCGGCGGTCTGGCGCATCCTCGAACGCCTGCGCGCGCGCGACCGCGACAATTTCAAAACCCACGCCGCCCTCGGCCTCGCCATCGCGGTGGTCTACGACGCGGCGCCGCCGATATCGTGGCCGCACTGGCAGGTCACGGAGGCGGCGTTGCCGCGTCGCCTGCCCGCGCCGGAGGAGGCGTGGGATTACTTTATCGCGTTGGACAAAGCCGGCCGCGGTTTACACCGCCTGGATCGGCTGGACGCGACCGAGCTGCGCTTCCTGGTCGATCTCGCGCTGCCCGACGAGGAGCGCCGCTGGGCCCGGGAACAGGTGAGGACGCCGCTCGCCCGGCTGGAGGAGACCTACGGGGCGGTGGCCTACCGTGAGGACCGCATCGCGGCCGGCGCCTACGTCTGGCCCGGGCGTCGCTACACCCTGGCCGGCATCGTTTCGGAGGGCGGCATCTGCGTGGACCAGGCCTATTTCGCCTCGCAGGCGGGCAAGGCGCGCGGCGTGCCGACCTTGCTTTTTGGCGGCGCCGGTCGCGACGGGCGTCACGCCTGGTTTGGATTTCTGGGGGTCGGGCGCAAGTGGCGCCTCGACGCGGGGCGTTACGCCGACCAGCGCTTCGTCACGGGCGAGGCCGTCGATCCGCAGACCTGGGCGCCGATTTCGGACCACGAACTGGCGTTTTTGAGCGAGGGTTTCCGGCGGGGAAAACCGGCGCGGGCGGCGGCGGCGCACGCGGGGTTCGCGCGCTGGTTGTTCGAGGAGGGGCGTCCGGGCGAGGCGGAGAAGGCGGCCCAGGCGGCGATCCGGCTGGAGCGGCGCACGCTCGACGCGTGGGACGTGCTGCTCGACCTGCGGCCCGAGGCGGGGTCGGCGCGGGAGGCGGTGGCACGGGAGGCGGCGGCGGGATTGACCGCGTATCCGGATCTGCAGGCGCGGTTCCTCGCGATCGTCGAGGCCAGTATGCGGAAGCGGGGCGGGACGGCGGAGGCGGAGCGTATCGGCCGGGAGTTGGCCCGGCGGATGGAGGGCAAGCGCGACGACCTCGGCCTGGGGCGCATCGCCGAGCAGCTCGCGGCGGCGGCCGCGACCTCCAGTCCGACGGACCAGGTCAAACTTTACCGCGGGTGGTTGCGGGATTTCGGGCGGGGCGGCGGGGCGGCGCTTTGGGACCAGGTGGCGCGGCCCTTGGTCGGGCGATTGGTCCGGGCGGGGAATTTCCACGAGGCGCGGGAGGCTTTGGCGGCGACGCGAGCGGCGCTGGCGCCAGCGCCCGGGAGTCAGCTCGATGGCGAGTTGAGCGGTGCGGCGGAGGCGATCGCGGCGCGGGCGTCGGCCGCTGCCACGACGCCCTGAAGCGGTTCAGAGCCCGAGGGAGGCGGCCTGGCGTTCGAAGCGGGCGAGGGCGCGGGCGGCCTCGGGGTGGTCGATGCCGACCAGACGCCAGTCCCAAGGCTTCCAGGAACTGCGGCGCCAGTGAAAGACCGCCGGCGTGGCGGTGGCGGCGGAGGCCTCGACCACGGCGCGGGCGACCGGGCTGCCCTGGCCGCGGAAACGCACGAGGGCGCGGGTGGTGGCGCTTTCCTTGGAGGGATCGAGAACGAGTTCGGATTGTTCGCGGCGGATGGAGCAGGTCGCGAACTGGCCGCGGATCTCGGCAGCAAGACGGAGGGTTTCGGCGCGGTCGTGGCCGAGCGAAGGCGCGTAGTCGGCCCCGAAGAGTTGATCGAGGGCGGCGGCATCCTTGTCCGCGATCGCGTCGAGGAGGCGGTCGAAGCTGCGTTCGACGCCGCGCGCCGGGCTCAACCAGGGCAGGCCGACGATCAGCGCCAGCAGGAGGGCCAGCGCTCCGACGGTCAGGAGGGCGGGGCGGCCACCGGGGAGGGTCATGGGCGGGAGACGGCCTAGCGGAAGGCGGCCCAGACGCGCTGCACGTCGTCGTTGTCCTCGAGGGCGTGGAGAAACTCGCCGACCTCGGCGCGCTCGGTCTCGCCGAGCTCGGGGTAGGTCTTGGCGAGGTAGCCCATCTCGGAGGTGATCACGGTCCAGCCGTTGGCCTTCAGCCATTCGGAGACGGCGTGGATCGCGGTGCGTTCGCAGAGGAAACGCGCGCCGGAGGCGCCCTCGGCGGGGATGTCGTCGTTCTCGGCGTGGGTGAGGGGGGCGAAGTCGTTCGCGCCGGCCTCGATGGCGGCGGCCTCAAGGTCGGGGGCGGCGGCGGGGGTGTGGGCCTCGACGATGCCGAGGTGGTCGAAGAGAAACTTGTTCGAGCCGGTGGTGCCGAGGATGCCCTTCTTGAAGAGCACGCGCATCTCGGGGGCGAGGCGCTGGACGTTGTCGGTGTAGCACTCGACCACGACGGGGACCTTGTGGGGCGCGTAGCCGTCGAAGGTCACGTGGGTGAGCTCGCTTTTTTCGCCGCCGGTGCCGGCGCCCTTGTGGATGGCGCGCTCGATCACGTCGCGGGTGACGGAGGCCTTCTTGGCCTTGTCGACGGCGGCGAAGAGCCGGGCGTTCGCGGCGAGGTCTCCTCCGCCGAGTTTGGCGGCGACGGTGATTTCCTTGACCAGCTTGCCGACCAGCTGGCCTTTCCGGTTGTTAACGACGGCGCGTTTCGCGTGTAGCCATTGGCGTCCCATAGGACGGAGAGGTTTGGCACGCGCGAGGCGGGGAGGCGACGGAAATTTTTGGCGCGAGGGCGGCGCTTATCCCGGTCAGGCGGTGAAGGTGCGGCCGAGGCCGAGGGTGGCGAGTTGGCGGCGATAGACGACGGAGGTGAGGTCGGCGCGGACGTGGACCTCCTCGGCTAGATCGATGGGGAGGTCCTCGGGGTTCTGGCGTTCCACGATGGCCTGGTCCTCGGCGTAGACGCGTTGCTGGAAGGCGATGGTCTCCTCGACCGGGCGGTCGTGGTCGAACTCGCGGGCCACGATGGCGAACACGTCGGTCTGGCGGGCGGAGCGGGGGCAGCCGGCGTTGAGGATGACGAAGCGGCCCTGTTCGGGGAAGTGGACGGTGAGGTGGGCGACAAAGGGCACGTGCAGCTCGTAGACCCGGCGCCAGACGCGGGCGGCGGCGGACGGATCGGAGACGTTGCCGACGTGGCTGGTGAAATCGGCGCGCAGGCCGTGGGGCGCGGGCTCGACGTGGTAGCGCGGCACCACGGGGTGGGCGGCGGCGAAGGTGTTTTCGTGGACGAACGCGAAATGCGCGACGTCGCAAAAGCTCTCCAACTGGCGTCCGGCGGCGGCGGCCCAGCGCAGGGGCGGGATGGAAATCACTTGAAAGGCCGGGTCGGCGAATTCCGGAAAGGGCGGGATTTCGCGGGACGAGTGCGGGTCGAGGCAGACCCAGAGCAGACCGTATCGCTCGGCGGAGCGAAAGACGCGCAGGTGGAGCTTGGCGGGGATGGGGGCGTCGGGGTGGGCGGGGATGGCGGTGCAGCGGCCGGCGGCGTCGTAACAATAGCCATGGTAGGCGCAGGCGAGCCGTCCCTCGCGCAGGCGGCCGAGGCTGAGGGGCGCGCCGCGATGGGCGCAGAGATCGGCGGCGGCGGTTAGGCCGGTCGAGGTGCGGTAGAGCACGATTTCCTGATCGAGCAGGCGGACGGCCACGGGTTGGTCGGCGATATCGGCGACGCGGGCGACCGGGTGCCAGAAGGTGGCCAACACGGCCCAGTCGGAGGGCGAAAAGGTGCAGTGGCGCGGCAGGGCGGGGGCGGGCGACGGATCGGGAAGGGGCGTTGCGGGTGCGGACATGGCCGCGCCGGGGAAGCAGGAAGCGGGCGCGTTCCCCGGGAGTGTTGACCCGGGTTTAGAAACCACGGGGTGCGGCGGGATCAGGGAGCGGCGAAGCGGATCTCGCCGGAGGGTTGTTCGGCGGGGGCGGAGCCCTTGGGAACGGGGAAGCCGGGGACGAGGAAGAAGCCGGTGGCGACCTCGGATTCGACGGCGGGGGCCTGGCGGAGAACGCCGGAGAAGGTGACTTTGCGGGCGACGGGTTTGGCGGGGGCAGGGGAGACCTGATCGCTCAAGGTGAAGCTGCCGGTGAAGGCGCCGGTGGTGGGGGTGATTTTGATCGTCCAGGCGGTGGCGGAGGCGTTGGCGGCGGTGAATACGCCGGCGGAGGACAGGGTGCCCTCGAAAGGCAGAAGGTTTTCTCGCGCGCCGAGGTCGAGGTCTTCGGGGCCGTGGGAGATGGTCAGCGCGCCGGGGGTGGTGGCGTTGGCGGCGAGACCGAGGCGTTGGGCGAGGGTGCCGGCGGGGATGGTGCCGACGGCGCGGGCGGAGGGGGGCAGCCAAGGATCGAGGGAGACCTCGACGCCAAGGGGGCCGAAGCCGGCGCGGTAGGATTTGTCCAACTTGGCGGTGGCGGTGTTGGCCGGGAGGGCGGCTTTTTGCCAGGTGAGCAGGCCGGCGTCGCGGGGGATGTAGGCGCGGCCGGGGAAGCGGGTGGTTTCGGGGTGGTTTTGGAGGGAAAGGGTGCCGGCGAGGTAGGATTCGGTTCGGGTGCCGTAGGGGTTGACCCAGAGCAGGTAGGTGTCGTCTACGGTGGGCTTGAGGGAGGCGGTGAGGGGCGAGCCGTCGGCGGTGAAGCCCTTCAGCGTCAGCACGCCTGTGGTGGGAGCGATGGGGGCGGTGGCATAGCCGGAACCATGAGGGAAGGAGCTAGGAGTTAGGAGCGAGGAGCTAGGAGTGGAGCCTTCGGAATCGAAGAGGTTGTAGGCGGGGTGGAGGGCGAGGGTGTTGGCTCCGGCGCCGGGGGCGGTCTGGCCCTTGGCGAAGGTGCGCAGGCGGGCGCCGCGGGTGAGGACGGCGAAGGGTTCGCCGTTGCGGTCGAGGCTGCCGGCGAGGGTGCCGTCGGCGGAGACGGTTACGGAGAGCTCGAGGGCGTCGACGCCGTTGGTGCTGCGGGTCCAGGTGGCGGCGGCGTTGGCGAAGTCGGTCGAGCCCACGAAGGCGGTGGTGCCGGGGGATTTG
>JAIXVP010000060.1 GCA_027482905.1 Opitutaceae bacterium
CAGGTGGTCGCGCACGAACTGCTTGTCGTAGCTCGGAGGCGAGCAATCCGGGCGGTAGTCGGCGGCCGGCCAGTAACGCGAGGAATCGGGCGTCAGCACCTCGTCGATCAGGACCAGCCGGCCGTCGGCGTCGGCGCCGAACTCGAACTTCGTGTCGGCCAGGATCATGCCCGCCGCCGCCGCCGTGTCGTGGCCCAGCGAATACAGGGCTAGGCTGGCCGCCTTGACCCGCGCGTAGACCTCCACGCCGACGATGGCCTCGCCGCGCGCGTCGTCGATGGCCTCGTCGTGCTCGCCCTTGGGCGCCTTCGTCGTGGGGGTGAAAAGCGGTTCCGGCAACCGATCCGCCTGACGAAGGCCGACGGAGAGGCGATGGCCGCAGACCTCGCCGGTTTTTTGATACGAGGCCCAGCCGCTGCCGACGAGGTAGCCGCGCACCACGCACTCTATGGCGAGAGGGCGGAGCTTGCGCACGATCATGCTGCGCAGCCGCAGGTCGGGGTCGGTGATGCCGCGCCGGTCGAACTCGGCCGCCTGATCGGGCAGGAGGTGGTTTTCGATCACGCCGGCGGTGCGGGCAAACCACCACAGGCTGAGTTGGGTCAGCAGGATGCCCTTGCCCGGGATGCCGTCGAGCAGGATGACGTCGAAGGCGGAGAGGCGGTCGCTAGCGACCAGCAGGAGGGCGTCGCCGAGGTCGAAGATCTCCCGGACCTTGCCCGAGGCCACGCGGGGGAAAGGCAGTCCCTCGATGGTGGTGCGAGCTTGGGCGGGCAGGGCGGCGGCGATCTGGTCGGCGGTCAACATGGGCGCGGATGTTCCCGCCCGGCCTTCGCCGCCGTCGAGCCGAAAGCGGGGCGCACTCGCCCTCCCTGGCCGTAACCCCACTGGTTACATCACGCCGTCACCAGCGCGATGGCGGCGAACATCAGCGCGGCCCCGATCAAGCGGCGGCCGAAGACGCCCGGCGGCAGTTTCCGCTCGCCCGCCGTGCCCAGCCAGCCGCCGAGCAGACCGACCGCGAGCACGCTCCAGAGGCCGCGCGTGCTGTAGAGGATGTTCGCCGCCGTGGCGCGACCGTAGTTGCCCATGGTCCAGGCCATGCCCGAGGCCTGCACCGCCAGCAGCACCGCGCCGGGCAGGAGCCAGGGCCAGGCCGCCGCCGGCACGGTCCGCAGCGGGGCGTGGAAAAACGGGATCAATCCGAAGGACAACAACGCCACCGCCCCGAAGGCCAGGGGCAGAAACCGCCCCGGCCCCCACGCCGGGGTGAAGCGCTGCACCAGCACGTCCGCCACGGCGAAGGCCAGCGCCGCCAGCGCGGCCATCAGCACGGTGCGGCGCGGGTGGGGCGCGCCGTCGGAGGGTTTCACCGGGACAAGGCCGGCGGCGGCGCGCGGCACCCACTGGAGCAGGACCACGGCGGCGGTCGCGAGCGCGGCGGCAAGCCACCAAGCCGGGCGGACCGCGTCGGTGAGAAGCAGCGAACTGGCGGCGGCGACAAAAAGGATTTTCAAGCCCAGCACCGGGGTCGCGAGCGAGACGTCGCCGGCGAGGGCGGCGAAAGTAAAAACCTGGCCGATGAAAAACAGGGCCGCAAAGAGCAACGGTTGCCACAGGCGGGCCGCGTCGAAGGGATGGCCGCCGAGGAGCCAGAGCGGGGCGAAACACAGGCCCATGGCGAGGTTCGAGACAAACGCGGTGCGCCACAGCCCGACGCCGTGGGCGGAAGCGCGTTTGACCAGCAACACCGCCACCACGTAGCCGAAGCCGCTGGCGAGCGGCAACAGCGTGGCCGCGAGCGGCGCGGGGGCGGAGACGGCGGAGGACAAGAGGGAAACGACGGAGCGAGAAACGACGGACCCGGCTCAGGGAATGCGGTAGAAGGGGTTGGGCAGCTTGAAGCCGCGCTCCGCGTGTTCACCGAGATCGCTCTCCTGATCGCCGACGGTGGCGATGATGGTCCAGCCCTCGGCCACCCAGGCGGCGCGCGCGGCGGTCTTTCGTTCCCGGCTGGTGATTTTTTGGCGGTCGTTGGGCGCGAGCTGAAGCGCGGCGTAGTCGCCCATGCCCTCGCGGCGCAGATTCTCCACGGTGCCGGCGCGGTCGCGCGGATCCTTCCGGCCGGTGAGGAAGAGCACGGCGACATCGGCGGCGCGAGCGGCGAGGTAGACCTCGCGGACCGGCGCCAGCGCGGGGGCCTGGGCTTTTTTGATCCAGGCGGTCCACTCCCGGGTGTTGTAGCCAAAATCCTCGTCGCGCATGACCGGCAGGTTCGACAGCACGGTCTCGTCGACGTCGAAGACCACCGCGAGCCGCTCGTCGGCGCGGCGGGCGCCGGCGCGGGCCTCGATCCAGGCCTTCGCCTCGGCGGCGACGGCGGCGAGGTCGCGTTGATACCGGCCGTCCTCGACGTAGGCCACGACGGCGGCCTTGGCGTCGGACAGGTTGACCGGCTCGGCAGGCTCCGCGAACGCGCCCGAAACCGCGGCGGCGAGGAGGAAAACGAAGGGAAAACGGGCTTTCACCAGCGGGACGATGCGAGCGACCGCGCGCGGGGCAACGTCCGGAACGAAACAAAAACGCCGCGTCCCTCATTCGGGACGCGGCGTGAACGAGAACAGCAGGCCGACCACCTGGGGCGACGGCCGGCGGTCGGCCGCGGGATCAGCGATACTCCTCGGCGGTGAGGGCGTTGATGATCTTGAAGTTCTCCACGTGGTAGCTCGGGTCGGCGCGGAAGGCCAGTTTCACGCCGTATTCGCGCTCCATGCGGACAAGCAGGTTGGCGTCCTCGCTGCGCAGGCGCTCGAGGATGCCGGGGTGGACCATCACGCGCAGGTTGTATTCCTTGCCGTCCTTGCGGGCGACGAGGCGGCGGATGACGGCGCTGAGCTTGCGCTGCAGCTCGACCGACATGGTGGTGGCGCTCTTCACGATGCCGCGGCCGCGACAGTAGGGGCAGTCGACGTAGAGGTTGCTCGTGAGGCTCTCCTGCTGGCGCTGGCGGGTCATCTGGAGGATGCCGAGCTGGCTGATGGGCAGGATGTGGTTCTTGGCTTTGTCCTCCGCCATGGCCTCGCAAAGCTTCTCGTAGACGCCGTTGCGGTGGCGGCGCTCTTTCATGTCGATGAAGTCGATGATGATGAGGCCGCCGAGGTTGCGCAGGCGGATCTGGCGGGCGGCCTCGACGGCGGCCTCCAGGTTCACGGAGTAGATGACGTTCTTCTCGTCGCTCGACTTGTTCTTGTGCGAGCCGGTGTTCACGTCGATGGCGATGAGCGCCTCGGTCTCGTCGATGATGATCTCGCCGCCGCTGGGCAGGGCGACCTTGCGCTGGTAGGTCTGCTCGATCTGGCGCTCGATATTGAACCGCTCGAAGATCGGGATGCTGTTCTGGTAGAGGGCGATCTTGCCCTTGGAGCGCTGGCTGATCTGGGCGACGGAGGCCTGGCAGCGGACGTGGTCCTCGGGGTTGTCGATGAGCACGCGGTCGACCTCCTCGGTGAGGAAATCGCGCACGGTGCGCTCGACGATGTCGGGCTCCTGGTAGACGCAGGCGGGGGCGCGGTCGTTTTTGATCTTGTCCTGAATCTGCGCCCAGGTGCGGAGCAGGAGGTGGAGATCGCGGAC
>JAIXVP010000370.1 GCA_027482905.1 Opitutaceae bacterium
ATCCTCGATTACTCCAAGATCGAACGCGGCAACCTCGAACCCGAGCGCGCCCCCTTCGACCTGAGGGCGTGCATACGGGCGGCCGTCGACGTCTCCGAACACCCCTCCGCCGCCGGCCGCGTCGCTCTCCGCCACACGATCGCGGAGGACCTGCCGGCATACGTGCTCGGCGACCAAACCCGTTTGCGCCAGGTGCTGGTCAACCTGGTTTCGAACGCGATCAAGTTCACCGATCAGGGCGAAGTGGTGCTCGCCGCCAACCGCCGCGTCGGTCCGGACGGCGCGCCCCGCCTGGCCTTGGCGGTGCGGGATACCGGCATCGGCATACCCGCCGAACGCCAGGACCGGCTATTCCAAGCGTTCAGCCAGGTCGATGCCTCCACCACCCGTAAATACGGCGGCACGGGGCTGGGACTGGCCATCGCCCAACGACTGGTCTCGGTGATGGGAGGGCGCATCGGCGTCGACTCCGCGCCGGGCCGGGGCTCGGTCTTCCACTTTGACTTGCCGCTCATCGCCGCGCCGGCGCCCGTCGTCGAACCGGTCGCACCCGTGATCGACCCGACCTTCGCGGTGCGGTTTCCCCTGCGCATCCTGCTGGTCGAGGACAATCCGGTGAACCAGCGCGTCGCCCAGCTCATGCTGCGCAAAATGGGCTACGCACCGGCCTTTGCCGTCAACGGCCAGGAGGCGCTGGAGACGCTGGCCCGCGAGCCCTTCGACGTGCTGCTCCTTGATGTGCAAATGCCAATCATGGACGGGCTTGAAACGGCACGCCGACTCCGTGCGACCTACCCTGAACGGCGCCGCCCTTGGATCATCGCCATGACCGCCAACGCTCTGGCCGGGGACCGGGAGGACTGCCTCGAGGCCGGCATGGACGACTACACCTCCAAGCCGGTCCGGGCCCAGGTGGTGGCCGATGCGCTGGCACGCGGCGCGTCCGCTTTGGCCGCACGCCGGGCCGGACCCGAGAACCGATGACAACCGATGCGGGTGAGGCGGGGTGTTGAATGCAATCGAGCTCCGCCTCGATGACACGATCCGGGAGGGAAGATTTCCGCGCTTAACGGATAACACGCCAAAAAAAACCGCCACCCTCGCGGGTGGCGGTCCAGGATAAACCGAGAGTCGAGACCGGATCGCCACTCAGGCGGTCGGGACGGTCGCGATGGTTTTGAGGATGCGGGACGCGACCTCGTAGGGGTTCGCGGCGGAGTTCGGACGACGGTCCTCGAGGTAGCCCTTGTAGCCGTTGTTGGCGAAGCTGTGGGGCACGCGGATGGAGGCGCCACGGTCGGCGATACCATAGGAGAACTTGTCGATCGACTGGGTCTCGTGGAGACCGGTGAGGCGGAGGTGGTTGTCCGGGCCATAGACGGCGACGTGCTCGGCGGTGTATTTGGCGAAAGCCGCCATGAGCGCCTCGAAGTAGGGCTTGCCGCCGACTTCGCGCATGAACTTGGTCGAGAAGTTGGAGTGCATGCCGGAGCCGTTCCAATCGAGCGGGGAGTTGTAAACGCCGCGGATCGGTTTGCAGTGGAACTCGACGTCGATGCCGTATTTCTCGCAGAGACGGATCAGGAGGTAACGGTCCACCCAGACGTCGTCGGCGGCCTTCTTGGAGCCCTTGCCGAAAATCTGAAACTCCCACTGGCCGGAGGCGACCTCGGCGTTGATGCCCTCGTGGTTGATGCCGGCATCAAGACACAGGTCGAGATGCTCCTCGACGATCTGGCGGGCGACATCGCCCACGTTCTTGTAGCCGACGCCGGTGTAGTAGGGACCCTGAGGAGCGGGATAGCCGCCCTCGGGGAAGCCGAGCGGACGCCCATCCTGATAAAGGAAATACTCCTGCTCGAAGCCGAACCAGGTGTCCGGATCGTCGAGGATGGTGGCGCGGGAATTGGAGACGTGAGGGGTGCCGTTGGCGTTGTAAACCTCGCACATGACGAGAACGCCGTTCTTGCGGGTGGAGTCCGGATAAACCGCGACGGGCTTCAGCACGCAGTCGGAGCTGCCGCCGGGGGCCTGCTGGGTCGAGCTTCCGTCGAAGCCCCACAAGGGCAGCTCCTCAAGCTTGGGGAAGCTGGCGAATTCCTTGATCTGGGTCTTGCCACGAAGATTCGCGACCGGCGTGTAACCATCGAGCCAGATGTATTCTAGTTTATATTTAGCCATGGATGTGGAGGTTAGGATAAAAGAGGGCTTGGCTGAGCCAACTCGACGCCAACGGGCGAAGCGCTGGATCAGGAGGAACCCGGAGTGATCATTTTAGCACCGTTTGTGCCAGCAATGAAAAAAATTGCTGCCTGAACCGTCGAGGGCTGGATTTTTAACTTCAAGTGCACCTGAAGCCATTGGCCTGCGTTTAATCCGGTCGAAATCGATCAGGGATCGTATCAAGGCCGACTTGCCGCTCGCGCTCCCGCCGGAAAACTGGACGTTTTCGACCATGCAGGACATGAAAGACACCCGTCGCGCGTGGGTGCGCATCGGATACGACGGCCGGGTGCACAAAACCTTTCGTGGCCATCAGGCGCGGGAACGATTCCAAAACGAGGTCCGGGTGCTCCGCTACTTGGAATCGCGGGGCTGCCCACACGTTCCGCGGGTGCTGGAGGCGAACGAGGACGAGCTCAAGCTGGTGACCACCAATTGCGGCCGGCGGGTAGAACACATCCCCGAAGAACGGGTCCGCGAATTATTTGGCGAACTGGAGACCGCTTACGGGGTGCGCCACGAGGATCCCTACGCGCGCAACATCACCTACTCCCCCCAAGCGGGCTCGTTTTGTCTGATCGACTTCGAGTTCGCCACCATCCTCGACCCGTCCGCGCCCCCCGGCCCCGCGCTCGATCTGCCCCAACCCGACGGACCGCGCGGCGATTGACGCCACCCCGCCGCTCGGTTGCCATTCCCCTCCCCTTTTCTCCAACGGCCCCCGGCTCCCCGCTCAACCATGCCCGACACGCCCCCTGCCGCCGTCCACTGGTCCGGTCTTACCCATCGCGGTAAGGTCCGAGAGAACAACGAGGACTCCTTCCTCGCCCTCAACTTCGACGGGCACGAGGTTCGCTACCTGGGCAAAACCGGGGAAGCCACCCTCGGCGGGGGCGACTTCGTGTTCGCGGTCAGCGACGGCATGGGCGGAGCCCGCTCGGGCGAGTTCGCAAGCCGCATCGCGATCGAAAAAATCACCCGACTGCTGCCGCGCGCCTACCGCCTGTCGGCCTCGGGCCTGGAATCGGGCTTCCACGACGTGATCCAGGAGCTGTTCCTCGCCATCCACGAGGAGCTGCTGCGCCTGGGTCGCAGCTACACCGAGTGCGCGGGCATGGGCGCCACCCTGACGCTCGGCTGGCTGACCCCGCGCTGGCTCTATTTCGGCCACATCGGCGACAGCCGCCTCTACTACCTGCCGCGCGAAGGCGGCCTGCGCCAGCTCAGTCACGACCACAGCCAGGTCGGCTGGCTCCGTCGCCAGGGCCGCCTCACCGAACGCGAAGCCCGCGAACACCCGCGCAAAAACGCCCTGCAACAGGCCCTCGGCGCCGGCCACCAATTCATCGAACCACAGATCGGCGCCCTCGCCCATCGGCCCGGCGACCGCTTCGTGCTCTGCTCCGACGGCGTGGTCGACGGCCTCTGGGACCACCGCATAGAGGATCTCGTGGCCACGCCCGACGCCGCCCGCCTGCACCAGCCGGCCGCCTTCCGCCTCGTCGAGGAGGCGCTGGAAAACTCCGGCCGGGACAACCTCACCGCGCTCGTCTTCGAGGTCGCCCCGCCCCCCGCCCCGCCCCCGGTCGCCCCGGCGCCGGTGGTGGACACCGCCTCGGCATGAACCCGCCCACCCCTGACGCCGATCCACTGGTCTTCGTCTACGGCACGCTGAAGCGCGACGGCTCGAACCAGCACTACCTCGACGGACAGACCCTGCTCGGTGCCGCCGCGCTGCGGCCGGGTCACGCCCTGTATTCGCTGGGCGATTACCCCGGGCTTGTCGCGGACCCTCGCGCGCACGACGAGGTGACGGGCGAGATCTGGCGCGTGTCCCCCGCCGCCCTCGCCGGGCTGGATGAACTGGAGGGGATCGACGAGGGGCTCTACGCCCGCGTGCCGGCTCCGCTCGCGCGCTGGCCGGCCGGGCTGGCCTCCCGCGACGCGGACCGAGTGCAGATGTATGTATATCTGCGCGACGTCATCGGTCGCCCGAGGCTCGACGGAACCTGGCCGGTCGGGCCGGAAAAGCCGTCTATTTCCTGAACCAACCGCCGTCCTCGCGCTGGAGCCAGACGCCGGCCTTGCTGGCGGCGGCGATCTGCTTGGCGAAAACTTTCCCGGCGGACTCGGCGCTGCCGCCGGTCTTCTTCGCCAGCTCGGCGAACAAAATCGCGCGATCAGCGTTCTCCGTCGCCACGAACTTCTCCGTCTCGGCGCCGGGCGAGCGCACCGCGAGCAGGCCGGTGTTCGCCTCGCCCACCGCGCCCGAGGCTTTGAGCTGGTCGAGCTGGGGCACGCGCTCGCGCATACCGGCCTTGGCGGAATCGATATCGGCGGCCTGGGCCACGACTGCCGAGGCACCGAGGACGGCGAGAAAAAGGGAACGGGAGAGGAGGTTCATGGTCGGTCGATGGGTCAGGGATTGGCCGCCGGAGGGGCGGAGAGGGCGGAAGTGTTGAGGGTCTTGGAGTCGCCGTAGATGTCGCTCAAGGTGTCGGTCACCGCCTGCTCCATCTTCACGTTCACGTCCACCACGGCATGGACCTGGATCGGGTCCATCGTGACGTGGATGCAGCCGGTCAGGACAAGAGCGACGCAGGCGAGGGCGGCAAACGGGAGGCGGGACATAGAAGGAGGCTTCCGCGTCAGACACCGGGGCGCAACCAATGTTTCCCGCCGCTACTCGATCGTAAACTTAAAGTCCGAGAGGTTGCCCTGCTGGCTCAGGCCGAAACCCATGGCCTCCGTGAGGGGGCCGTGGAAATTCACATCCATGACCACCTCCTCCACCAAACTGCGGTCAGTCGGATAACCCTTCAGATGGATGGTCGCGGTCCGCCCCTTGCCGGGGCCGTCCGGCCAGAACGTGACCAAGAACTTCTCGAGATGCAGACCGGCCCGGCCCATCTCGATGTCCTTGAGCGGAGCGTAGGCCGGGTTGCGGATCCCCACGCCCCGGGCCCAGGTCCACTTGGCGGGCAAAAAACCAAACGTGGCGGGCATGTTGCCGGTCAACAACCCGGGCGAGGGCGCGAGGCGGAATTCGGCGTTGTCGGCCTTCACGATGTCGAGGCCGCCGTCCCGCATCTGCAAAAGCCCCTTGGTGAGGTCGAAGCCGATTTCGACCCGGCCCCGCAGTTGCCCCCTCGCCGATTGAATCAACCATGGGGTGAGCTGCGCCGCCTCGCCGAGCTGGAGCTCCTGCACCTCGGCTCCGACCGTCACCCGCGGCTTGGCGCTGTCGAGCTGGAAGGGTTTGAGGCGCACCAAGCCCCCCAGCATGCGCAACTCCGCCGCGCTGACCCGACCGATCAAACCGGGCGCGACGCCAAAGACCATCCGGGCGTCCCCGAGGGCCATGCCCGCGACATCGATGCGCCGGATTCGAAACTCCTGGCCCGGCGGCAACACACCCGCGAGCGCCGCCGGCAGATCCGCCACCGCGATGTCACCTTCGATCCCGGACAGCTCCACCTTGAGCTCGTCGCTCCGCGCCCATCCTTCGCGCAACGTCAGCCGCAGCTCGCCACGCGCGCCGGCCGCCCCGGCCGCCGGATCCAAGGTGCCCGCGCCGCGCAGCTCCAGCTTGCCGCTGGCCGACCACCCCGCCGCCGCCGGGGGTAGTTTAGCGCGGGCGAGCGGCCAGAGCTCGGCCAGATCGACCGTGCCGTGATCTATTCCCCATGCCCAAATCCCTGACTTGAGGGTTTTAAGCGTAAGATCGATTTCTATCCCCGGCCGGCGCAACCGCGCCACCAAACCGTCCGCTCCCGCCGCGATCTCCCATTTCAGGCCGAGCTCGGCCAAGGCCGCCACCTGCAGCTCGCCGCCCACCTCGCCGCGCCACGGCCAGTCGGCGGCTTGCCCACTCGGATGAGCAAGGGCCAGGAGAATACCGATGAACACGCGTCGGATCACGCCGCATGCATCGCCGCAAGCGCCGCCCGGCGCCAGCGCTTTCACGGAGCGCCGCCGTTTTCGTGAAACTACCTCCGGAAAGGCGCTTTCCATCGGTGCCGTTCTCGAACAGCCTGCTTCTTGCAAATGAAACGGCCCCACCCCGCCCTCCTTCGCGCTCTGTGCGCATTGGCCGGGTTAGCTCCCCTGACCCTGCCCGCGCAGGTCGCCATCACCTCGGCGACCACGTTGACCACGGACGGGGCGGATACGGTCCAGGAAGGCTTCACGTTCCGCAACACCGTCGTCGCGGTCCAGGGCTTCGCCACCGCCACCCAGAGCTACGCCCTCACCGGGATGGCGGACCAAGTTTTCATCCGCCGAACCGCCGGCGGAAACAACGAGGCCCACGTCTGGTATCAAACCGCGAGCACGGGCGGCGACCGCATCGCGCCCTACGCCACCGACTACGCCGACGTCCTGCTCGACAACAATTTCGCCCGCGGCGTCCACAACCTCTTCGGCAACACCGGCGCGGGCTCGGCCAACATCGAGCGGCTCGACCTGATCGCGAGCGCCGGCTTCACCGCCACGGCCGGCTTCGCCATTCCCGTCTTCGATTTCGGGGTGAATCCGCAGCACGAATCCTTCCGCATCGCGCTCGTGACCGGCGTCGACGGCGCGGGCAACCCCACCGCCTACAGCGCCCTGGCCAGCACCGTGCCCTTCGTCGCGACCAATCTCTACACGCACACGACGTTCTCGATCCACCGCTACAACACCGGCGACGTCACGACTTCGAACTACTCCATCTTCAACGGCCCCAACCAGGGCCCGGGCGGCATCGTTTTCACCCTCTCCGATTTCGCCGTGCCGGTCGGCACCACGATCTACGGGTATTCACTCTTCGGTTACGACGTCAGCGACGGCGGCAACTCCGCCAATCTGGTCAACTGGAACAACGCCACCTACTTTCCGACCAACACCCCGAACGGAGAGGGCCAGGCCGGCGGCTTCGATTTCTCAGGTGTGAACGGCATCTTTTTCTCCGCCATCCCAGAGCCGTCGACCTATGCCCTCGGCGGTCTGGCCCTGATGGCCGGGGCCGCCGCGCTGCGCCGGCGGGCGGCACCGCGCACTTGAGCGAGATCTCGCAACCCGGCCCGGGCGCGCGATCCGCCGTTCAGGTTTCGATGGCGCGGGCGCGCTGGCTGGCGGCGGCGAGAAAGTAGTTCTGCGCCGAGAACGCGGGGGTGCCTTCCGTGCGGGGAATGGGCAGGTATCCGCCCCCGGCCGAGAGCAGGCGGGCGGACTCGTTGTCCTGCAGCTCCATCGCGAAGAGTTCGTCGACCATCCACTTGCGCAGGCCTGCGTCGAGGATGGGGAAGACCACCTCGATTCGGCGGAAAAAATTCCGCGGCATCCAGTCGGCGCTACCGGCGTAGATCGCGGCCTCGCCGCCGTCGTTTAGGAAGTAGTAGGCGCGCACATGTTCGAGGAATCGGCCGACCAGCGAGCGCACGCGGATATTCTCGGAGAGGCCGGGCACGCCGGGGACGAGACAGCACACCCCGCGGATGATGAGGTCGACCTGCACGCCGGCGCGGGACGCGGCGTAAAGGGCGTCGATGATGGCCTGGTCGACCAGCGAATTCATCTTGGCGAGGATGCGGGCTGGGCGGCCGGCGGCGGCGTGCGCGGTCTCGCGACCGATCAGCTCCAGCACGCGGCGATGCAGGGTGAAGGGAGCGACCAGCAGGTGGTCGAACTCGGGCGCGCGGCCGAAGCCGGTGAGTGCGTTGAAGAGCGTGGCGGCGTCGGCGGTGAGATCGGCGCGCGAGGTGAAGCAGCTCAGGTCGGTGTAGATCCGGGCGGTGCGCGGGTTGTAGTTGCCGGTGCCGAGGTGGGCGTAGCG
>JAIXVP010000393.1 GCA_027482905.1 Opitutaceae bacterium
AGGCGGAGGTTGGCGGCGTCGACCGAGGAGATGACGGTGCCGGCGGGGAAATCGTGGGCGGCGCTGGAGCTGACGTAGGTAAGGCCGGGGAAGAGGCCGGTGACGGACGCGACGGTGACGAGGGGCGAGCCGCCGACGATGCTGGCGACGACGCTCTGGTGGTGCGGGGATACGGTGAGCGCGCCGTTGCCGGTTTTCAGGAGCTGAAAAGGGCCGCCGAGCACGCCCTGGCCGGCGAGGGTGTAGGAGCGGGCGGTAGTATTGGAAAACGTGATACGGCCTGGGCGGAGGGCGTCGGGCGCGCCGGGGGAGACGGCGGGGGCGAGGGTGATGGAAGGACTGGCGGAGCCGGCGTCGTCGAAGACCGGGCGGTCGCCATCGACGAAGCCGACGGTCGGAGTCGTGGTGCCGGAGACGCGCCAGTTGGCGGCGGAACGATCCCAGGCGTTGGCGGAGGCGCCGCCTTGCCAGACGAGGTCGCGGCCAGAGGGAAGGACGACCGGGGCGGGGGCTTCGAGGGAGAGGTAGTCATACATGAAGCCGGCGGTGGCGCGGTTGGTATGCACCTCGTGATCGAGGCTGATGGTGTTGGCGCCGGCGCGCAGGCGGGTAGCGGGGATGGGGACGCGGACGTAGGTGTATTTGGTCTGGACTGACTGGCGCAGGAAGCTGCTCGCGCCGGGGCGGGCGTTGGGCGGGGTGAAGGCGGCGAAGATGGCGTCGTCGTTGACGCGGAGGATCTGCACGGAGTCGGCGGAGGCGTAGGCGATGGTGAGCCAGTAGGTGCCGGGTGAGACGGACGGCAGGGTGAAGTTGAGGTTCCACTTCCACGGGTTGGGGCCCACGTAGTCGAGGGTGTGGGAGAAATTGAGGGCGGTGGCCCAGGCACCGGAGGCGACGTCGTAGTTGAGCGGGTTGGTGAACTCGTTGACGTAGTTGAGCCACAAGGCGGGCGTGGCGTATTCGTCGCCATGGCGGAACTCGCCGGCGCTGCGGTCGGGGATGCCTATCTCCCAGACCAGGGGGCCGTTCACGCGGGGGACGGTGAGCGGGACGACGCCGAGGTCGCGGGACTCGCCCGGGTTGAAGGTGTGATCGCCGAGCTGGAACTCCTCGACCGCGCCGGTGCCGGGGGTGACGCCCTCGCTGTAAACGGTCAGGCGGTAGGTTTCGGGGCCGCCGCCGTAGGGCGAGGTGGTCTGGATATCGGGGATGGTGAAGGAGCCGTCGGCGGCGGCGCGCACCCAGTATTGGTAGCGGTCGGCCTGGAACTGCCAGTTGTCGGTGGCGTTGGGCTGGCCGGAGTCGGGGGCGGCGAGGCCGACCCACGCGCCGGCGGAGGAGACGGCCGGCCTGAGCGTATCCGAAAGCGTGACGCGTCCGGTGAGCGTGGCGCGCTGGGCCTGGGGCTGGTAGGCGGCGTGGGTGACCCAGGCGTAGGGCCAGGCGGCTTTCTCGGCCTCGGCCTGGGCTTGGGCGTCGGCCCAGGCGGCGGCGCCGGTGGGGAGGCCGTTGAAGTAGAGGCCCCACGGACCGATGACCTTGGTCCAGGCGGCGCCGGCGGGGACGGAGACGGTGCGGTTGCTGTAGTGGTTGCTAATGGGCTGGTGGTAGACGAGCCCCCAGCCGTGGACGTATTCGCGGCGGGTGGGGCCGTTGTTGCCCGACTCGTGGCTGCCGACGACGACCCACTGGCCGACGTCGTTGACCTCGCTGGCGCGGCCCCAGGTGCCGTAGCGATGGTAGGCGATGTTGTAGGAATACTTGCCCGTCATCTGGCCGTTGAACGGGCCGCTGGTGAGCCGGTTGATCTCGCCGGGCAGGCCGGGCACGGTGACGGCCTTGCTGGTGTCGAGGTAGTTGGGTTCGAGGGAATTTCGGCGCAGGCGGTTGCCGTTGAGGCTGAGGCCGAGTTTGACGGTGTCGTCGATGTAGAGATTTTCGCAGAGGAAGTCGGTCGAACCGTGGGCGACGGGCCAGATCATCTGGATAAAGTTGAGGTCGGCCTGCGGGTAGGAAGCCGGGTGGTCGACGACGGCGTGGATGTAGAGCATGGTCTCGCCCCGGCCGAGCGTGTAGTGGAGCTCGACGTCCATCGGCAGCTTGTGGGTGGCGGGGGTGTAGGGGCGGCGGTAAACGAGGGAACGGCGGGCGGCGTCGCCGGTGCTGGCATGGTGGGCGGTGCCGGCGGTGCCATCGGGGAACCAGTAGTAATAAATCTCGGTGTGGTTGCCGAAGTTGCTGTTGCTGGAGCCGGACTGACTGACCATTTCGACGCCGTTGGCGGCGGGGGTGCCGGGGAGGCCGGGCTTGAGGTAGCGGAGAGACTGGACGTTGCCCGAGGCGCTGACGATCGCGCGGATGATGCCGTTGTCGAGGTAGCGGGCGGTATTGCTCCGGTAGGTGACCGTTCCGGTGGTAACGGCGGTGGTGACGGTGGGAACCAAGCCGCCGGGTTGGTTGGCCCGCAGGCGCGACGGTGGGAGAAAAAGGAGCAAACAGACCAAGCTGAACAAGGTTAACGCGCGGCAAGAGAGACGCGGGCCGGGGCGGGTGGGGGCGAGGCGCATGGGGAGGGGAGTTTATGAAAATC
>JAIXVP010000152.1 GCA_027482905.1 Opitutaceae bacterium
GGCGTCGCCCTCGTATTCAAAATTATCCCACAAGTGGCGGCAAAGCCAGGCGGCGGAGAGAGGGAAGAGGCCCCAGCCTGGATTTTGGCCGGGAGAAGTGAAGCCCCAGGGCGTGGCGTGAACGGGCGCGACCCAGCCGGGGGCGTCGTAGTGGATGCGGGCGGTGCGGGAGCCGGGCTCGACCAGGCCGGCGATGAACGCGTGCAAGGGCGCGGCGGTCTCGGCGAGGTTGGCGGACTCGGCCGCCCAATAGTTCATCTGAAGATTGATGTTGGCGGTGTAAGCGCCGTGCCAGGGAGTGCGGATGGTCTCGGCCCAGAGACCTTGCAAGTTGGCGGGGAGACCGCCGGGGCGGGAGGACGAGATGAGCAGGTAGCGACTGAGTTGAAAGTAGAGGGCGGCGAAGGCGGGGTCGATTTCGCCCCGGGCGAAGGCGGCGAGACGCTCGTCGGTCGGACGTGAGTTGGCTGCGGAGGTGGTGATACTGGCGGCAGGGGCGAGGTCGAGGGAGACCCGGGAGAAAAGGGCGGCGTGGTCGGCGGATTGGGCGGCGCGGAGATCGGCGTAGGGTTTGGCGGCGATGGCCGCGAGGGTGGCGAGGGAAGCAGCCTCGGGGTTGCGGCCCTGATAGTCGGTCGAGGCGACAACGATGAGCGTGGCGGCGTCGGCGCCGGAGACGGTGAGGCCATCGGGACCGGTGGAGATGGCGCCGCCTTCGGTCATGACGCGGAGGCGGGCGAGGAAACGCAGGCCGTCGGGGCGGTCGTTTTGGTAGAGGCGGCCGCGCAGGACGAGGCCGGCGGGGCTGTCGGCGGAGACGACCACCGGGTCCGTGAGCTTGCGGCCGGAGGTGGCGGGGAAGTTTTCCTCGGGTTGGGCGGGGCGGCCGAGATTCGCGGTGAAACCGAGGGCGCCGGGGCGGTCGGCGGTAAGGCGGAGGGCGATAACGCCGTTGGGGGCGCTGGCGATGATCTCGCGGGTGTAGGTGACGCCCTTGACGGTGTAGCGAACGCGGGCGGCGGCGGTGGCAAGGTCGAGCTCGCGGCGGTAGTCGGACGGATTTTCCTCGTGATCGTCGAAGGCGAGATCGAGGAAACCGAGGGTTTGGAAGTTACCGAAGTAGTCCATGATCTCGGGGCCCCATTTGCAGACGAGTTTCTGGCGGATGAGGGCGTCGGCCTCGGCGTAGCGGCCCGCGAAAAGCAGGCGGCGGGACTCGGCGAGACCGGAGAGGGCGTCGGGGTTGTCGAAATCGTGCGGGCCGCCGGACCAGACGGTTTGTTCGCTGAGAGCGATACGTTCGCGGGCGACGCCGCCGGCGACGAGCGCGCCGAGGCGGCCGTTGCCCACGGGGAGGGCTTCCATGAGAGTCGGAGTGCCGGGGGTGCGATACCAGAGAGTAAGGGCGTCGGGCGGCACGTTGGACGCGGCGCTTAAGGCGCTGGCGGCGGCGAAAGCGAGAAGCCGGAAAAGGTGGCGGAGCGGGGTCATGCGATGCGCGTAGCGAAGGCGGGCGGGGCGGTTCAGCGGAGGCTCTCGGTGTAGGCGAGGCGGGCGGCGCGGAGGCGGGCGAGCACGTCCTGGTGGGTCGGGTCGGCGGCGAGATTGCGGGACTGGAGCGGGTCGGCGGCGAGGTCGTAGAGTTCCTCCAGTTCGGGGTTGGGCGCGAGCCAGCGGAGATAGGCCCAGCGGGTGGTGCGGACGCCTTCGCTCGGCGGAATGATCTCGGGCGCGTAGTGGTGCTCGAAGAAGAATTCGTCGCGCCAGTCGGCGGGAGCGGTGGCGGAGTCGAGGACCGGGCGGAGGCTGCGGCCCTGCATGGCGGACGGGGCGGGGATGCCGGCGTAGTCTAGGAGGGTCGGCGCGAGGTCGAGGTTGAGCGACATGGCCTCCACTCGGACGCCGCGCAGGGCGGCGGGGGCGCGGGGATCGACGATGATGAGCGGGGCGCGGATGCTCTCGTCATACATGAGCCATTTGTCGGCGAGGCCGCGGTCGCCCAGGCTGAAGCCGTTGTCGGAGGTAAAGATGATAATGGTGTTTTCGATCTGGCCGAGGCGTTCGAGTTCGGCGACGAGGCGGCCGACCTCGCGGTCAATGCCGGTGACGAGCCGGTAATAGTCGCGCAGTGTGGCTTGAAACTGGTCCTCGGTGGCGAAGCGGGAAGTCCAGCGGCGGCGGCCTTCGGAAGTTTGGACGAAGGTGGGGAGGAGGCTGAAAAACTCGTCGGACGCGGTGGCGGGGCGGCGGAAGGTGACGTCGCGGTAAAGGGATTCGTCGCGGCGGTCGGGCTCGAATTCGCGGGGTTTTCCATCGCGGGCGTGGGGGGCCATGAAGCTGATCGAAAGGCAGAAGGGGCGGCCGGCGGGGGCGGTGCGGAGAAATTCGAGGGACTGGTCGCCCTGACGGGCGGTGGCGTGGGTTTCGGTGGGGTCGTTTGGCGTGATGAAGTGTTCGCCGCCCTGACCAGTGAGACCGCGCCAGAAATCGTAGTCGGCGGCACGTGCCTTGATGGCTAGTCGGCCCCCGATACCGAATTTGCCAACGAAGCCGGTGTGGTAGCCGGCGGCGCGGAGCAGGAGCGGGTAGGTCTCGGCCCAGCGTTCGGGCGGGAGGGAGCGCTTAAAGTCATCCATGCCGTGGCGGCGCAGGTATTGGCCGGTGAAAATGGAGGCGCGGCTGACGGAACAGATCGGGGTGGTGACGAAATGGTTTTGGAAAAGGCGGCCGCGCGCGGCGAGGGTGTCGAGATGCGGGGTTTGCAGGGCGGGGTCGCCGACGCAACCGAGGGCGTCCCAGCGTTGATCGTCGGAGAGGATAAAGAGGAGGTTGGGCCGCGACGGGGTGGAATCGGGCGCGGCAACCTGGGTGGCCTCGGCGAAGAGCGCGGAGGCGGGGAGCAACGCGAGGGCGAGGGCCAGGAAAAATCTACGGGTGGAATCCATTCGATGGGACGGTGAGAACGCGGGGTTGCTGGTCGCGAATGACGTGGATGCGGCCCCCGGGGGCGGGGACGGGCGCACCGAGAAGATCGTCGAGCGTGACGACCGGCCGTTCCCCAATGCGTTGGATGAGGTCGCCGGGGCGAAGGCCGAGCCGCGCGCCCGGCGAGCCCGAGGGAACGGTGAGCACCTGCACGCCGCCGGATTCGCGGCTGACGCCGAAGGCGGAAAACTCTTCGCCACTCAGGGCGCGCACGGAGGCGTCAAGCCAGACGGCGCGGCGTTCCGCGAGGACGGCGGCTGTGGCGGCGGGAGCCGGAGGAGCAATCAGCGGGGGGATGACGGGGGTGCGGGCGATGGCGCGGAGCGAAGGCTTTTTTACGCCGAAGACATCCATCGGGAAGTTTTCGAAACCGAGCGCGAGGGCGGGGGAATCCTTCGCGACGCGGAAATCTCCAGCGGCCGGGTCGAGGAAGCGCGGATCGCCGGCGACGGAGCGGGGGTCGGCGCCGGAGGCGCGGTGCTTTTCGAGATCGGCCGGGGAATCGAAAAGATTACGATCCACGCCGACACCCCAGCCTTTCGGCAGGCGCACGGGGGCGTGGGCGGCCATGACGATGTTCGCGTAAAAGTGATCGTCGGAGCCATCAAACCATACGTGGGGATGGAGACCGTTGTTTATGATGACGTTGTTCCAGGCGCGGCGGCGGTAGCCTTCGCGGAGCTTGAGGCCGCCGGCGAGCAGCAGATTGTGGTGGATGTCGTAGTTGGATGAACCGTCGTCGAGGTCGATGGCCCAGCCGTGGTCGCAGCGCCACCGGCTGTGTCGGATGACGGTGGTCTCGACGGCATCGAGAAACGGCAGCGCGGGGTCGGCTTTGACGGCGGGCTCGGAGACGTCGCGGTGTTTGGAGGACCAGTAGCGGTCGCGGCCCCAGGAGTTGAAGGAGCCGTGGTCGTGGGTTTCGAGGACGGTGTCGAAGACGTCGCAGCGCTCGATCACGTGACCGCCCCAGGTGCCGTCGCCGACGTTGAGGCCGGCGCGGGAGCAGTCGTAGATCGACGTGTCGGCGACGCGGATGCGCGCGGACATCGAAATCTGCACGCCGGCGGCCTGGCGCTCGACCCGGCCAACGCCGGTGATGAGACAATCTTCCACGGCGGATTCGGCTGGGTAATCGTCCGAACGCGGACCGGGCGTGCGGTCAATCTTTGCCAGATCCTGGGTCTGCTTGTATTCAAAGAGTGGATCGCGGACGGCGGAGGGGAGACCGACGAAGACAACACCGCTGGCTCCGGGATCGCGGATGTGGCAGCCGCGAACGAGCACGCGGCGTGCGTAGCCGGTGACGACGACGGCGTTTCCGCCGGGCTGATCGAAGACGCAGTCGAGGAGGCGGACGTCCTCCACGCCCTCAGCGGTAACTGCACCGCCGCGATAGATCGTCCAATCGGAACGCAGGAGCGGTTCGCGATTGTCCATGAAGGTGCGGGCGGCGTGGCGAAAGACGAAGCCTTCAAAGGCCACGTGGCGCACGGGCGCATGGGCGGAACCGCGCAGCTCGACGACGTGGCGGAGCTGCACCGCCTCGATCACGGCGCTGGCGGCGTCGAAGCCCGGCGGCGGCATGAAGTAGAGCACGGACGCGGTGGCGTCGTGGAACCATTCGCCGGGCGCGTCGAGCTCCTCGCGGATGTTATCCACCATGCGGAACCGGGCGTGCATGCCCATCTGGCGGTTGTTCTGCCAGCCGCCTTCGTAGGCGACGGAACCGTCGGTGTTCTTGCCGGTGATGCGGTAGTGATAACCGCCCCAGCGAGCCGAGTGCATGGCGTGGATAAAACCGCCGGTGGGATCGGCCCAGCGGGCGGTGCGTTCGGTCGAAAACGCGTCGGCCGCGAAGCCCTGGTAGGCGGCGGTGGTGAGGGCCGGATCGAAATTCGGATAACGCGCCATGATTTGCCGCTCGCCGTTCACGAAGAGCTGGTCGAGGGCGAGTCCCGCCGGCGTGGATGCCTGGAGGATGCCGTCTCGAAAAGGACGCCAGCGGAGGTCGAGACGCAGGCCGCCGCTCAGGATGGCGCGGCCTTCGTTATCGGCCCGATAAACGACGGGAGCCGCCGGACCGCCCGAGTCCTCCGGACCGAAGACAAGCGTGCTCGGCAGGTAGTAAACCCCGTCCGCGACATGGACGGTGACGGGCTGGCGACCGGCCGATCGGCGGGCGGCATCGCGCGCGGCACCAAGGGTGGCAAACGGCTGCGAACTTGTGCCGGGAGCGCGGTCGTCACCGGAAGGGGCCACGTGGAGATGGACCGCGCCCACCGGGTCGGGGCGTTGCGCGGGCGCGGAGGTGGGCTGAGCAAAAAGCGCGGAGGTCGCAAGTGAAGCGACGGCCAGAAGACGAACGACAAGGGGGCTTTTCATGGCGTGGCGAGGACGAGGCGAAGCGAAGATTCCGAGGATAGGTCGAGCCAGACGATGAGGTCGGTGCCGGTGGGAGTCGGACGGTGGCCGAGGCGGAAGTCGCGACC
>JAIXVP010000085.1 GCA_027482905.1 Opitutaceae bacterium
CGCTCGCGCAACTGCGCCTCGCCGCCCAAAACGCCGCCGCGCTCGCCTACGCGCCCTACAGCGGGTTCACCGTCGGCGCCGCCGTCTGGACCGACCGCGGGCTCTTCACCGGGGCGAACGTGGAGAACGCGTCCTACGGCCTGACCAACTGTGCTGAACGCACCGCGATTTTCGCCGCCGCCGCCGCCGGCGCCCGCCGCGTCGAACGCGTGGTGGTCTACACCCCCACCCCCTCGCCCACCGCGCCCTGCGGGGCCTGCCGGCAGGTGATCTTTGAATTCGGACCCGAGGCGGAGGTCGTCAGCTGCTGCCAGGGCGCGGACACGATCGAGACGACCATCGGCGCGCTGCTGCCGGGGGCCTTCGGGCCGGCCGATCTCGGCGTCGAACCCGCCGATTACGGCGCGACCGGCGCGGGGGCGGGAGCCAAGCCCTCCGCCAAACGCGCGAAAAAGACGTCGTAGGGCGCGCGGTCCCTCACCAAGGCGGACGTCACTATTCCGCCCGATTCGACCGCCTCGCGGAAAACCACCGCGACCTCGACCACGCCCGGCGCGCGGGTGGTCGCCGTCAGTTCGAGCGTGTCCTGCCGCGCCCCGTCGAAACCGGTGGACTGCCGGCGGGCGGCGGACAGGCGGCCGCGGGCGGCGTCGCGACGATTGATCGCGAAGCCGAGGCTCTCGGCCGCGCGCGCCGCCGCGGCGAAAACGGAGGACGGTTCGCCGTCCACCAGCCGCGTGGCGTTGGCCGGAGGCGTCAGACGCTCGCTGAGCACGGAGGGTAACAACGGCGCGCGCGCCGGTGCTCCGGCGGAGCCGGCGCCGCCCTCGCGGGACGCGCAACCGGCGAAGACCAGCGCCAGCGTGGCGGCGGCGAGGCCGGAGGGAAGGCGGCGGAGGAACGAGGCGGACATCAGACGGCGAGCCCGGCGGCGGGCTGTTGTTGCGAGAGGCAGTGCAGGGTGCCGAGGCCCCAGATCATGTGGTAACAATCGACGCCGACCACCTCGCGACCGGGGAAACAGCTCGCGACGATCGCGACCGCGCGCGCGTCGGGACCAGGCTGGCGGAAGGTCGGCACGAGCACGCCGCCGTTCACGATCAGGAAGTTCGCGTAGCTGGCGGGCACGCGCTGGCGGTCGAAGCCGAAGGGGCGCGGCATGGGCAGCTCGACGATGTCGAATTTCTTGCCGGCGGGGGTGCGGAATTTTTTCAGGCGGGCGAGGTTCGCGGCGAGGATCTCGTGGTTCTTCTCCTTCTTGTTCGGCTCGACGCAGGTGATGAAACCGTCGGACTTGAAGAAGCGCGTCATGTCGTCGATGTGTCCGTCGGTGTCGTCCCCTACGATACCCTCGCCGAGCCAGTAGAAATCGGTCGCGCCGAGGTAATCGCGCAGGGCTTGCTCGATCTGATCCTTCGAAAGGTGCGGGTTGCGGTTCGGGTTGAGCAGGCACTGCTCGCTGGTGAGCAGGCCGCCGACGCCGTTCACGTCGATCGAGCCACCTTCGAGCACCATATCGTTGACGAAACGGGGCAGTCCGGTGACGCGCCCGATGGACGGCGGGATCTCGTTGTCGAGGTCGTAGGGCGGGTATTTGCCGCCCCAGGCGTTGTAGGCCCAGTCCGTCAGGGCGACCGCGCCGGTGGCGGCGTTTTTCACGAAGATGGGTCCGTGGTCGCGGCACCAGGCGTCGTTGGTCGGGTGGTCGTGAAAGGCGACGTTGGCGAGGTTCGCGCCGGCGCGCTCGCAGAGGCGGGCGGCGCGGGCGTGGAGTTTTTTCGCGGCGTTGATCCGGACCGGCTCGAAGCGGCTGATGGCGGCGACGATGCGGGCGAAGTTGTAGGGCACGGGGCGGAAGCGGCCGGGCCAGGAGGCGTAGTTGTGCGGCCACGACAACCACACCGCCTCCTGCGGCTCCCACTCGGCGGGCATGCGGAAGCCGGCGGCGGCGGGCGTCCCGGCCGGGACGGGCGCGCCCTTGGCGGCGGCCTTCGCCCTGGCCTTGGAGGCGGCGGGCGCTTTGGCGGGCGGCTCGGCGGGAACGGACGCCTTCGCGGGGGCGGCGGCTTTGGCTTTGGCCATGGTCAGAGGGGGCGGTCGATAAAACGCTTGGTGAGGTCGCCGTAGGCGTCGATCCGGCGGTCGCGCAGGAAGGGCCAGTGGGTGCGGGTGACGTCGACCTTGGCCAGCTCGACCGGGACGATCAGGACCTCCTCGTCGGCGACCGAGCCCTTGGCGAGGATCTGCCCGGAGGTGCCGGCCACGAAGGACTGGCCCCAGAATTCGAGGCCGTCGCCGCCGACACCCGCGATCGTCTCGTGGCCGATGCGGTTGATCGCGGCGACGTAGCAGCCGTTCGCCACGGCGTGCGAGCGCTGGATGGTCTCCCACGCGCCGTGCTGGTTGACGCCGTATTCGGCCTTCTCCTTCGGGTGCCAGCCGATGGCGGTCGGGTAGAAAAGGATCTCGGCGCCCTGCATGGCGGTGAGGCGAGCGGCCTCGGGATACCACTGGTCCCAGCAGATGAGCACGCCGATGCGGCCGAACTTGGTGTCCCAGGCGCGGAAGCCGGTGTCGCCGGGGGTGAAGTAGAACTTCTCGTAGAACAGCGGGTCGTCGGGGATGTGCATCTTGCGATACACCCCGAGCACGGAGCCGTCGGCGTCGATGATCACGGCGGTGTTGTGGTAGAGGCCGCTGGCGCGCTTTTCGAAGAGCGAGGCGATCACGACCACGCCGTGTTTTTTGGCCAGTTTTTGAAAGGCGATCGTGCTCGGGCCGCCCGGGATGGCCTCGGCCAGGCCGAAGCAGGCGTGGTCCTCGCTCTGGCAGAAATACTGGGAGCGGAACATCTCCTGGGTGCAGATGATCTGCGCGCCGCGCTTGGCGGCCTTTTCGGCGAGGGCGAGGGCCTTTTTCAGGTTGGCGGCGGGATCGGCGACGCAGGCGTGCTGGAGCAGGCCGAGGGTGACGGTCTTGGGAGCGGGCATGGCGGGGGGCTAGTAGACGACCTTGTTGAGCGGATACTCGACGATGCCCTCGGCCCCGTAGGCCTTGAGCACCGGGATGATTTCGCGGACCACGCTCTCGTCGATGATGGTCTCGAGCGCGATCCAGTCGGGGTTGCTGAGGGGCGCGATGGTGGGGTTGCGCAGGGCGGGCAGGCGGGAGATGACGTTGTCCAGCGAGGCGCGCGGCAGGTTCATCTTGAGGCCGACCTTGCTGTGGGCCTCGAGCGCCCCGCGCAGGAGCAGCGCGATGGTCTCGATCTTGCGGCGCTTGGCCGGATTTTCCCAGGAGGCCTTGTTGGCGATGAGCTTGGTGTTGGTCTCGAGCAGGGTATCAACGATGCGGAGATTGTTGGCGCGCAGGGAGGAGCCGGTCTCGGTGATGTCGACGATGGCGTCGACCAGATCGGGCACCTTCACCTCGGGCGCACCCCAGGAAAACTCGATGTGCACCGGGATGTTGCGCTCGGCGAACCAGCGTTTGGTGGTGTCAACCAACTCGGTCGCGACGCGTTTGCCCGCGAGGTCGGCGGCGGTCTTGATCGACGACGACTCGGGCACGCACAGGACCCAGCGGGACTTCAGGGTCGAGGCGCGGCTGTAGACGAGGTCGCACACCTCGACGACGTCGGCCTTGTTCTCCTGCACCCAGTCCCAGCCGGTCAGTCCGCAGTCGAAAAACCCGTGATCGACGTAGCGGGCGACCTCTTGGGCGCGCACAAAACGCCCGTCGAGCTCGGGGTCGTCGATGGTGGGCTTATAGGAGCGCGAGCTGGTCGTGATTTTCCAGCCGGCCTTGGCGAAAAGGGCTTTGGTCGACTCC
>JAIXVP010000004.1 GCA_027482905.1 Opitutaceae bacterium
ATCGACTCGACCGAAAGCAGCCAGATGTTGTCCGCCCTGCTGATGGTCGCCCCGCTGGCCGACCGCGCGGTGGAGGTCCACGCCATCGGCGGCGTGCGCTGGCCCTTCGTGAGCATGACGGCCCGGATCATGGCCGCCTTCCAACCCGGCGCGGAGGACAACGTCGAGCGCGTGAGCGACACCTGTTTCCGCGTGCGCAAGGGCGGCGTGCCCGCCTATTCCGCGCCCTCCGCCTACGCCATCGAGCCCGACGCGAGCGCCGCCAGCTACTATGCCGCCCTGCCCTTCGTGGTCGGCGGCCGCCTGCGCCTCGACCACCTCCACTTCGGCCTCCAGGGCGACACCGCGTTCCTCGACGTGCTCGCCCGCGCCGGCGCGAACGTGATCGCCACCACCGCCGGCTTCGAGGTGACTTACGACCTCGCCAACCCGCGCCACGGGGTGGACGAGAATTTCAACGCCTTCTCCGATACCTTCCTGACCCTCGCCGCCCTCTCGCCGTTGCTGTCCGGGCCGACCTTCATCACCGGCATCGCCCACACCCGCCGGCAGGAGACCGACCGCGTCGCCGGCATGGCGGCCGAGCTGCGCCGCCTCGGGCAGGAGGTGTTGGAAACCGAGGACACCCTCGTCATCACCCCCCGACCCCTGTTGCCCGACGTAACCGTGCGCACCTACCACGACCACCGTTTCGCGATGAGCTTCGCCATCCTCGGCTGCCACGATCTGCGCGGTGACGGCCGGCCGTGGCTGACCATCGAGAACCCCGCCTGCTGCGCGAAGACCTTCCCTCATTTTTTCGAATTGCTGGAATCCCTTCGGTGCAAAACCTCCGCACCCTGATCTCGACCGCCCCCATGGCCCCTCCCTTTCTCATCGTCGCCATCGACGGCGGCGCCGCCGCCGGCAAGTCCACCACCGCCCGCGCCCTCAGCGCCCGGTTCAACCTGCTGCACGTCGACACCGGCTCCTACTACCGCGCCATCACCGCCGAGTTGCTCCGCCTCGGGGTGGCGGTGGACGACGCGGTCGCCATCTCCTCCACCGCCGCGTCCCTCACGCTCGGCACCCGGGTGGACGGCCGGCGCGCCCGGATCGAGATCGCCGGCCGCGAAATCGAAGAGACCGAGCTGCGCGGGCCGGCGGTCAACGCCGCCGTCTCCCACTTCGCCGCCGTGCCGGCGGTGCGCGCGGCCCTGCTGGCCTACCAACGCGACCAGGCCCGCATCGCCCGCGAACACGGTTTCGCCGGGCTCGTGATGGAGGGCCGCGACATCGGCACGGCCATCTTCCCCGACGCCGACTTCCGCTTCTTTCTGCATGCCGACCCGGAGGAACGCGCCCGTCGCCGCGCCGCCGAGGGCCAGCAGGACTCCATCGCCGAGCGCGATCGGATCGACAGCACGCGCAAGGCCTCGCCCCTGCAATGCCCGCCCGGGGCGACCGGCCTCGACTCCACCCACCTTTCGCTCGACGAGGTGGTGACCCGCGTCTCCGCCCCGATAGCCGCGCGCCTCGGCGCCGCCGCCTGAACCCGCCCGGGAGATGTCGGACGCCGGCGAACGCTTCCCGCAGCTCCGCATGGGACGCCTGTATGGGTTTTCCCATTACCTGCTGAACGCCCTCCGCCAGGCGTTTTTCCGCGGCGAGGTCGCCGGCCTCGACCACGTGCCGGCGGACGGCCCCTTCCTCGTGGCGGCCAACCACGCCAGCCACCTGGACCCGCCCTTCATCGGCGCGGTCCTGCCCCGGCAGCTGGCCTTCTTCGCCCGCAAATCCCTCTGGGGGCCGGGCGCGGGCAAATGGTGGATGGATGGCGTCGGCGCGATCCCGGTCGACCGCGACGGCTCCGACCTCGCCGCGATCAAGCGCGTGCTCGGCACCCTCGAGGCCGGCGGCGCCATCGCCCTCTTTCCCGAGGGCACGCGCTCGCCCGACGGTCGTATGCAACCGGCCAAGGCCGGCGTCGGCATGATCGTGTGCAAATCCCGCGTGCCGGTCGTGCCCTGCCGCATCTTCGACAGCCATGTCGCCTTTGGCCGCGGCGGCGGGCTCCGGCCCGGCACCCCGGTGCACATCGTCTTCGGCGCGCCGCTCCAACCCACCGACTACGACCGGACGGCGGACGGCAAGGAGCGCTACCAACGCGCCAGCGAACGCATCATGGCCGCCATCTCCGCCCTGTCGCCGCCGCCGGTCGTGATCGTGTAGACGCTCGCGCCATTTTTTCATCGCGCCGCTTGCCACCGGTCCACCCCGGTCTAGGTTTGTCGCGTCGGTGATAGTCGTTCCGCCGTCGGCCCCTTTCGGGAAGCCGTCGGTTCCACCTCTAACCAGTGCACGGGCACCCAGCACGAAAGGTCATACCCATGAAACTCTCGGATTTGCTCGCCTCCCGTCCGGTCCTCCTCCGCCAGGCTCATCTGGCCAACGCCGCCCTCGCCTACGCCACCGTGGACGCCCTCGCGCGCCGCGCCCGCGCGGCCCGCCTGCGCGGCCCCGTCCGCCTGCTCGCGGCCGACGCCGCCGTCGAACGCTACGCCCCCCAACTCATCGCCCTCGCCGGCAGCCAGGCCGCGCTGGAGGAACATTTCGACGAGGCGGACCTCTTTCGCCTGGCCGACGCGCTCGCCTTCGCCGCCGAGAGCAACGCGGTTGAATTCGAATTCACCCTGGAGGAGCTCCCGACCCGTTTCCTCCCTCCGCTCCGCGCCCTGCTGCGCGAGGCCGGCGTGGAGGTGGCGTCGGAATCCCCCGTAACCGACTCCCGTCGCACTCCGGGCGGACGCTGACGCCGGAGCGGACGCGTTTACCGCTCCGACACCAGCTCGATCGCCGCGATCTCGACCCAGCCCCCCGCGCTCGCGCCCGCCCCTTCCGGCGATGGCGCGAGTTGGAATTGCACGCGCTCCAATTCCGGCGCGCGCGGACCGTCGCCCGGCCCGCCGCGTCCTAGCGCCGGAGCGGGCCGGTGATCGGCGCCGTTCGGATACATCCCCGGCAACAGGATCAGCGGCACCGCGCGAAAATCGTCCGACTTAAGCTCCCGATCGGCCCAGTCACCCGCCACCGCGAGTGTCGCCCGCCACGTGGTGCCGTCGGCCTCGACCAAACGCACCGCCAACCGTCCGCCGCCGACGTCGCCGCGCACCTTGAAGCGCCACCCGTCCCGGGCGGACCGATGTTCGGCCCGCCCGGCGAAACCCGCCGCGATGCCGCACTCGACCGCCGGAGCGCCGTCGGGATCGACCGGCTTCGTCGACGCGGCAAAATCGATCCGCAAGCGCGCCGGACCACCTTCGCCCGCCGGTAGCACGGCCGCCTTTGGACTCTTAACACCCGGCCGGTCTCGCGAGACAAGGAGTCGAGCGGGGCCCAGATCACTCAAACCCAGACACGGTAGCGGCGCGTTCCTCGCGATATTGTTGCCCACCCAACTACCCGTAGCCGGAAACCATCGCACTCCTTCGCGAGAGCCTACGCCGCCGTTTTGCCGTATGCCCACGCGCCAATGAAAATCGCCCACCGGCGTCTCGTCCGCCGGCAGCATGGCCGTCCAGGCGAAGCCGGCTTCCGCGCGCAAAGGTGCACGCCGCGTCGCCTCGTCTCCTGCGTGCCACTCGATCCACGCCTCCGCCGGCGACTGATCGGCGACAAGGTTAACCCGCACCGGCAACGGCGCGCCTTCCGTCCCGCGCAATACGGGCGCCGGCCAGACCACCGGTTCGCCGCCGGTCGGCCCGGGACAGACAAACGCGTCGAGGGGCAGACCGTCCACCTCGGCCGGAAGTTCCCCGCGCGCCGGCTCGGCCCCGGAATAAAGGAGATATACGCCGGGCCGCGCCGCGAAGGTCCCGTCGAACGCGCGCGCACGATGCGCGTTGCCCGCGTTCAAGGGCGCGACCGTGAAGTCCGACCCAAGTCCCCGCAGTCGCAGCGTCATGGGGCGTTCCCGCCAGACCAAACGCGAGACGACGGGTTCGGGTCGTGGCTCCGCGCGGAACGGGTCTCCGACCGGGGCCGCGTCCGGGTAGAGTTCCAAGCGCCAGCGACCGGGCCCCAGCCGATCGATAAAATAGGCCCCGAGTCCGCCGTAAGTCGCGACGGGCGAGGAGCCGACGCCGACGATGAGCCGCAAACGCTCCGGCTCGACCGGAAGCGTCGCCGTGTCGCCGGTGTGCATGAACGCGTCCGGCGCGTTCAACTCCGCCGAACGGGCGCGCGGGTCGATCCGGAACGAATCGAAGCGGGAGTTGGCCGGGTAGGAGCCGAAATCCGCCCCGCGCGGCACGCGGCGCGTCACCTCGGCCGCGATGGCCGCCGAGACCGCCTTGGCCGGCGTGTAGACCAGGTTAAGGTAGTGCGTCCGCCACCCGAGGTTGGCCGGCGCGGTCGCGAGCATGTCGTAGGAAAACATGGCCATAAACTGCGCCCCGCCGCCGCGCAGCGTCCGCGCCATGGCCGGATAAAGCGTCGGGTCCAGGGCGTCGGCCGCGTCGAACTCGTAGACGATCCGCGCGAGGCCGCCCAGCCGCGCGTCGTCGAGCGGCGGATACGCGTCAACCGCCCGCAGGCGGTTGCACGTCAGCTCGCCGCCGGCCAGCAATCCGAGCGGATACCAGCCGAAGGTCGCGCCGCGCACCGAAGAGTCCTGCAGCGCCGGCAAAATGCCGGGATCCTGGCTCACGTTGGCGAACACCACGCCGTCCCAGCCCGTCTCGCGCACCGCCCCGGCGAGGGTATCGAGGTAGCGCGTCGAACCCTCCCGATCGCGGCTGTGATACCAGGGCTCGTTCACGAGCTCGATCAGGCGCAAAGCCGGCTCATCCTTGAGCGCGACGCCGGTGTGCGGATTCACGTGGCGCAGCAGTTCCCCGAGGTAGCGCGCCTGCGCCCGGATCGCGGCGGGATCCTTCGCCAGTGCCGCGCTCTTGAACCGGCGGGAGAACCCGACGACCTCGGGCGCCTCCGGATACTCCGGCCAGAGCGAACTGTGCACCACGATGGGCGAGAGCAGCACCAGCAGCCCGCGCCGCCGCGCCTCGGCCAGACACCGGTCCAGGAGGTCGAGGTGATCGTTCGCGATCAACGCGCCGTCCGCGTCGCTGTTTTCCCAGTCGCCCCAGAAACTCAGCCGCACGCCGTCCCAGCCCAGCCGCTTGAAATGCAGAAAATCCTGCCGGATCAACTCCGCCCGGTCGGCGCCCGCGCGCCCCGCCGCCCGGTAGTCCGAGGCCGAAGGCAGGCAGTAGTTGACCCCGAAAACCGCCAGCTCCCGATCATCCGCCGCCCAGCGCAAGACCCCGTCCGCATCCAACCGCACCGCACCGGCCCGGGCGGTGCCCTCCGCCCGCGCCAACGACGAGAGCGCTACGCAGACCAAGGCCGCCGCCGCACCACACACCGTCCGCAACCGAGGGGTAAACATGGCCGCGAGTCAGCGTCGGCGTAACCGCGCGCTCCACTCCCGTCCCGCCTTACAGTCAGCCCACGAAGTTTCGCGCGCTCAGACCGAGAAACTCTCGCCACAGGAGCAGGAGGCCTTCGCGTTCGGATTGGTGAATTTAAAACCGCCCGCGATCAGCGCGCTGGAGTAGTCCACCACCGTGCCCTTGAGGTAGAGCGCGGTCTTGGAATCCACCAACACGCGCACCCCGGCCGTGGGCACGAGGATGTCGCCCCGCTTCGGCGCCGGCGCGAAGCGCAGCTTGTAGCTGAGCCCGTTGCAGCCGCCTCCGGAGATCGCCACGCGCAGGTATTCACCCTGGGCCTCACGCGCGATCAGGGCGGCGACCTTGCGCGCCGCCGCATCGGTCAGGCGCACTAAACGCTCATCCCCCGTGCGCACCTCGACGGCGGGCGGCGGGACGGTTTCGGCGGCGGGCGGGGCGGTGAAGACGGTTTCCATACGAAATCGGCTCAATCTATCCGCCCCGCCGCCGCGCGCAAGGCCGCCCGCCGCGCGGCCAGACGCTCCGCGACGCGCACCGCGTTGGTGAAACTCGCCGCGGACGCCAACCCGCGACCGGCGAGGTCGAAGCCGGTGCCGTGGTCCGGGCTCGTCCGCACCCACGGCAGGCCGAGGGTGACGTTGACCGCGAGGTCGAATTCGAGGGTCTTAAGCGGGGCCAGACCCTGGTCGTGGTAAAGGGCGATAACGGCGTCGAATTCGCCGTTCAAATGCCGCCAAAACACCGTGTCGCCCGGCAGGGTGCGCGACAGCCCGGGGTGGGTCCGGCGCAGGCGGTCGAGGATGGGGTCGATCCGTTCCTGTTCGTCGGCGCCCAGTAATCCACCCTCGCCGGCGTGGGGATTGAGCCCGCAGACCGCGATGCGCGCGGGGAGATCCTCCGCCGCGCAAAGTTCCGCCGCCGCCGCCGCCGCGCGCGCGAGCGTCGGCTCGTCGAGCGCGGCCGGCACCGCCGCCAGCGGGATGTGCCAGGTCGCG
>JAIXVP010000147.1 GCA_027482905.1 Opitutaceae bacterium
CGAACGGCAGCCGTCGTTGTCGTCGACAACGAGGATTTGGAGAACGGAGGAACGGGATCGACCGGAGTCCACCCACGCGCGGGCTTCCGCTTGGGCGGCGCAGTAAAGATGCGATAAACTGAGTTTCATGGTTCAGACTTGGTTCGGCGAACTCTCGCGAGGATTTAGGCCCAACCCGCGCGCTCGAACCCTTAAATCCCGGGCATGGGTGTCCGGGGTTTCCCGGACAGAAGAGCGGCTTTAGCCCCCTTCGCGCCCGGTCATCCGCGCCGCGAACCGCGCGAGTTCCACCTTGCTTCGGCAACCGGTCTTTAGCGCCAGCCGCGCCCGGTAGGTCTCGACGCTTCTCGCCCCGATCCCCAGCCGCAGGGCGATTTCCTTGTAGGTAAGCCCCTCCGCGATGCCCCCAAGAACCTTTCGTTCCTGGGGTGTCAGCCGCTCGATCATCTTAATCTCCTGCCAACCCCGGACCAATCCCGCCGCCGCCGCCGGGGAGAAATAGTTTTCCCCGCACGCCAACGCTCGGATCGCCCCGACCAACTCGTCCGCGCCGCCGCTCTTGAGCATGAACCCGTGCGCCCCGGCCTGCAAACTCTCCGCCGCCAGGGCCGCGTCGGTCGATCCGGTCAGGAGTAAAATCCGCAGCCCGGGGCGTTTCGCGCGGAACCAGCGCGTCAGCGACAGGCCGCTTTCGCCCGGCAGATGCACATCCATCACCAACACATCGGGCTTGGCCGCGCCCACCAGGATTCGCGCCCCCGCCGCGTCCGCGGCCTGCCCGACCAGAACCAGCCCCGGCTCGGCCGCCAGCCGCAAACGCAGGCCTTCGAGCAAAATCGCATGGTCGTCAACCAAGGCGACGGACACCGCGGGCGCTTTGATTTCCGGGGGTTTCGGCTTGGTCATTCGCAAGTGGACCTGACCGTCGATAGGAACACCCTCGTCGGGAAGCGAGACCGAATACCGGGACAAAGCGAGGCCGGCGCCGCGCTCCTTCCATTTGCACCCGTCCGCTTCGTATTTCACTCCTTCGCGCGCCCCGCACTCGGCCTTGGACTTTCCCCGCGATTCGCCTAGCCTGCCGCCCATCCATGTCCGCCGCCACCTTCGATCCCACCAGCGCCGTCCCGCCCGAATTCGCCCACCTCGTCCGTGAGCTGCAACACGCCGCCGGCGCCGTCCTGAAACCCACCGCGCTCGAGGAACGCCCGATCTACGGCACCACCGCCTACATCGCCAACTGCCTGCTCGACACCCGTTTTGGCCTGTTCCGCGCCTACGTTTTCCAGGACATCATCGACAAGCACTACATCGTCGCCCTCGCCCACGGCGACATATCCACCGCCGCCACGCTCTACACCCGCCTGCACTCCAGTTGCGTGACCTCCGAGACTCTGCGCGGCTGCGATTGCGACTGCGTGCAGCAGCTCGAAGGCGCCTTCAAGGTCATCGCCGAAAAGGGCAACGGGGTGCTCTTTTACCTCCTCCAGGAAGGCCGCGGCGTCGGCTACGTCGGCAAGGCCCGCGACCGCATGCTCGTGCAGGCCTCCCTCGACCAGATTTCGACCTTCGCCGCCTACGCGTCCATGGGCCTGGCCAAAGACCATCGCAACTACGAGAACATCTCCCACATCTGCTACCTGCTCGGGATCAAGGCCTCCTGGATCGTCCTGACCAACAACCCCGACAAGGTCGCCGCTCTCCGCGACCAGGGCCTGACCGTCGCCGGCACCGAGGCGCTCGAGTTCGAGCCCTCGCCCTTCAACCTGGCCTACCTCACCAGCAAGGCCGCCGGCGGCCACATCCTGAAACGCCCGACCGAGTCGACCATCAAACGCGCCCTCCCGCCCGAACCGGTCAAGCCCTTCCGCCCCCACGCCCTGCCCTCCGCGAAACGCTTCATCTACTCCGCCAGCTACTTCCTGCCGATGAAGCCGGTGGACAACGATATCCTCCTCACCGAGCTCCAGTTCCGCGAGCTCTTCGGCCAGGGCCTGATCGACCGCTACACCGCCGGCCCCGACCCTCTCGTGCTCGGCTACCGCCTCATCCGCGACAATCGTTTCTTCGTCAAAATCAACCCCGACGCCCTCGCCGCCCACCGCAAGGACAACCCCGACGCCCCCATCCTCGACCTGGTCACGACGCCCTACTGGTTCCGCGTCCACGTCTACTACGACATCGTGACCTCGCAGGACTTCGTCGTCCTCACCCACGGCCACCCCCGCATTTACGACATCCCCGTCGTGCGACTGCATTCCGAGTCGTTGTTCAACCGCTTCCCCCTCCGCGTCGTGTCCAACCGCGACAAGATGAAGGAATCGGTCAAACACATCGTCACCTACGGCGTCGGCGCCATGCTCCTCGTCTACAACGACGGCCGCGGCGCCGGCTTCGGCGCCTACGCCGCCGACCGCATGATGACCGAGAGCAACCAGGCCCTCAGCTCCGACGAGGCCTACCGCAAACTCGGCATCGACTACGACAGCCGCGACTACGACGCCTCGTTCACCCTGCTGAAACACCACATCCCCAACGAAAAAATCCAGATGGTGATGAACAGCCCCGGCAGCCTGGTGAAAAAGCCCGAATACGCCCAGTCCCTCCACCGCCAGAAGTTCGACGTCGATAAGTGGATCTTCCTCGACGACGACTCCGTCGGCGACTGAGCAGGTCGGCTCGCCGGCGTGGCGGCAGTAAGCGTTCGGTGCCATGCGCCTTGCGCAGGTCGCCGGGGATTCTTCTGCTGGCGGTCATGACCACGCCCCGCCTCGATCCTCCCGCCAACCTCGCCGGTCGCACCGTTTTGGTGACCGGCGCGGCCGGTTTCATCGGCAGCCACCTTTGCGAACGTCTGGTAGCCGAAGGAGCGCGCGTGCGGGTTTTCCTGCGCTACAACTCGCGTTCCGACCTGGGTCTGCTTGCGCTCACGCCCCCCGAGACGCGGGAAAAAATGGATTTTGTCTTCGGCGACCTGCGCGACGCCGACGCCGTGCACGCCGCTCTGCGCGATCAGGAACTGGTGTTCCATCTCGGCGCTCTCATCGCCATCCCCTACTCCTACCTGCACCCTCGCGAGGTCGTGGAGACCAACGTGCTGGGAACCCTCAACGTCCTGATGGCCGCCCGCGCCCACCGCCCGGCACGCCTGGTCCACACCTCGACCAGCGAAGTCTATGGGACCGCGCTACACCCCCGCATCGACGAACACCACCCCCTCCAGGGCCAGTCCCCCTACGCCGCCAGCAAGATCGGCGCGGACCACCTGGCGGAGAGCTTCGCGCGTTCCTACGAACTGCCGGTCGTCACGGTCCGACCGTTCAACACCTTCGGCCCGCGCCAATCCGCCCGCGCCATCATCCCGACCATCATCTCCCAAGCCCTCGCACGCGACGAAATCGCCCTCGGCGACCTGGCGCCGAAACGTGACTTCACCTTCGTCGAGGACACCGTGGACGGCTTCGTGCGCGCGGCGACCGCGAACGGCGTGATCGGCGAGGTCTTGAATCTCGGAAACGGTTCCGCCGTCTCGATCGGGGACCTCGCCGCCCTGATCCTGCGCCTGATCGACCGCCCCGTCCGGCTCGTCTCCGACCCAGACCGTTTCCGCCCCGCCCGCAGCGAGGTGCGCAACCTGCTGGCCGACGCCGGCAAGGCCCGCGCGCTCCTCGGCTGGACGCCGCGCACCGACCTGGAAGCCGGCCTGCGCCGCACCATCGACTGGATACGCGAGCACCCGGATTGTTTCGCCCCCGGGCGCTACACCCGATGAAGGCCGTGATCCTCGCCGGCGGCCTGGGCGCCCGCCTCGCTCCGGAAACCGACCGCCGGCCGAAGGCCCTGGTTCCGCTGGGCGAATCCACGATCCTGGAAATCATCCTGCGCCAGCTCCAGGCCTTCGGTTGCAAGGAAACCACCCTGGCCCTCGGCCACCGGGCCGAACAAATCGAGGCCGCCGTCGGCGACGGCGGCCGGCTGGGCCTGTGCGTGCGGCACTCCCGCGAATCGACTCCGCTGGGCACCGCCGGCCCTCTCGGCCTGATCGAGGGCCTCGACGAACCTTTCCTGGTGATGAATTGCGACATTCTCACGACGCTCGACTTCGCCGAACTCCACGCGCGCCACGTCTCGTCCGGCGCGCTCGGCACGATCGCGGTGCAGTCGCGCGAGATCGCCGTCGATTTCGGCGTGGTGGCTTGCGACGCCCGCGGCCGGTTGACCGATTACCACGAAAAACCGGTGCATCGCGTCGAGGTCGGCATGGGCGTGTATGTCTTCGACCCGCGCGTGCTCGCCTACATCCCCCGAGGCGAACGCCTCGACCTGCCCGATCTCGTGCGCCGGCTCATCGCCGCCGGCGAGACGGTCGTCAAACATCCCTTTGAAGGCTATTGGCGCGACATCGGTCGGCCGGAGGACTACGCCCGCGCCCGGCTCGATCTGGATGAGCTGCTCCCCCGCCTCTTCCCCGCGCGATGAAGCGGCCGGAACGCATCCTCATCACCGGCGCCACCGGCTGCGCCGGGCGGCACCTCTCCCGCCTCGCACTCGCAAGCGGCGCCCGCGTCTTCGGGTTCGCCCGCCGCGACGCCTTCGCGCCGGGCGTCGCCGGCATCGTCGGCTCGATCGCCGATCCCGACGCCGTGGCGGCCTGCCTCGCCGAGTCGCGGCCGGATTGGATTTTCCACCTGGCCGCCCTCGTCCACGGCGCGGGCGATCACAAGCCGGAGGAGTTGAACCGGGTGAACGTGGACGGCACCCGCCACCTGCTGTCGGCCGCGCTCCGACTCGCGCCCGCCGCGCGCATCCTCGTCGCGGGTTCGTCCGGGATCTACGGCCGCGTCGAAAACCCCGCGGTGCCGATCGACGAACGCGCCCCGCTCCGGCCGGGCTCGCCCTACGCCCGGAGCAAGGCCGAACAAGATCGGCTGTCGGCCGATTTCGCCGAAAAACACGGCCTGCAACTCGTGCGGGTCCGCCTGTTCAACCAGACCGGCCCGGGCGAACCCGCCGGCCTGGTCTGCGCGTCGCTGGCCCGCCAGGTCGCGCGTATCGAAACGGGGGCCGCCGAGCCCGTCCTGCGCGTCCTCCACCTCGGCACGTCGCGGGATTTCTGCGACGTGCGCGACGTGGTCGCCGGCTACTGGGCGGCCTTGGAACGCGGCGAGCCCGGCCGCGCCTACAACCTTTGCTCCGGCCGCGCGCGGACCATCGGCGAGATCGTTCGTCTCCTGCTCGCCCGCACCCTCACGCCGGGTATCGCCGTGGTGGAGACGCACCCCGAACCCTCCGCGGACGCCATCCTGCACCAGGTCGGCGACTCCGGGCTGCTCAGGAGGCACACCGGTTGGACTCCGCGCATCTCCTTGGAACAAAGTCTGGGCGACCTGCTGGACGAATGGCGCGAGAAAACCCGGACCCCGTCGTGAAACCTCCCGCCCGCGCACGCCTCCTCGTGATCGCGTGCGAGTTCAATCCCGGTGGTGCCGCCTGGCTCGCCCTGCGCCACATGGATCGCCTGCAATCCCGCTTTGAGATCGACCTGCTCGTGATCGGACCCGCCGCGGCGGATATGCTCGCCCGGCTGCCTCCCGGGGTCGCCGTTTACCACCTACCCGGGCCGCGCACCGGCCCTTGGGACCGGCTGCGAGGCCGCGCCGACCCGCTCGGCGCGCTCTGGCTCCCACCCGCTCTAGCGCCCTTCCGCCGATCCTACCGCGCCGTGCTGGTCGTTTCCTTCGTTTGGAACTGGCAGGCCGCGCGCGCGGTCGCCCTGGTCGACGCGCCACGCAAGGCGCTCGTCCTCCTCGACGAGGGACTGGCCCGCTACCCCCGCCTGGCCGCCCGGGAACGCGCCGCCATCGAGGGCTGTCTGCGGGCGGCCGACATCGTCCTGCCCGTGTCCGCCCGCCTCTGGCGCCGGCTGGCGGAGGCGTGTCCGCCGCTCGCGTTGCGCCCGTGGGAAACCCTGCCGCCGCCCGTCGATCCGCCCGGTCCACCCGGCCCGCCCGCCCCGCCCCGGGACCGTCCGGTGGTGCTGACCATCGCTCGACTGTCCGAGGAAAAGAACGTCCGCGCCTGCGTCGAGGTCCACCGCCGCCTGCGCGACGCCGGCCTGGTTTTTCGCTGGCATCTGATCGGCGCCGGGCCCGAGGAGGACGCCCTGCGTGCTGACATACGCCGTCACGGTCTGGCCGACGATTTTATCCTGCTCGGTCGTCAACGCGAAGTGGAGCCCTGGCTGCGCGCGTGCGACGTGTTCGCGCTGTTTTCCCGCACTGAAGGCTGCCCCACCGTCGTGCGCGAGGCGCTGCAGGCCGGGTGCGTCGTGCTGGTTTCAGACGTAAACGGCGTGGACGAAATGATCGACCCCGGCCGCACCGGACTCATCGTGGGGCACGACGTCGAAGCCCAGGCCGACGCCCTCGCCCGCCTCCTCCGTGAACCGCAATTTCGCGACACCCTCCGCCGCCACCTCGCCGTGAGTCCGACCGTCCCGAACTCCACCGAAGAAACCGCCCGGCTTGCGCGGCACCTGGAGACGACCCCTCCGTCCGAACCGCCCGAGGTTACCATCCTGATCCCCACCTACAACCAGTCCGCCTACATCGACCGCGCCATCGCGAGCGCCCTGATGCAGGATTTTCCGGCGCTGGAGGTGGTCGTGGCCGACGACGCCTCGACCGACGACACCGGCGAACGCGTCCGCCGCTGGGTTGGCGACCCGCGTTTCCGCCACGTGCGAAACCCGGAGAACCTCGGCCGCGTGGGCAACTACCGCCGCGCCCTGCACGAACACGCCCGCGGAGCCTGGGTGCTCGTGCTCGACGGCGACGACCATTTGATCGACCCCGGTTTCATCCGCCTCGCGATCGAGGCCCTGCGCCGCCACGCCGGCCGACCGGTGATGTTCGCCCAAGCCGGACAACGCAACCTGCGGACCGATCCTGCCGCGCCCCCGCTCCCCGACATTCTCCCTCCCATCTCCGGCTCCGAGCAACTCCTGCCCGGCGGCGAATACCTCCGTCTCGTCTACGCCAGCGGCTTCTTCACCCACCTCGGAGCGCTCTACGACCGCCGCGCCGCGATCCGACTCGGGTTCTACACCGAGGAACTCAGCTCGTCCGACATGGATTCGCTGCTCAGACTCGCGCTCGAGGGCGAGGTGCTGCTGTTGAACACCGTCGCGGGCTGCTGGGTCGAACATGGCGGCAACGCCAGCACCCACGTCGCCCCGGCCGACATCGCCGCCAACGCCCGCCTTTTCCGCCGCATCGCCCGCTCCGCCGTCCGCCGCGGCCTGGTTGCGCGGGCCGCGATCGAACCCGCCCTGACCCGCTACGAGGCCGTCACCCTCGCCTACCTGTTGTCGAAGTCGTTCGCGAACCGCCCGGCGGGCCCTTTCTCGCTGCTGCGCGCCCTGGCCATCATCGTCGTGGTGAATCCCCGCCTGGTCGTGCAACCGGACCTGCTGCGCCTCTACTACCGGCAGGTGCGCGGCTGGATCGGCTTCGACCCGCTAGCGCGACTGCGCGGTTCCCGCGTTCCGGCCCCGGCATCGCCTCGCCCATGAGTCCGGCCGTCCACGCCGTTTTCGAGGCAATCTGCGCGCCCTTCGCCATCCGCGGCGCGGTGCTCGAGGTGGGCCACTCCCCCGGACCCGCCAGCCTGCTGCGGTTGCGCGGCTTTCGCGACGCGTCCCGCCGGGTGGGCTTGAACCTCGAACCTCTGACGCCCGATCCCGGCTGCGAGTGCGTGACCGGGAACGCGAACACGATGACCCGTTTCGCCGACGGCGCCTTCGCTTGCGTGGTCTGCAACTCGACCCTCGAGCACGATCCGTTCTTCTGGAAAACCCTCGCCGAAATCCACCGCGTCACCGCCCCCGGTGGACGGATCGTGATCGGCGTGCCGGGCTTCGCCGGCATGGGCCCCCTCGCCTACGCCCCTCGCCGCTCCGCCCTCGGTCGCGTCCTTCGCGGCCTCGCCCGCCTGACCGGGGCCGCCCCGCTCGTCGCCGGCACGCCCACTCTGGGCGAACACCATTTTCCCGGCGACCACTACCGCTTCAGCGAACAGGCCGTCCGCGAGGTCTTCCTCGCCGGATTGCGAGACGTGGACGTGCACCGGGTCCTCACCCCGCCGCGATTCATCGGACAAGGCCGCAAAACATGAGCCGCAACCCGCCCCGGCTCATCATCCACCTCGGGCAGCACAAGACCGGCTCCAAGGCCCTGCAGTCCTTCCTCGCCCGGCACGTCCCGCGCCTCGCCCGCGAAGGCGTCCTCTATCCGCTGGCCCGGCCCCGCCCCCGTATCCACGCCTACGCCGTCAGCCACCACCGCCTCTACGTGCTCCTTCGTCACGAGGCCCTTCTGGCGACCGGCGACGCGCCGACGGCGGCGCGCTACCTGGCCGAACACGGCCGCCATTGCGCCCCTTTCACCACCGCATCCGCCTTCTTCGACTGGCTCGAACACGAACGCCGCCGCGCGGCCGCGCACACCGTGATCCTTTCCGCCGAGGACCTGCTCGACCTCGCGACGGCCCACGAAACCGGATACCAGCCCGCGACGGCCGCCGCCGCCGCGCAGCACCTCGCCACCCTCGCCCGCTCCGCGGGCTTCGCGGTGCGACTCGTCGTCTACCTGCGTCGCCAGGATCATCTGCTCGCCGCCCACTACGTCCAGTTCATCAAGGGCGGTGGGCGCGCCGACCTCGATTTCGCCGCCTTTGCGAACGCCTTCGCCCCCCGCCTGCGCTCGTCCGACCTGCTCCGCCCCTGGGCCGAAACCTTCGGCGCCGAAAACATCCTGGTGCGCCCCTACGAGCGGACCGCCCAGCCCGCGGGCATCGTGGCGGATTTTTTCGAACACGTCCTCGGCCGCTTACCGCCTCCCGCGTGGACGCCGCCAGCTGCCGACCGCGAATCGGTGAACGCGAGCCCGGACCGCGATCACCTTGAATTTATCCGCCGCCTCCGGCTCGGCCTCGTCCCCGGAGCCGCGGGACTGGGTGTCGAAGACGTGCTCGACGCGCTTCCCGCCGCCGCGACGGCGTCGGTCGGACCCGCCGCCTGGCTATCGCCGCGCGAACGCCTCGCCCTGCTGGCCGAACACGCCGACGGCAACGCGCGCATCGCCACGGTCCACCTCGGAAGCACCGACGGCACGCTGTTCCGCGAACCTTTGCCCGACGCCTCCGCCCCCTGGGCTCCCCACGCCGGGCTCTCGCCCGAACGTGAACACGCCATCCTGAATCGCGCCCGCGCCGTGGGCCGCCGCCCCGCCAGGCTCGTGCATTCCTTGCTGCGCTCCTGCCTCGGCCGCCTTCGCCGGCTCCGCTCCGCCGTGCGCCGGCGTCCACCCCGATAGAACCGCCGGGAGTCGTCGGTGGCGTTTTCTGTTGCATTAAATTGCAATATTTGGGTTCTCGACGTCTCCCCGTTCCGCCCGGCCGTCCGCGCGTGATCGTTTTCGCCCCGCTCCGACCACGCCCGCCCCACCCCGCCGTCCGCGCCCCGGATGGTCCGACCCATGCCCCTCGCCGTCCCCGCCCGCGTCCGTTTTGTGCTCCCGCTCCGCCGCGTCTGCGCCGCGCTTCTTTCCTCCGCCCTCCTCCTCGCCGCCCCCGCCCGGGCCGACCTGCCCCGGCTCGATCTCGAAACCGGCCAGTCCCTCGGCTGGACCGGGGTGGCGGGCGACACCTACCAGCTCCAGACCCGCGCCAACGCCACGGACGCCTGGACCAA
>JAIXVP010000003.1 GCA_027482905.1 Opitutaceae bacterium
CCGGCCATGTCCCCCACCCGCCTTTTCCCGCTCTTCCTCGCCCTCGTCGCCACCCTCGGCGCGCAAACCCCGCCGCCCGCCGCGCCCGCTCCGGCCGCGACCGCCGCCAAGCCCCGCGTCCTCGCCCCGCTGACCGAGGCCGAACGCGCCGCCATCGCCGCCGCCCTGCCCGCCCGCGCCCGCGCCACGCCCGCCCAACCCCGCCGCGTGCTGGTCTTCGACCGCACCGAGGGCTTCGTGCACGCCTCCATCCCCTTCGGCGACGAGGCCCTTGTGCGCCTCGGCGAAAAGACCGGCGCCTATGCCGCGACGGTGAGCGCTGACATGGCCGCCTTCGCCCCCGCCGCCCTCGCCGCCTACGACGCGGTCGTATTCCACAACACCACCCGCCTCGCCTTCGCCGACCCCGCCCACCGCCAGGCCCTGCTCGACTTCGTCGCCGCCGGCAAGGGCGTCGCCGGCATCCACGCCGCCACCGACAACTTTCCCACCTGGCCCGAGGGCCAGGAACTCATCGGCGGCGTCTTCCACAGCCACCCCTGGAACGCCAAAGACATCTCCGCCATCAAGGTCGACGACCCCGCCCACGTGCTCAACTCCGCCTTCTCCGGCCGCGGCTTCTGGGTTCGCGAGGAACTCTACCAGATCGTCGGCCCCTACGGCCGCGACCGCCAGCGCGTCCTCCTCAGCCTCGACATGGCCCGCCCGGAAAACGCCCGCCCCGCCGAAAAGCTGAAACGCACCGACGGCGATTTTCCCGTGAGCTGGATCAAGACCCGCGGCGCCGGCCGCGTGTTCTACACCTCCCTCGGCCACAACAAGGACATCTTCACCACCCCCGAGATTCTCCAGCACCTGCTCGACGGCCTGCAGTTCGCCCTCGGCGATCTTCCCGCCGACGCCACCCCTTCCGCCGCCCTCGCGACCCAACCCACCCCCGCCCTCGCCCCAGACGACCGCACTCCCATCCAAAACCGCCCCGCCCCCGTCGCCGCGGCCGCCGAACCCGACCCCTGGGCCGAGCTCGCCCGCTACTCCCCGGATCGCCAACCAGCCCCCGGCCCCCGCGCGGTCGCGGACCTGCTCCGCGCCCTGCCCCCGGCGGAACGCCCCCCGCTCGAACCCCGCCTGCTCGCGATTTTGGACAACCCCTCCGCGCACGTCGCCGCCCGCCGCGAATGCCTCCGCCTCCTCGCCCTGACCGGCGGACCCGGCGCCGTCCCCGCGCTGGAAAAGGCCGCCGCTTCGCCCGAATTGTTCAGCGACGCCGTCGCCGTCCTCGCCGGTTTCGCCACTCCCGCCGCCGACGCCATCCGCCAGCGGCTGCTCGAAACCACCCGCGAACCCGCCGCCCGCGTGACCGTGATCAACAGCTTCACCGCCCGCCCCGTTCCGGCCGCGTTCGAAGGCCTCGCCACCGCCGCCGCCGAACCCGCGCCGGTCGGCCCCGCCGCCCTCGACGCCCTCGCGGTCCTCGCCACCCCCGACGCCCTCCGCGCCCTGCTCAAACTCCCGCGCACCGGCGACCAGGCCCCCGCCCGCCGCGCCGCCCTGGTGGCCGCCGCCGACCGCGCCGTGCGCCTCGCACCCACCCCCGACCACCGCCGCGCCGCCGCACGCGTCGCCGAAATCCTGCTCGACGAACCCGGCGCGCCCGCCGAACGCGTCGCCGCCGCCCGACTGCTCCTTGCCGCCCGCGGCGCGGACGCCGCCAAAACCCTCCTGCCCCTGCTCGCCGAACCCACCGTGTCCGCCGACCTCGCCCGCGCCCTCGCCCTGCTCGCCGACGCCCGGGTCTATACCCAACTCGCGAACCGCCTCGCCTCCCTACCCCCCGCCGCCCAGATCGCCGCCGCCGCCGCCGCCGGGGAAACCCGTTCGCCCGCCGCCGTTCCTTTCCTGCTGAAGGCCCTCGCCTCGGCCGACGCCTCCGCCCGCCCGATCGCCGCCCGCGCGCTCGGAAGCTGCGGCGGCTTCGGCGTCGCCGAGTCCCTGATCGAAGCCCTCGCCCCCTCCGGCCCGCTCGCCGACGCCGCCCGCGAGGCGCTTACCCGCTTGCCCGCGCCCGCCACCGACGACCTGCTGCGCACCCGCCTCGTCTCCGCCTCCGCTCCCGAATCTCGCGCCGCCCTCCTTCGCACGCTCGCCGACCGCCAGGATCGGCCCACCTTCACGCTCGCCTCCGCCGCCTGCGCCGAACCCGACGCCACCGTGCGCGCCGCCGCCTTCGAGGCCGTCGCCACCCTCGTCCGCCCCGGCGACCTCTCCGCCGTGACCAGCCTTGAAACCCGCCTGCAAAAAAGCGTCGATCGCCGCGAATGGCGCCGCGCCCTCTTCGCCGCCACCGCTCTCGAGCCCGACGGCGCCGTCGCGGTCCGCCAGCTCTCCACCGCACTCGCCGCCCCGGGCGCGGCCGAACGTCCCGCCCTCATCGGGGCCCTGACCCTCGTCACCCACCCCGAAGCCGACGCCGCCCTCCGCGCCCTCCTGGGCGACGCCGATCTTGAAAAACGCAAGGAGGTCGTCCGCGCGCTCTCCACCGCCCGCACCGAGGTCGCCTTCGCCCTGCTCCTGGAGCACGCTCGACGTTGCACCGACGCGGGCGAACGCATCCTCGCCGTGCGCGGCTATCTCGACACTCTCGCCAACCTGCCTTTCTTGTCCCGCAAACGCCAGGTCGCCGGTTATCGCGACGCCTGGCCGCTCGCCGAACGCGAAGAGGAGAAACGCACCATCCTCGACGCCGTGCGGCGGATCAAGGGCTCCGAGGCCGCCGCTTTCCTCAAGGAAGTCGACGCCACCCAGCCCGCCCCCGGCGTCTGATTTTTTCCACCCACCGCTCCCTCCATGTCCGCCCCCCTGACGCCCCCCGCCGCCGGCCTCGGCGGCCCCACCCTCGCCTTCCTCGTCCTCCGCCTCTGGCTCGGCCTTCGCGCCCTCGTCGCCGGCGTGGAGAAATTCTCCGCCCGCGTGACCATCCAGGAACCCCTGCTCGGCGCCGACGGCGCGCCCGACCCCAGCGGGGCCATCGTCGAGATCGAAAAAAAGGTGTATGGTATTTCCCACTACCACGCCGTGCCCGACACGCTCGCGACCAAGTTCGCAGAGGAGCCCCTGCTCCCGCAGCTCCTCACCCGTCCCTTCTTCGCCGGCCTCGGCCCCGCCCTGCTCGTGCTCGGCCTCCTCCTCCTCCTCGGCGTGGCCACCCGCTGGACCCTGTTCGCCATGGGCGCCCTCTACACCTTTCTCACCATCGGCCTGATGCTGATCGGGCAGGACGCCGGCGTTTCCTGGCTCGCCATCCACGTCGGCCTCGTCGCCCTCGCCCTGACCCTCGCGGAACACAACCGCCTCGCCCTCACCCGCGCATGAATCCCCCCGTGCCCGCCTCCGGCCTGAGCCGCCGGCGTTTCCTGTCCGGCTCCGCCGGCGCCGCCCTCGCCCTCGCCGCCACGCCCCCGCTGTTCTCCATCGGCGCCTCAGCCGAAAAACCTCTCCGCCTCGCAGTCATCGGCTTCGGCGCCCAGGGCCGCGTGCTGGTCGAGGCCCTCCTGAAAGTGCCCGACGTCCGCATCGTCGCCCTCTGCGATATCTGGGATTACGCCCGCGTCTACGGCGAACGCCTGCTCAAATCCAACGGCCTCGAAGTCGCCGGCTACCGCGACGTCGAGGAATTGTTGGCCAAGGAAAAAGACCTCGACGCTGCCATCGTCGCCACGCCCGACGTCTTCCACGCCCCGAACACCATCGCCTGCCTCCGCGCCGGCCTCCACGTCTACTGCGAGAAGATGATGTCCAACACCGTCGAGGGCGCCCGCTCGATGGTCCAGGCCATGCGCGAAACCGGCCGCCTGCTCCAGATCGGCCACCAACGCCGCAGCAACCCCCGCTACCTCGTCGCCCGCGACCGCCTCCTCGGCGAGGCCCGCCTGCCCGGCCGCATCACCGCCGCCCAGGCCCAGTGGAACCGCGCCGTTTCCGAGGACCTCGGCTGGCCGAAGAAGGCCGCCATCCCCGCCGACGTCCTCGCTCATTACGGCTACCCGGACATGCATACGTTCCGGAATTGGCGCTGGTTCAAAAAATTCGGCGGCGGCCCGCTGTCCGACCTCGGCGCGCACCAGATCGACATCTTCAACTGGTTCCTCGGTCGCCTGCCATCCACCGTCGTGGCCAGCGGCGGAAGCGACTACTACAAGAACCACGAGTGGTTCGACAACGCCATGGTCGTCTACGAATTCCCCCTCGCCGAAGGCACCGCGCGGGCGTTCTACCAAGTGCAGACCACCACCAGCTCCGGCGGCGGCTACTTCGAGCAATTCATGGGCACCGAGGGCACCCTGCGCATCTCGGAAAACCCCTCGCTCACCACCATCTACCGCGAGGCGCACGCCCCTTCGTGGGAGGAGTGGGTGCGGAAAAACTACCTGCGCGCCAACGCCGCGCCCGCTCCCGAGCCCGGCGCCAAGGTCGACGCCCGCGAGACCGCCGCGCTCGCCACCTACCGCCTGCCGGTCGTGACCAACAAGGCCATCCACCAATACCACCTGGAAAACTTCTTTCAGGCCATCCGCGGCCGCGCCAAGTTGAACTGCCCCGCCGACGAGGCCTTCCACAGCGAATACGCCATCTTCAAGGCCATCGAAGCCGTCGAGACCCGCCGGCTTGTCACCATCGACGAACCCGTGGTCTGATCCGCCGGTCCCCATCCCCTTCCCGATGAAATCCCTCCGCCTCGCCCTCGCCTCCGCCGTTCTCCTCGCCGCCGCGCCCGGCCTCCGCGCCGAGGACCAAAAGCCCCTCGTCACCGAGCTGCCCAAGCCGCTCTTCGTCGGCACCCCCGCCCCGATCAAGGTGGCCAACCTCGAGGCCCCCCGCACCGGCGCGCGCCCCGCCTTCCTCATCCCCGCCGGCGCGACCAACCTCGCCCTGAACAAACCCGTCACCGGCAGCGACGCGCAACCCCTCCTCGGCGACCTCGAGCTCGTCACCGACGGCGACAAGGACGGCGCCGAGGGCAGCTACGTCGAGCTCGCCCCCGGCACGCAGTGGGTGCAGATCGACCTCGGCGCGCCCGCCGCCCTCCACGCCTTGCTCGTCTGGCACTTCCACGCCCAGGCCCGCGCCTACCTCGGCGTCGTCGCCCAGGTCTCCGACGATCCCGATTTCATCCAGGGCGTGACCACGGTCTTCAACAACGACGTGCAAAACCTCTGCGGCCAGGGCGCCGGCAAGGACCCCACCTACATCGAGACCTACGAGGGCCGCCTGATCGACCTCAAGGGCGTGAAAGGCCGCTACGTTCGCCTCTACTCGCGCGGCAACTCCGCCAATACCCTCAACCACTACATCGAGGTCGAAGTCTGGGGCGTGCCCGCGCCCTAAGCTCCGCTCCGGACCTTCGCATGAACCCCGCCGCCCGCGGTCCGGTCCCTTCGCGACCGCTCGCGCGGCTGGCGCCCTGCCTGCTGGTGTTTGTGCTGGCCCTGCTCGTCCGCCTGCCCGGCCTCGACTCGCGCCCCATGCACACCGACGAGGCGGTGAACGCGTTTATCCTCGAGGAAACGCTTGCCTCCGGGATGCATAACTACCGCGCCCACGACCACCACGGGCCCACGCTCTACTACGCCGCCGGCGCCCTGCTCGCCCCCGCCGGCCTAAACCGCGTGGCCGATTTCGAGGCCTGGCACCTCCGCCTCGTCCCCGCCCTCTGCGGCGCGGGCCTCGCCGCCGCCGCCTTCCTTTTCCAACCCTGGCTGGGCCCCGCCGCCACCCTCGCCGCCGCCCTCGCTCTCGCCCTCGCCGCGCCCTTCGTCTACTACGGCGCCACCTTCATCCACGAAACCCTGCTGCTCCTGCTCTTCGCCGGCTGGCTGGCCGCTTTTTGGCGCTGGCGCGAGTCCGACCAGCCCGCCTACGCCGCCCTCGCCGGCCTGCTCGCCGGTCTGCTTCTCGCCACCAAGGAAACCGCCGCCCTCCTGCTCGTGCTCTTCGCCCTCGCCGGCCTCGTCGGCCTACGTTTCTCCGCCCCGCGCGCCGCCGGCGCCGCCCGCCCGCGCCGCATCCTCGGTCTCGCCGTGCAGGCCGCCGTCGCCCTCGCCGCCGTCGCGTTCCTCTTTAGCGGCTTCGGCCGTGAACCCGCCCGCGCCCTCGACCTCTTCCGCGCCATCGGCGCCCAGACCGGACGCGGCCTCGGCGCCGAACACGCCCACCCCTGGTTCACCTACCTGCGCTGGGCCTTCGCCCCGGCCCCGGTCGGTCTGCCTTGGGGCGCCTGGTTGCTCGGCGTCGCCGGCGCCGCGGGCTTCTGGCGCCACCGCCACGACGCCTTTGCCCGCTGGCTCGGCGCCGGCGCCGCGCTCGTGTTCCTCGCCTTTTCCGCCCTGCCCTACAAAACCCCGTGGCTGATGCTCGCGTGGCTCCTCCCCCTCGCCCTCCTCGCCGGCCTCGGCGCCGCCGCCACCTGGTCCGCCCTCCGCGCTCGTCCCGCCGTCCGCACCGCCGCCGCCGGCCTCGCCCTCGCCCTGCTCGCGACCGAGACCACCGCGCGCTGCGTCCGCCATCCCGTGGACCCGGGCAACCCCTTCGCCTACTCCCCCACCAGCCCAGACCTCGCCCGCCTGGAAACCGCCCTAGCCGCCCAGCCCGCCGACGACCTCGTGCAGGTGGTGGCGCGCGACTACTGGCCCCTGCCCTGGACCCTGCGCCGCCACACGCAGGTGGGCTACTGGTCGGAACTTTCCGCCCCGCTCGCGCCCGGCCTCGTGCTGGCCGGCCTCGAACAACTCGGCGCGCTGCCCGCCGGCGCCGCCCCGCTCGAACCCTACGAGCTGCGCCCCGGCGTATTGATTTTCCTGGGACGCATCCCCCGATGACCGCCACCGCGCCCTTCCTGATCCACCGCCACGAGGCCATGGCCGCGAGCTTCGAGCTGCGTCTCGCCACCGACGACGCGCGCTACGCCGCCCAGGCCGCCGCCGCGTGCTTCGCCCGCCTCGACCACCTCCACGCCCTGCTCAACCGCCACGACGAGGCCAGCGAGATCTCCCGCCTCGGCCGCCTCGCGCCCGGCGAAACCCTCCGCGTCGAGGCCGACACCTTCGCCTGCCTCCGCCTCGCCCTCGAATTGCACGACCTCAGCGGCGGCGCCTTCGACCCCGCCCTCGCGGCCCCGCTCGACGCCCGGCGCGGCGGCGGCGCTTCCCCCTCGCCCCTCGGCCCGCGCGGCCGGCTCGAACTCGACCCCGCCGCCTTCACCGTCCGCGTGCTCGACGCATCGGTCGGCCTCGATCTCGGCGCCATCGGCAAAGGCTACGCCCTCGATCGTCTCGCCGAGATCCTCCTCGAATGGGAACTTCCCCGCGCCCTGCTCGTCGCCGGCGAGGGCAGCAGCGTGCTCGCCCTCGACGGCCCCGCCGAAGACCTGGCCTGGTCGGTCGGCATCGGCGAGGGTTTCGCCGCCCGCGAGATCGCCCTGGTGCGCCACGCCGTCGGCGCGTCGGGCTTCGCGGTGCGCGGCGCGCACATCCTCGACTCGCTCACCGGCGCGCCCGCCGCCGGCGCCCGCCGCGCCTGGGCCCTAGCGCCGCCCGGCGCCGCCGCCCACGCCCTGTCCACCGCCGCCATGGTCCTCTCGCCCGACGAGATCGACGAACTTTGCGTCGCCTGCCCCGGCCTCGGCGTCATCACCGAGTCGGCCGATCCCGACGCCGCCCCCCGCGCCTACGGCGTCATCCCCGTTTCCCAACCCACCCCCCCATGAAACCCGACCGCCTGTTCACCGCCAGCTGCCTCGCCCTCGTCGTCACCGCCATGAGCTTCGCCCTCCGCGGCGGAGCCACCGGCGACTGGATCACCCAGTTTAACCTCAGCAACGAACAGGTCGGCTGGGTCAATGGCACCGCCTTCTGGGGCTTCACCCTGGCCATGATGTTCGGCGGCCCGCTGGTCGACACCCTCGGCTTCAAACGCATCCTCGGCATCGCCTTCGTCGGACACATCGCCGGCGTCCTGTTGACCATCTTCGCCTGGGATTTCTGGAGCCTATTCGGCGGCACCCTGCTCTTCGGCATCGCCAACGGCTCCGTCGAGGCCGCCTGCAACCCCCTCGTCGCCACTCTCTATCCGAAGAACCAGACCACCAAGCTCAACCACTTCCACGTCTGGTTCCCCGGCGGCATCGTGATCGGCGGCCTGCTCGCCTTCCTCTTCGGCAAACTCGGTCTCGGCTGGCAGGCCCAGTTCGCCACCATGCTGCTCCCCGCCATCGCCTACGGTTTCCTCTTCCTCGGCCAATCCCTTCCCCGGACCGAGCGCGTCGAACGCGGCGAATCCACCGGCTCGATGTTCGCCGCCTGCCTCGCGCCCGGCTTCATCCTGATGGTCGCGTGCATGCTGCTCACCGCCGCCACCGAGCTCGGCTCCGGCCAGTGGATCCCCAACATCCTCTCCCACGCCGGCGTCTCCGGCATCCTCGTCCTCGTCTGGATCAACGGCATCATGGCGGTCGGTCGCATGTTCGCCGGCCCCTTCGTGCACAAGCTCTCCCCCGCCGGCATGCTGGTCATGAGCGCCATCCTCTCCACCCTCGGCCTCTACGCCATGAGCCACGCCAGCGGCAACCTGCTCTTCGGCGCCGCCACCATCTTCGCCTTCGGCGTGTGTTTCTTCTGGCCCACCATGGTCGGCTACGTCGCCGAAAACTACCCCAAGACCGGCGCCCTGGGCATGGCCGTGATCGGTGGCGCGGGCATGCTCTCGGTCAGCTTCGTGCTCCCGATCATCGGCAAATGGTATGACCAAGGCATCGCCGCCCGCACCCCCGAGGGCTCCGCCCCCGCCGCCGACGCCCTCGCCGCCATCCAATCCGCCGCCGGCCTCGAGGCCCTCGGCCGCGTGGCCGTGCTGCCCCTCGTCCTGACGGTGGTCTTCGGCGCCCTCTTCCTCCTCCGTCGTCGCCAGTCGGCCACGACTTGAGCCCACTCAACCCGCCCAGGCCGCCAGGCGGGCCGCCCGCACCACGAAGACGCAGTCGCTGCCGTCCTCGGTTTCCAACCATTCCGGCGCTAGCGCGGCGAATTCGCGGTTCACCGCCTTGCGCAGGCCGCCGATCTCCACCGCCACCACGCCGTGCGGAGCCAGGCGGTCCCTCGCCTGACGCAGGAGTTTGCGCACGATGACGAGCCCATCCGGTCCGCCGTCGTGCGCCAGGCGCGGCTCCGCCTTGAACTCGGGATCCTGCCGGTCCACGTGCGCGCTGGGCTCGTAGGGCGGGTTGCTCACGATCAGGTCGTAGCCGCCCGGCGGCGGCGGCACCGCGTCGAACACGTCGCTCTCGTGCAACTTCACCCGCCGCCCGGCCGCGTGGGCTTTGACATTGATGGCCGCCACCGCGAGCGCGGCCGGCGAAAGATCGAGCCCGTCGACCTTCGCTTCGGGAAACGCTTCCGCCAGCAAGATAGCCAGACAACCCGACCCGGTGCACACATCCGCCGCCCGCCGCACCGCCGCACCCGCCGGCAAGAGTTCGTCCAGACCCGGGATCAACTCCACGAAGTAGCTGCGCGGGATGATCACGCGCTCGTCGACGTGGAAACGCAGCCCGCCCAGCCACGCCTCCTTCGTCAGGTAGGCCGCCGGCACGCGCTTCACCGCGCGGGCGTGCAACATCTCGCGCAGGGCGATGCGCTGGGCCGGTGCGAGCGGTCTTTCCAGCACCTCGGGACCGCTCTCCAGCGGCCAGTCGAGGGTGCGCAAAAGCAGATAAAGCGCCTCGTCGTGGGCGTTGTCGGTGATCTGCCCGAGGGCGAGGCCGGCCTGGGCGTAGACCTCCTCGGCGAAGGCCAGCCAACCCGCGAGCGTGGCCAGTTGCGAGGTCGGCGGCAGGGCGGCCAGCCCGGCGGGACGTGGCGCCGCGCCGGGGGCGGTCTTGATCTTGGCACGGGCGGCGCTCATGGGCCGGGGACGCGCCGGGGCAGGTGCTCCGAGCAGAAACAACGGTCGTCGGACGTGTAGCGAAAGTCCTCGTCCGGATGGGTGTCGCTGTTCTTGGCGCAGGTGACGCAACGGTGGCGCGGGCCCGCCGCCTCCGCCTCGCGCCGCTCGGCCACCCGCCGGCGCTGCCCCTCCATGTGGCGCTTGCCGGAACGCAGATCGGCGACGATGCGGGCGCCGAAAAAGATCAGGAAGTTGCCCGTCGAAGCCAGCACCGCCAATCGCGGCACCGGACCGCCGAAGGCGACGGTGTAGGCGTAGAAAACCCAGGTGATCAGCGCCAGCCACTTTACCCGCACCGGCAGGATGAAGAAGATGTAGAAGGTGAAGTTGGGATTCAAATACGCGAAGGCTAGGAACACCGAGCCGCCGATGAAGCCGTTGCCCATCACCGCGCCCGGCGCGATCCACGACGCGCCCACCGTCAGCGCCCAGCCGGTGAGGAGAAACAGATTCAAACGCAACGTGCCCCACTCCTTCTCGAGCGTGTCTCCGAGAAAGTAGACCATGTAGAGCGCGAAGGCGACGAGGGCCCAGTGCGAGGCCGGAGGCATGAGGGCGAAGCTCGTCAGCCGCCACCACTCGCCCTCCGCCACGCGGTCCCAGACCAGCACGAGCCGGTCGAGATTCACCGCCTCGAGCATCGCCGCGATATAGAAAAAGGTCTGCCCCGCCACGATGGCCAGGAGCACATGGGGCAGGGCGAGCGGCTGGAGCCGGCGTTCGAGTTTTTGGAAAAGAGACATGGACGGGTGATCGGACGGAGCGCCGAGGCTGCCGCCGGCCGCCCCGCGCGCCAGCCTATTTGCCCGCCGCCTCGGCGGCGTCCTCGGCCGCGAATTCGGCCATCAGTTTGTCCCGGCTTGGTCGCAACTCGGACGCATCCACCGAGTCGGCCAGCTCGCGCGCGTCGGCCGCGAGCCCCTGTTTCCAGAGCACCCGGGCCCGGTGCAACCGCACCGCCTGCACCTCGACCCGTCCCTCCAGACGGTCCTCCAGCGTGGTCCACTTCGCCAGCGCCTCCTCCCAACGCGGCGTCGCCAGGTCGTAGTAGGCCTCGGCCGCGCGGTAGGCGAAGTCGGTGCGCTCCGGCGCAAGCTCGACCGCGCGGGCGAAGGCTTCGAGCAGGGTCTTGTCGAGGGTCTCCGGCGACCAAGCCTTGGTCTTCAGGAACAACTCGCGGCCCTCGTCGAGCACGAGCCCGATCTGGAAATGGTATAACGGCTCGCGCGGGGCGAGGTCGCTGGCGGCGAGGAAGTAGTTGAGCGCGTCGATGACCCGGCCCTCCTCCGCCATGAGCACGCCGATCTGGTTTTTCACCACCGGCAGGTCGGGATCGAGACCGTTGGCCTTGAGCAACAGGGCGAGCGCCACGCGCCGGTCCTCGACCAGCGGATCGCAGAGAAACAAGCCGTAGGCCGCCCACGCGGCCGCGAAGTCGCCGTGTCTTTGGAGTAGGTCTTCGTAACCTTGAACCAACTTTTGCAGCCGCGGACGAACATCCTCCAGCTCGCTGGCGTCGTCCGCGGCGCGCGCCTCGGCCAGCGTCGCCTTTTGCCGTTCGACCAGCTCGGCGAGAGCCGACACCGCTTCCGGCGTGCCGCCGGCGTCCGGGCGCGGCAGACCGGTTATCGGATCGACGGCGGGAGCCGCCGCCTCGGCACGAACGGGAAACAGGCCCGGCGCAAGGGCGAGGACGAGCAGGGCATAAAGAAGACGCGACATCACGGACATGGGACCAGCGAGACGGAAGCCGGTGCCGGTGTGGATGTTTTTCGCGTCCCGGACCGAGGGACGCGGCACGCCGTCACTCCCAACCGGCCTTGGCCTTGGCGAGGGCGTCCTTCCAGGCGGCGGGCGCGGCGCCGAGGTCGGGACCGTCGGTGAGGAAGGCGAGATGCTCGCGGATACGGGTCAACAACTCGGGCGTGGTGCGGGTGGACAGCGCCTCGAGATAAAGATCGGCCTGGTAGGCGAGCGGACGGTTGAGCGCCTCGTTGAGGATGTCCTCGGCCAGTTCGTCGGGCAGACGCGGGTCCTTGACCAACGGCGTGAGCACCTCGGCCTCGTTGCCGACCGAGAGATTGAGCGCATGGGCCAGGGCCTCGTGGCGGTTTTCCATCGGGGCGCGGGGGTCTAGGGCGAGGGCGCCGAGTTTTTTGGCGATCTTAACGTAATCGTCGCCCGGCTCGGCGAGGATGTCGCCCGCCGTCGGCACGGCGTTGGCCGGCGGTTCCTCGGAGGCGGGCTCGCCGCCGAGGGTGGCGGCGGGCGCGTCCGACGGTCGGGTGTCGGCGAGGCTGCCCGGAGCCGTCGGCGGAGCGACCGGATCCAGCGGCGGCGGAGGCGGCGGGGCGGGCGCGACGGGCTGGATCGCCAGACCGGGCACCGGCGCCGGGGCGGGGCGGGTGCTGCGCTCCAGCCACCACCAGCCCGTCGCGATCACGGCCGCCGCCAGCGCGACGCCCAGCCAGAATTTTTTACTCATGATCGGAAAAAGAAGGGGCGAGACGTCGGGTGCAACTCGTCTGACGACGCTAGGCCGCCGGTCGGGTTACCCGGCGGGTGAAACCGGCGGGCCTTGGAGAGCTCCCCTTCAGTTCTCCTCCGTTAACCCAGCCCAATCACGCCGAAGATGGCCGCCAAAAGTCACAAAACGCGCAAAACCAAACCGTCTTCTTTTTGCGACTTCTGTGCCTTTTTGCGGCCAATCTTCGAAGGGCCGAATAGACTCGGGCCTCCCGTTTACTCGGCCGCGTCTTCGGCGGCGCCGGTCACGACCGTGCCGCCGGCGACGGAAACCTTTTCCTGGATGGCAGCCTGCACCTTGGCGGCGAGCTCGGGCTTGTCCTTGAGCGCCTGCTTGGCGGCGTCGCGGCCCTGGCCGATAAGCTCGCCTTGGTAGGCGATCCACGCGCCCTTTTTGTCCAGGATCTTGTGCTCGATGCCGAGGTCGAGCAGCGAGCCGGTGCGGCTGATGCCCTCGTCATACATGATGTCGAATTCGCACTCGGTGAAGGGCGGGGCGATCTTGTTCTTGACCACCTTGATCTTGGTGCGGTTGCCGATGATCTTGCCGTCCGGCGTCTTGAGTTGGTCCTTGCGACGGATGTCGATGCGGATGGAGGAGAAAAACTTCAGCGCGCGGCCGCCCGAGGTCGTCTCGGGGTTGCCGAACATGACGCCGATCTTTTCGCGGATCTGGTTGGTGAAAATGCAGATGCACTTGGTCTTGCTCACCACGGCGGTGAGACGGCGCATGGCCTGGGACATCAGGCGAGCCTGCGAGCCCATGGTCATATCGCCCATCTGCCCCTCGAGTTCGGCCTTGGTGATGAGGGCGGCGACGGAGTCGATGATGATGACGTCGATGGCGTTGGAGCGGATGAGGGTCTCGGTGATGTTGAGCGCGTCCTCGCCGGAGTCGGGCTGGGAGACGAGCAGGTCGTCGAGCTTCACGCCGACCACGCGGGCGTATTTCGGGTCGAGGGCGTGCTCGACGTCGATGAAGGCGGCGAGGCCGCCGCGGCGCTGGGCCTCGGCGATGACACTCAGACAGAAGGTGGTTTTACCGGACGACTCCGGCCCGTAGATCTCGATGATGCGGCCGCGGGGCAGGCCGCCGCCGCCTAGGCAAAGGTCGATGGCGAGTGAGCCGGTCGATACCGTCTCCACGGTCATCTTATGGTTATCGCCGAGGCGCATGATCGAGCCTTCGCCGAACTGTTTGGTGATGGAGCTGACGGCCAGATCGAGGGTCTTGCGATCGGGGCTGGTGACGGCGGGGACTGCGGACGCGGCTACTTTGACGGGGGCGGCTTTGGACATGACGGAGGCTGATTTAGTGGTTTGGGTGAGGGAGCCGGGCGACCGCCCGGCTGCAATCGAGGTGCCAACGGGAAGCGGAGCCTCCAGCGCTGGCAAGCGAGACGTGGAGAAAGATACTGTTCAGATGAACAGCAAGCCGAAAATCGCGCGCGTTTGCGAAAACTCCAGGCGCCTCCCTCACCGGCCCGCCGCCGTCGCAGTGGATTTAAATGCCACCGCAAACCACACCGCCAGAAAGATCAGCGCGAAACTCACCGCATAGTTCCAAGTCAGCCGCTCCTTCAGCACCAGCCACGCGAAGCCCACGAAGACGGTCAAGGTGATCGCCTCCTGGATGACCTTGAGCTGGTAACCGGTGAAGCCCTGCGCGTAGCCGATGCGGTTGGCCGGGACCATCAGGCAATACTCGAGAAGCGCGATGCCCCACGAGACCAGGATCACGAACGCGAGGGATTTCCCCTCCAGGAATTTCCACTTCAGGTGCCCATACCAGGCGAGGGTCATGAAGAGGTTGGACGCGAAGAGCAGGGCGATGGTTTTCATGCGCAATAAAAGTCGCCCGCGACCCCGCTCAACGCCGCTGGCGCCGGCGATTCGCCTCCTGGAGGCGAAAAACCGGGACCAGCCTCGCCTCGACGTAGGCGAAGGCCGCCGCCAGCCCCTCGCGGCGATACACCACCCCGATCTCCGCCTCCACCCGGGTCGGCCGCGCGATGCCCGCGAGGTGTTCGTTGGCGGTCAGGCGTAGGAATGCGTCGGTGTCGATCCGGCCGGCCTCGCGCAGCACCCGCTCGCGCGCCCATAGCGCCAGCACCGCGTCGCCCACCCAGGCGAGTTCCTGCTCGGCCCGCGGATCTACCGGCGGAGTGACCGGAACGAAACCGGGGGGCGGGGAGGCGGGAGAAAGGGAAGCCATGGGAAAGTCCTAAATTCGCGCGGCAACCGACGCCAACCGCTCGCAAAAAGCGAGCCACGTTAAATTGACGCTTCCGCCATCCATTCCGCTGGCGCTGCGCAAAAACCGCAACCAAACGTATACGGCCATCCAGCCCACGCCAACCGTGCCTCAGGAACCCACTCCCGCCACCGCCGTTCCGTTCACGACCGCGCCGCCGTTTTCGTCCCGGTCCCCCTTGCCCGTCCCGGAGAAACCGCCCTTCGGCCCCAACGTCGTGGCCGGCGCCCTTTGCGCCCTCGTGACGCTCGCCTACGCGAGCTCGTTCGCGACCCTGATTTTCGGCGGCTCCCTCGCACCGTCGGTCAACCTCGGTGTCTGGACCGCCATCATCGGCAGCTGCGCCGCCGTCCTCACGCTGTCGTTTCTCAGCTCGTTCCGCTTCGCGCTCGGCGGCCCCGACTCGAATCCGTCCGCGATCCTTGCGATCTCTGCCGCCGCCATCGCGGCGGAAATCCTGCATGACCCCGCCGCCGGCCAGGCGGAGCTGCTGCCGACCATCTTCATCTTTCTCTTCGGCTCGGCCGTGCTCTGCGGCCTGCTGCTCTATCTTTTTGGCCGGCTCCATTGGGGCCGCTACGTGCGCTACATCCCCCACCCCGTGGTGGGCGGCTTCCTCGCCGGCACCGGCTACCTGCTGCTCGCGGGTGCCTGGAAGATGTTGGTGGGAAAAAGCTTCGCCCACACCGTGCCGGCCGACCTCGAAGCCGTGCCCGTCCTCGGTTGGATTTTCGCCCTCGGCATCGGCGGGAGCCTGATCATCGCCACCCGCGCCTCTAAGCAGTTCCTGATCATCCCCGCCGTGCTCGCGGCCGGCGTGCTCGGTTTCCACGTCGTGCTGCTCGCCACCGGCTGGTCGCTGGAGGAAGCCCGCACGGCCGGCCTGCTCCTGCCGCCGCTCAACGCCGGCGATTGGCAGACGCCCTTTAACCAACCCCTCGGCGAGATCCGCTGGGGCCTGCTCCTGGCCCACGCCAAGGACTTCGCGGCCATGACCCTGGTCGTGCTCGTCACCATCCTGCTCAACGCCACCAG
>JAIXVP010000009.1 GCA_027482905.1 Opitutaceae bacterium
AGCGTGCCCGTTACGAAGCCCAGCTGCACCGCCATGGTCAGGGACCCGGCACGGCCGGGGGCGATCAGCCCCTCCGCGATCAGCCGCGGCACGGCGGCGGTACCGGCGAACCAGACGGAAAGCACCAGCACCACCGCCAGGCACAGCACCCCCAGATGCCCTGTCTTGCCCATCATCCATCTCCGCCCGCCATGGCCAGGGTGGCGCAGAACCAACCCGGCGTCAGGTCCATCGACCCCCTTGCGGCAAGCGGTGTAAAACTTTACCATATGGTTTATTGAATGCGGGAGGCACACGATGCCCGTCCAACCCTACCTGTTCTTCGAAGGAAGCTGCGAGGAAGCGCTGGGCTTCTACCGGGACGCGCTGGGCGCGGAGGTCGTCGCGATGATGCGCTTCCGCGACAATCCCGACGGGATGTACGGCCCGCCGGGGTCGGAGGCGAAGATCATGCATGCCGAGATGCGGATCGGCGATGCCAGCGTCATGGCCCCCGACGGCGGTTGCACGGCGGCCGCCCGCTTCAGCGGCTTCGGGCTGGCGGTGACGGTGCCGGATGCGGCGACGGTGGACCGGCACGTCGCGGCGCTGGCGGAGGGCGGGGAGGTCCGCATGGCGCCGGACCGGACCTTCTTCTCGCCCCGCTTCGGCGTGGTGCTGGACCGCTTCGGGGTGCAGTGGATGCTGATGGCCGCGGCTTAGCCTGGGCTACTCGATCCGGGCGCCGCTGATCTGCACCATCTCCGCCCAGCGCGGCCGATCGGCCAGGATGCGGGCGCGGACGGCGGTGGGCTCGACCGGGGGCAGGGAGAGCAGGCCGTTCTGGCGCAGCCGGTCCTCCAGCCCCGGATGGGTATTGGCGCGGCGGAACAACTCGACGGTCCGTGCCTGGAGGTCCGGCGACAGGCCGGCGGGGCCGGAGAGTACGTTCCAGGATTGCAGGTCCAGGTCGCCGATGCCGAGATCGGCGAACTCCCCCATGGCGGGGATGTCCGGCAGGAAGGGCACCCTCTCCCGCGACCCCACCGCCAGTGCCCGCAGCGTGCCCGCGGCGACATGCGGCAGCAGGGCCGGCATGAAGTCGAAGGCCATGTCGATGGTGCCGGCCAGCAGGTCGTTCAGCGCTGGCGCACCGCCGCGATAGGGCACGACGGTGATGTCGGCCCCCGCCCGCCGCGCGATGGTGGCGGTGAGGAGGTGGGACGCGCCGCCGCTGCTGGCCGCGCCATTCGTCAGGGCATTGCCCGGCCGCCTCGCCCATTCCACCAGGGCCCGGAAATCCGTCCAGCCCCGCTCCCGCGCCCGCCGTTCCTGTACCACGCAGAGCACGGTGCTGGTGACAACGCTGGTAATCGCCGTCACGTCCCGGTCCACGTCGAGCGGCATGCGCGGCATCATCGCGGGCAGCGCGGTGAACATGGTGATGCTGAACAGGCCGGTGGTCAGCCCATCCGGCGGCGCCTTGGCCACCACATCCATCGCCAGCAAACCATTGGCGCCGCTCCGGTTCTCCACGACGACGGCCTGGCCGGACGTGGCCTGGATCGCCTCCCCGTAGAGTCGCGCGATGGTATCGGATTGCCCACCCGGCGGATTGGGCACGATCAGCCGCATCGGCCGAGTGGTGGAGATCTGCGCCAGCGCCGGGGCGGCGAGGGGCAGGGCGCCAAGGGGCAGGGCGGCGGCGAGCAGGCTGCGGCGGATAATCATACGGAAAGGCTAGCAACCCTCATTGCATGGCCGGAAGGCCATGAATCGGTCACTGCCCCGTCATCAGGCCCCGGGGTGCCTTCCAGCCGTGCAACGGTTCTAGGATGGGCCCACCATCGCAGCAGGAAGCCGGACCATGCCGAAACAGGGCGTCATCTCCAACCAGGTGTTCAAGGGCAGCCGTCCCTTTCCCCACGCCACGATCGCCGGGGGATTCATGTTCGTCTGCTTCACCGGGCGGGACCGCGAAGGCCGCTTCGCCATCGGCGACGTTCGCGCCCAGACCCAGCAATGCATCGACAACATCCGCACCGTGATCGAGGAGGCCGGCGGCAGCCTCAAGGATGTCGTGAAGTGCACGGTCTATGTGACGGACCGCGCGAATTGGGAGCCGATGAACGAGGTCTACTTCGCCAATTTCGCGGAGGACGGGCCGCACCGCGTCTCCTGCATCGTCAGCGGGCTGGGCTCCCCCGACTGCCTCGTGGAGATCGATGCGACGGCCTATCTCGGCGACAAGGCGGGTTGAGTTACATATCGTCGATCTATCTTACTTGGCCCACCCGACTGAACTTCGATATATCGGTATTCAGATATATCGAAGTTCAGTTGGAGGTATCCATGTTCCTGTTCCATCGGCGCCATGAAGGCCGTCGCTTCGGCCACGGCTTCGGCCGCGACGGCGGTCACGGTCCGCATCCCCATCGCCGTGGCGGCTTCGGCGGCCGGATGTTCGGCCAGGGCGATCTGCGCCTGGTCATCCTCGCCCTGATCGCGGAGAAGCCGCGCCACGGCTACGAGATCATCAAGGCCATCGAGGAACGCCTGGCCGGCACCTATTCGCCGAGCCCGGGCGTCATCTACCCCACCCTGACGCTGATGGAGGAGATCGGCCAGGTCACCGCCGCCACGGAAGGCAGCCGCAAGCTCTACACACTGACGCCGGAGGGCGAGCAGGCGCTGGCCCAGAACCGCGCCATCGTGGACTCGATCCTTGCCCGCATGACGCAGGCCGGCGGCGAGGAAGGCGTGGCGGCGACGATGCAGATCCGCCGCGCGATGGAGAACCTGAAGCTCGCGCTGCGCATGCGGATGTCGCAGGGCCCGATCGATGCGGAGCACCGCCAGCGCATCGCGGACGCCATCGACGCCGCGGCGCGTGCGGTGGAGCAGGGGTGAGCGCCATGATCACCACCGCCCGCGTCGAGACCGCGACCCCGACCCGCTACCTCGGCCAGCTCTGCAAGCATTTCGGCCACCGCATCCCGACGAGCCATGACGAGGCGCGCGGCCGCATCGAGTTCACCGAGGCGCTCTGCGAGCTGGAGGCAGCGGAGGGCGTGCTGGTCCTGCGCCTGACCGCGGCGGATGAGGCGGTGATGGCGCGGATGCAGAAGGTGGTCGCCGACCACCTGCTGCGCTTCGCCTTCCGGGAAGCACCGCAGGTGGCCTGGCAGGCGGGTTAGCCGCGCAGCGTCGCCCCGGTCGTCTTGGTGACGGCGGCGACGATCTTCTGGCTCGCGGCCTCGATCTCCGCATCCGTCAGCGTGCGCTCGCGCGGCTGCAAGGTGACCTGGATGGCCAGGCTGATCTTGCCCTCCGTCACCTTGTCGCCGGCGTAGCGGTCGAACAGCACCGCATCCGTCACCAGCGCCTTGTCGGCGTTGCGGGCGGCGCGCAGCACGGCGTCGGCGGAGACGCTGGCCTCCGCCAGGAAGGCGAAGTCGCGCCGCAGCGGCTGGAAGGAAGGCAGGTCCGGCACCGACTTCTTGCGGCGCTTGGGGTCCGGGATGGCGTCCAGGAAGACCTCGAAGGCCACGGCGGGGCCGGCCAGGTTGATCTCCCGCCGCAGCTTCGGATGCAGTTCCCCGAAGGTCGCCAGCACCACCTTCGGCCCCTGGCGCACCACGCCGGACCGGCCCGGGTGGTAGAAGCCCGGCGCATCGGTGGTGACGGAGACGGCGGCCATCGGCACGCCGAGCGCCGCCAGCACCGCCAGCGCATCGCCCTTCGCATCCATCGCATCGACGGCGCGCGCCGGCGCGGCCCAGTTCGGCGCCGTCATGCCCGTGCGCACGCCCGCGGCCACGGCCAGCTGGCTGCCGCCGGCGGCAGGGTCGCGATAGGCGCCGCCGATCTCGCCGAGGCCCACATCCGCGAAGCCGCGCGCGGCGTTGCGGGCGGCGGCGAAGGCGAGGGAGGCGACCGGCGTCGGGCGCATCTGGTCGAGGTCGCTGGCGATGGGGTTTTCCAGGCGGAGATTGTCCGGCGTCTCCCCGAACAGCGCCGCCTGGTCCTTCGCCAGGAAGCCGTAGGTCACGCAATCCAGCAGGCCGCGCGCGGCCATCACGCGCCGGGCCAGCGCCGCGCGGGACTGCTTCGCGGAGAGCGCCGGGCGCGGGACGGGGGAGGCGACGGGCAGCGACACCGCCGGCACGGCATCGAGGCCGCCGAGGCGCAGCACTTCCTCGACCAGGTCGCATTCCGGCTCGATCGCCGCGCAGCCCTCGGCCGCGGCCTGGGCGCGGGCGGCGGGCAGGGACGGGTCCTGCGCCAGCGCGCCATGGCCAGCGATGTCGTTCCGCCAGGGCGGCACGGCGACCGTCACCGACACCTCATCCCGCTTCACCGGGCAGAAGCCGAGGCGCGTCAGACGCTCCACCGCCAGGTCGGGCGCGATGTCGAGGCCGCCGAGGTCCTTCACGCGGGCGAAGCGCAGCGTCGCTTCCCGCTGCCAGGCGGGCTCCGCGCCGGCGGCGGCGACCTCGCTGGCCTCGCCCCCGCAGAGCTCCATGATCATCCGCGTCGCGGCATCGAGCGCCTTCGGCAGCAGCGACGGATCGATGCCGCGTTCGAAGCGGGATCGCGCATCGGTGCGGACATCATGCCGGCGCCCGGAGAGCGCGATGCGCACGGGGTCGAAGAGCGCGCATTCGATGAAGCATTCCGTGGTGTTCTCGTCGCAGCCGGAATGCTCCCCGCCGATGACGCCGCCGAGTGCTTCGACCCGCGCCTCGTCGGCGATGACGCCATCCTCGCTTGTCAGCGCGTAGGTCTTGCCGTTCAGCGCCAGCAATTCCTCACCGTCCTTCGCCATGCGCATGGCGAGCGTGGTGCCCACGACCTTCGACGTGTCGAAGACATGCAGCGGTCGGCCGACGGCGAAGGTGAAGAAGTTCGTGACGTCGACCAGCGCGTTGATCGGACGCAGCCCGATGGCCGTGAGGCGATCCTGCAGCCATTGCGGGCTGGGCCCGTTCTTCACGCCCCGCACGGCGCGGCCGAGCACCCAGCTGCAGGCGCGCGGATCCTCGATGGTCCAGGCGAGCGGCGACGGATAGGCGGCGGCCACGGGCTCCACCGACCAGGGCTTCAGCGTGCCGAGGCCCGCCGCCGCGAGGTCCCGCGCGATGCCGCGGACGGAGAGCGCATCGCCGCGGTTCGGCGTGACCTTGATCTCGATGATCGGATCGTCGAGCCCGGCATAATCGACATAGCGCGTGCCAACGGGCGCATCCGCGGGCAGGTCCACGATGCCCGAATGATCGTCGCCGAGCCCCATCTCCCGCGACGAGAGCATCATCGCTTCCGACTTCACGCCGCGGATTTCGCCGACCTTGAGCGTGATGCCCGTGCCGGGGATGAAGCTGCCGGGCAGCGCCGCCACGCCGACCATGCCGGTGCGGGCATTGGGCGCGCCGCAGACGACGGAGTATTCGCGCCCATCGCCGAGATCGACGCGCAGCGCGCGAAGACGGTCCGCATTGGGGTGCTGCGTGGCCTCGATGACGCGGGCGATGCGGAAGGAGGCGAGGGCGGCGGCGCGATCCTCGATGCCCTCCACCTCGATCCCGATGGCGGAGAGGGTGGTGCTGATCTGGTCGAGCGTGGCCTCGGTCTCGAGGTGCTCACGCAGCCAGGACATGGTGAACTTCATGGGGTC
>JAIXVP010000022.1 GCA_027482905.1 Opitutaceae bacterium
CCGCGCTTCTCGTGGTTCGCGGAGGCACCGCCGTTGCTCCGGGTGCACGCGCTGGCCATGCTCGGCGCTTCGCTGGTGTTGCTGCTGCCCCTGCCGGTCCCGTTCACCAACTCTTTTCCGGCCTGGATGATTCTGTTGATCGCGGGCGGCTTGCTGGAACGGGACGGCGTGGCGGTGGCGACGGGTTACACCGTGGGCGCGGGCGGCGTGGTATTTTTCTACTTCCTCGGCGAGGCGGCGGTGAGGTTGGCGGAAGCCGCGAAGGCCTGGCTCATGCCGTGACGGCGGCGGCAGGAGCGGGTTTTTTGGGGAAGGCCAGCGACACGGCGACGGCGAGGGCGAGCAGTCCGCCGATGATGCCGAGCGACCACGTGATGGGGAATTTGCCCCCGAAGGCGTGGTTCAGCCACACCATCTTCAGGCCGACGAAGATCAGGATGACGCCAAGGCCGTATTTCAGGGCCCAGAACTTGTGCATCACGCCGGCGAGCAGGAAAAACAGGGCGCGCAGGCCGAGGATGGCGAAGATGTTCGAGGTGAAAACGATCAGCGGCTCCTTGGTGATCGCGAAAATGGCGGGCACGGAATCGACCGCGAAGACGATGTCGGTGATCTCCACGAACACCAGGCAGACGAACAGCGGGGTGGCGTGGAGGACGCCTGACTTGCGCAGGAAGAACTTCTCGCCCTCCAGCTTCGGCGTGACGGGCAGGATTTTCTTCAGCAGGCGGATGACGGGGTTTTTCTCCGGCTCGATGGGTTTCTCCGGGGCGAAGAGGATCTTGAAGCCGGTGAGCACGAGGAAGCCGCCGAAGATCCAGATGACCCACTCGTATTGCATCAGGGCGGCGCCGACCGAGATGAAGATGATGCGGAAAAACAGCGCGCCGAGGATGCCGTAGAACAGGACCTTGTGCTGATACTTCGAGGGGATGGCGAAGTAGCTGAAAACGACGACGAAGACGAAGATGTTATCCACCGAGAGGGACTTCTCGACCACGAAACCGGTGAGGAATTCGAGGGCGGACTGGTTGGCCAGACGCGCGGTCTCGGCGGCGATGGCGGCGGGCTCGGTTACTCCTTGGGCGGCCAGCGCGGCGAGGAGGGGCGGATACTGGGGAAATTTCCACTGCGCGTATTGCCAGAACCCGAAGGCGAACGTGAGGGCCAGCGTGATCCAGACGACGCTCCAGGTGGCGGCCTCCTTGATCGAGACGTCGTGGGCGTGGCGGTGGAAGACGCCGAGATCGAGCGCGAGCATGCCGAGCACGAAGAGGGTGAAGAAGCCGTAGAACCACCAGTAGTCGGCGATGGGGAACAGAAGTAGGTCGGTCATGTTGTTGAAAGGATGGTGGAAGGAAGCGGACGGCGGGCGGTGGACAAGCCCGCGCGGCCGATTTGGAAAATGGGCGGCGGATTCCAACGGTGCGGCGGGGTTGCGGCGAAGCGTCGGCCGACCACGGTGGCCGCATGCAAACCCTCGTCCTCGTCGCGCAAGCGGCGGTTTCCGGCGCGCTGGCCGGCCTGTGCTGGACGGTGCAGCTGGCGGTGTATCCTCGCTTCGGGCGCATCCGTCGCGCGGCGGGCGCCGACGAGTTCCGGGTTTACCACGCGGCCTATACGCGAGGGATGGGGTGGGTGGCGGGGCCGTTGATGGTGGCTGAACTGGGCCTTTCGTTGGCGGTGCCGGCGTTCGCCGGGTGGACGGCGGGAAACGCGGCCGGCCTCGCGCTCACCGTGGCGACCTGGGGGTGGACTTTCGCGGTGATGGTGCCGCGGCACGCGAAACTGCAGGCGACGGCCGACACGGCGGAGGCGGACCGGTTGGCGGGCTTGAACTGGCCCCGGACCATCCTGTGGACCACGCGGGTCGTGTTGGCGACCGGGGCCGCGGCTGCGGGATAGGGTAAGACGCCGGCGATCAGAGCTCCACATCGCGGCAGCGGGCCTCGAGCTTGCGGGCGATCAAGTCGATGGTGGCGGGATCGAGGGCGGGAGCGATGGCTCCGGTGTGGCCCGACGGGGCCGGGCGCTCGATATCGGCGGGGAGTTCCTTGGGGTTGAGCACGTTTACCGCGCCGCGGCCCTTGCGAATGATCATCCACCCGGGAAACACCAACAGCGGATGAACCGGGATGGGGCGGCCGAGCTGGGTTTGGAGATACTGGGCGAGCCAGGCGGACTGGCGGGCAGCCTGTTCGAGACCGTGCTGGTCCTCGCCCCACGGATAGGCGAGGGCGCGGCCATCGTAGATGATCTCGTGGGCCATGAAACCGACGCGGGCGCGGCCTTTGCGGCGGGTCTTGGTCTCGATGGCAAAGACGCCCGCGGGCCCGACGACGACGTGGTCGAGGTTGAAGGGTGGGGTCGTCGAGCCGGCGGGCGGATCGCCGGCCGGGACATCGTGAAACACGCGGTGGCCGGAAAGCTTTAGCGATTCAAGATGCTCGGCGACGACGCGCTCGCCGAAGAGGCCGAGGACGGTGTTGCGGCGGCGATCGATGAGGGCGACAACGCGTCGTGCCTGGAGAACTACGAGGGCGGCGAACGCGATCACGCCGACGATGGCGGCGAGGATGCCTGTCCAGCCTTTGAGCCATGAAGCGAGACCAAGCAGGGTCAGCAGCGCGAGGAGCGGTGCGAGCAGACCGGTGAAGAACGCGGAGTCGAGTTGCTCGTCGATCGCGGCGACCTTGCGCTGGAGCGATTCGCCAGGGCCGCGCAGTAGCCGGGTGTTTTCCGGAAAGGGTGCGCGGTCCTGGCGGGAGCGGCGTTTGAGCAGAACGAGGAGGAGAATGATGCCGAGAAAGAGAGCGATGTAGCCGATGCCGAAGAGGGCGGTGGTCATGGAGTGACAGGCAGCACGCGGGCAGGCAGGGAGTCGAGCGAGGGTGATGGGGAGTTTGCCGCTAGGATTCCGGTGGTTGGTTTTCCGTAAAGCCGTGGCTTTCACCTTCCTCGTAGTGGAATTGCCGGCGGGTAGGATCGCGTCGCGGCCAAGGGGTGTATGAACCGTCAAAGCAGAGTGGCAGGATGAGCTCGCGATGGTGGACATCCTGCCCGACGTCGGTGAGCTCAAATTTGCCCTTGGGGCCGGCGGACCAGATGGCGCGGAGATCGCGGGAGTATTTTATCGTTTTCCCGTCAAAGTAGTCGCGCGGGACGTTGGGGAGGTATTCAGGAACGAGGTCGGCTAACGCGGTGGGTAGCTCGCGATCGTGCGCATCGTAGTGAAGGCGGATCGCGATCAGGGTTTCGGTGAGGGAGATCTGGGTTTGCTGAGTGAGGCGACGTTCGAGCAAACTTGAAACGCTGGACACTCCACCATCGTGGGCATGCTGTTTCCCGAGTCGGTTAATCCAGTCATCATATTGGTCGCAGAGGAATCCGAGGAGATCTGCGTTGTGCGGGATCGTTCTTTCACGGTCGGCGAGGGAAAGGTCGACCGCACCTCTCATGGTCAGTAAGTAAGGGATCGAGTAGTTGAGGGTCTGGTTCGGTTTAAAGAGAAACGGAAGGCGGTAGGGCAAGTAACGCTTGTCTTCGGGGTGGCAGCTAGCGGGCATTTTGGCCGGATTATCCAGGGCTTCGATGACCAGTTCTTGAGCGCGATATTCGGCGGCAATCAGTTGCTCGAAGCCTTCCTTGTCGGGACGACTTTGGGCAATGTCGCGATATAGGTCGTGGCAGTCAGTGAGCGGAGTTACCGGATCCGAAACCAACGACACGACCGCGTCTAGGGTCGCGAGCTGCATGCCAAGGGCGTAGTAAAAATAGAGTGAGCCACTTCGGCCCTCGTTCATGATGCGAGCGGCATGGATGCAATCTTGCACGAGTTTGATGGCCGCGGCGTGGTCTTGTGCGTGTTGCAGGTGCCGTGCTTCCAGCAGGGCGAGTCGCACGGGAAGATCGAACCGAGGTAGCAGCCGGTAGGCGGAATCTGCGTCTTGAGGGATTGGCGCCTGTGCCGAGCGGAAGGATCGCAGTCGGCGAACGGCGTCGATCGCGTGCTCACGGTCGCGCAGGCATTCATCGGCTTCGGTTTCGTCCCGGTCGGGGCCAGTGAGGAGTGCGGACCAACGGTGAAGTTCATCCGCATCTATATTTCCCAGCCGTTCGGCGGATTCGGTTAAAACGAGGTAGGCGTTTTCGGTGTCGGGGATTTGGCGTGGCTCGTAGCGGAGGGCGCTGGTATCCAGAAGATCGTCGTCGAAGGAGCAGGCGAAGAGAGTGACAAAAATGACCACAACAAGGGCGGCTGCGATGCGCCAAGTGTAGCTTAGGAGGCGACGGATCACGGAAGGGGAAGGATAGATTAGCGTGAAAGGTAGGCGCTTACCGAGGAGGGGAGGATGGGGGGCCAGTCACCGCCGAGCACGTAGGACGGGTCGCGGTAGTTCGTGATGGTAGCGGCGTCGGCGGGCCGGGTGAGCTGGCGGGAGGCGGGGAGGCGCTGGCTCACGTCGAGCGGGCGGCCGGTGGCGGCGTCGGTGGAATGGTGTTCCCAGAAGCGCACCTCGGGGCCGTCGGTGGTTTTGTCGAACTTCCAGCCGGCGGGTGCGATGAAGTCGCCCATCTGGCAGTTGATCCAGACGACCTCGCTGTGCGGGAACGAGGCGGGGTCGATACGGGCGAGGACATGGCCGCCCTCGCCGGGGACGGAGGTGAGCGTGCAATCGACGAAAACGAAGCCGTGGTTGGTGGCGGGGTTGCGGATCTGGGTGAAGTAGCCGCCGCGAGGGCGGAGCATCTTGATGTCGCAGTTATTCAAATACGCGGGGCCGCTGCCCCACATGAAGTCCACGTCGCCCTCGATGCGGCTATGCTGGACGTAAACCTGGCCGTTGAACTGGACGGTATCCTGATAGCTGAGGAGATCGGCGTGGGTGATGATGTTGCGCGCGGTGGTGGCGCTGCCGGTGAGGATTACGGCCTCGGCCTGGGAGCCTTTTTGCGGGGTCGAGTTAAGGACGGTGAGGTTGGCGAGGGTGATGCCGGAGACGTTGTTTCCGTAAAACGTGGAGCGGTGATAGACGCCGGGGACGTTGTTAAAGTTGTTGTTGTTGGGATACTCGATGATGGCGCCGGTGCGGCTCTGGCCGAGGAAGGTGAGGTTGTGCTTCCCGCTGAAGTAGATGGTCTCGAAGTAGGTGCCGTCGCGGAGGAGAATCTGGATGGGGGCGGTGTTGTCGGCGGGGATAGAATCGAGGGCGCCCTGCACGGTGTGAAAATCGCCCGAGCCATCGGTCGCGACGGTGAGTCTGGGGCTGCGTGGGGCGGGGCCGGAGCGCGTGGTGGAGAACGTCCAGAGCGAGCGATCGGCGACGCCCGGGAAAGCGGCGCCGGAGACGTCGGTGAAGACGCCGGCGTCGATGGTGACGGCGTAACTGCGGCCGTAGGCGAGGGCGCGGTCGCGAGGATATATGGTGGCGGTGTTGCCGGAGATCGTGATCGGGTAGTAGTGAAAGTTGTCGAGGCCGCCGATGGACTTGGTCTGGACGGGCAGGTCGCGGGTGGAGAGCTCGGACGTGGCGCGCAGCGTGTTCTTCAGCTCGGTGGCGGCGGCGAGGTCCACGGTGTCAACGACGGTGCCCTCGGCGGTGTCGTAGATTTTTATGAAGCCGGTGGCGCCGACGGAGACGGGTTGGTTAAACGTGATGGACAGACGGGTGTCGGGCAGGACGGACGACGCTCCCCGGGCGGGCGCGATGGACGTGGCGGAGAGAGGAGGGGCGGCCTCGGCGTGAAAAAGGAAAGCGTGGAAAACAGCGACGGCGGCGAAAACATTTCGGACGAGGGGGAAAAATGTCATGACGGGGTGGATACGACGTGGGGTGATTGGGCGGGGACGCGGCGCGGGGTTAGCGAGGTGTGGCTTTCAGGTGCAGGAATTTTCGGGATCCATCCAGCGGGGTGGAGGCGGTGGTGGCGGCCCCGGGCTGGCCCTGGTCCACGTCGGAGGCGGACCATGTTTGCAGGTCGGAGGAGGATTCGACGACGTAGTCGAGGTCTTCGCGCAGGCGTGCGTAAGTGAGCCGGAGGCGTCCGTCGGCGGCGACTGGGGCGGCGAGCGAAGCGGAAGCGGACGAGGCGGGGTCGGTGCCGAGCGCGTATTCGAGCAGATTGGGCAGGCCGTCGGCGTCGGGGTCGGCGGTGGCGGAGGCGTCGAGCGCGAGACCGTGGCCGAGTTTCCACTCCTCGTAGGCGGAGTAGGTGAGGGCGCCGACTACGGAGGAGGCGGGCGAGGCGCCGTTGGTGTTGAGCGCGAAAACGCGGAAGTAGATCGGCGAGCGCGGACTCAGGCCCTCGGACACGGCGGAAAGGATATCGGGGCCGGGCGAGGCGACGGGGCTCCAGTTGCCCAGACCGTCGGAACTCTTTTCGACCCGATAGCCGGTGATGAGCGGAACGGCGGCCCAGCCCAGGCCGACGCGTTGCGATGACAACACGGTGGCGAGCAAGTCGGCAGGGGCGGGCGGGACCGCGTAGCCCGAGTCACCCAGCAGGCGGCCGAACTTGCCGATGGATGTGTCGCCGAGCTGGGTAAACGAGCCGCCGACGAGCAGCTTGCCGTCGGGGAGGGACGCGAGGACGTTGACGTCGGAGCTGGCGCCGGGCCCCGGATGAAAAGACTCGTCGAGCGCGCCCGCGGTGGTGAAGCGGGCGAGGCGCATGCAAACGCGTCCTTGGACCTGATTGAACCAGCCGCCGATGACCGGTTTGCCGTCGGGCTGGATCTCGATGTCATTGGCCCAGCCGCCCAGCACGCCGACGCCGGGATCGAAGGTGGGATCGAGCGCGCCGTTCGGAAGCAGTCGTGCGACGCCCTCGCGAGCGGTGACGTCGTAGGTGTTGAAAGGGCCTGTGATATACATCCGGCCGTCGGCGAGGAGTCGGATGCTCTCGATCCAGCCGTCCGCGCCTGCGCCGGCGGCGAAGGACGTGTCGAGCGTGCCATCGGGGAGGAAGCGGGCGATGTTTCCTCGGGCCAAGCCGGAGGCGCTTTGAAAAAAGCCGACGACCATCACCTTGCCGTCGGGTTGCAGGGCGAGCTTGTAGCCCTGCGAGAAAGAGAGACCGGCGCCGGGATCGAAAGACGGATCGATGGCGCCGGTGGAGGTGAGTCGTGCGATGCCGTTGCGCCCGGTGCCGTTTACCGTGCTGAACGAGCCCGCGACGAGGATGGCGCCGTCTGGCTGGACCACGATGCTCCTCACCGTCGAGCTCGCGCCGGAGGGCGGAGCGAAAGTCGTATCCAGGCTGCCATTACTAGTTAGCCGGGCGATGCGAACGCGGGCGACGCTGTCGAAGGTGTTGAAGCTGCCGCCGATCAGGATCCTTCCGTCGGGTTGGAGGGCCACCGCCTCGATGGAGGAGTTGGGGCCGGCGCCGGGGTTGAAGGTGGTGTCGAGGGAGCCGTCGGCGTGGAGGCGGGCGATGTTTTTGCGCGCGACCCCGGCTAAGGTCGTGAAGGAGCCGGCGACGACGGTCTTGCCGTCGGGCTGGACGGCGATGGCGTCCACGGACGAGCTGTTCGCCGCGCCCGCGAGGGTGTTGTTAAACGGTGTGTCCAAGCCGCCGGCTAGGGTCCAAGGCTGGGCGAGCGTGCGCGCGGAAGCGGCTGCGGACGGGGCGCCGACGCCGTTCGAATCGTAGGCGCGAAAACGGTAGTGGTAGATCGTATCGGGAGAGAGGCCGGTGTCGGTGTAGTTGCTGCTGTTGAGGACCTCGGGCGCGATCTCGGTCCAGCCGTTCACGCCGTCCGGACTGCGGTCGATCTTGTAGCCGAGGACGTAGGAAGCGCCTGCGGTGTAGAGAGTGACCAGCTTCGTATCGGTGGCGCCGCCGACGATGGGGGCGTGGGGCGCGGAAGGCGGGCTGGCGCCGGCGGGGCCGTAGAGGCGAGCGACACCGGGCCGCAGGGCGTCGCCCAGTTGGGAGAAGGAGCCGCCGACGAGGGTCTTGCCGTCGGGCGTGACCGCCAACGCGGTGACCGGACCGTCTGGCGCGGCGGCGGAAGCATAGGCTGCATCGAAGCTCCAGGTAGACGAGGTGGATGATCTGGTCAGGCGACCCAGGCGCGAGCAGGGCTGCCCGGCGAGGGCGGTGAAATCACCTCCAACGATTAGGCGCGGGCTGGTCGAATCGACAAGCAGGCTGCGCACCGTCCCGGTGGCGGTCAGGCCCGGGAGCAGAGCGCCGAACGAATCGAAGGCGGCGAGGCCGGGCTGAGCGGTGGTTCCCACTTGGGTGAAAGCGCCACCGACAAAAAGAGGGGAACCTGCAGACGAAGCAGACGACGTGAAGGCGATGGCGTAAACGGTGTCGTTGGGGCCGCCGGTGGAGTTGAAACTGGAGAGTGTGCCGCTGGTGGTGCTGAAGGAAGCGAGTCGGTTGCGAGACGCGCCGCTGAGTTGGGTGAAGGCGCCGCCGATGAACAGGTTGGTGTTGGCCGCGTGCAGGGCGTAAACGGGTCCGTTCGCGCCCGTGCCGATGTTCGTGCTGAAAACCAAGGTGCCCGTGGGGATAAAGGCGGCCAAGCGAGTGCGGGAAAAGCCGCCGAAGGTGGTGAAATCGCCCCCGGCGAAGACACGGTTGGTGGTCGAATCGTAGGCCAGGCAGTAGACGGGACCATTGGCGCCGCTGCCTGGGCCAGAGTTGAAAGACGTGTCGAGCGCGCCCGAGGCGGCGAGGCGGGCGATACGGTTGCACGTGATGCCGTTGAGCGTGGTAAACTCGCCACCGATCAGGACGGAGCCGTCGGTCAGGGCGAGCAAGGCGCGAACGGCACCGTTCGCGCCCGAGGCGAGGGAAAATGTCGTGTCGATGGAGCCGTCGAGATTGAGACGTGCGATGCGGTTGCAGGGCGTGGTGCCGATCTGGGTGAACGCGCCCCCGAGGATGATCTTGCCATCGCGCTGGGTGGCGACGGCGTGGACTGCGCCGTTGGGCGCGCCTGAAAGGGCGAAGGTGTCCGGCGTGCCCTCTTGCGCGCGCAGAACGAGGCGCAGGGTGAGCAGAAAAAGAACGAGGACGCGGCGGACGAGGGGCAGGAGCGGGGTTGAAGGGTGCATCGCGGGGTTGCGATTCAGGTGGAAACCGGGAGGTCTGGCGGGATGGGGCAGTCGAGGGCGGCGGCGATGGCGCGGAGGAGTTCGGCCTCGGTCGGCGAGAGCGTGCCGTCGGCGGCGAGGGCGGCGGCGAGGGCTTGCAGGATTCGTTTACGAAACGGGGCGGGAGTGAGGGCGAGTCGGTCGAGCGCGACGTCGAGGTGGGCTAGCGTGGTGCGGTCGGCGGGTTGGTAGGCGAGGGGCGGCTGGAGGCCGTTGAACTCGGCGGCGGCGCGGGCGAAGGCCAGCTCGGCGTCCCCGGGCTCCGGCTGGTCGATACGCGCGGCGGCGGAGAGCGCGACGGCGAGGTCGGGCACGATCTGGGCCGGCGCGAGCGCCTGGAGGGCGTCGCGCGGGGCGGCGGCGAGGCCGAGGGTGCGGGCGACGATCTTTTGCAGGGCGAACTCGTGCGGGGTGACGACGCCGTCGGCGTGGACCAGCTCGTCTAGGGTCTCGAGCAGGCGGTCGCGTGCGGGCGGGACCAGGCGGCGCAGGGCCGGCGTGGCGATTTGCAGCAGGGGCAGGCGGTGGCCGGACGGGAGGGTTTCGAGCGCGACGAGGAGGGCAGCGGCCTGGTCGGAGTCGGTGAAGGCGGCGTGGCGGGCGATGACGGCGCGCCGGGCGGCGAGGGTGGCGGAGTCGAGTCCGCCGGGCAGGCAGATGGCGTAACAAAGCGCGGATACGCGGGTGGGGTCGTGGGCGGCCTGGCGGAGGAGCTCGGGCAGACCGTCGAGCAGGGCGCGGCTGGCGTCCACGCCGGCGCGGTTTAGCTCACCGGCGGAGGCGATCAGCAGGGCGGCGTCGATGCCGCGGCCGGGCAGGGGAGGGGGCGCGACGGCGAAGGCGGGCGGGGTCGTCCGCGAGGCCGTCCGCAAGGGCGGGGGCAGGGGCGCGGGTTCGGGGAAACGCCCGTCGAAGGCGGGATCGAGGGCGCGGATGCGTTCCTCCAGCGGCGGGTGGGTGGCGAAGAGGCCGGCGAGGTCGGCGCGGAAGCATTGCGCGAAACAAAAGTGGCTGATCTGCGAGGTGCTGGGGGCGACAAGGTTTCCGCCGAGGGACAGGCCGCCGACTTTTTTCAAGGCCCCGGCGAGGCCGGCGGGGTTGCGGGTGAACTGCACGGCGGCGGCGTCGGCCAGGTGTTCGCGTTGGCGGGAGACGGCGGCCTGGATGAGGCGGCCGAAAAAGTGTCCGCCGCCGCCGATGAGCATGAGCGCGCCGCCGCCCACCGCGAGGGGCACGCCGATGGCGAGGCCGTTTTTCCTCGAGTTGCCGGAGCCGCGGGAAAGTTCAAAGGCCGCGCGGAGGAGGCCGCGCCCGAGCAGCATCAGGGAGAGGATGCCGTAGAGCAGGGCGAGCAGGCGGGTGTTCAGCCGCATGTCGCCGTTCAGGATGTGGCTGAACTCGTGCGCGACCACGCCCTGCAATTCGTCGCGCGCGAGGCGATCCAGCGCGCCCCGGGTCACGCCGACGGCGGCGTCGTTCTGCGAATAGCCGGCGGCGAAGGCGTTCAGTCCGCGCTCGTCCGGTAGCACGTAGATAGCGGGCACGGGCAGGCCGGAGGCGATGGACATCTCCTCGATCACGTTCAGCAGGCGGCGTTCGGCGGCGTCGGTCGGCGTGGAGTCCAGGCGGACGCCGCCCACGCTCTCGGCCACGGCGGGGCCGCCGGCGCGCAGTTCAAACCACTTCCAGAGGCTGGCGAGGCCGATGGTGACCGCGACGAAGGCGGCGACGGCCTTGAACGCGCCGGGCTGCCACCAGACGATGGGGTCTTCGAGGGTGGGGCCGCGCTCCAGGCCGCCGCCCGAGTCGGTGATGTGCACGCCCAGCCAGGCGGTGCCGAGGATGAAGGCGAAATACAACGCCACCACCGTGCCCAGCACCGCTAGGGCGAAGAGCAGGACGAGCCGGCCGGTGCGCCGCCGGGCGCGGGCCTGGGCCTCGAAAAAATCCATGGCGGATGGGCGGGCGGGCGACGAGGCGGCGGGCGGACGGGGCGGCGGATTGCCGGCGGGGCGCAGGGCCGGATTGGTTTCCGCGTTTCAGCTGTTCGCGTTGCCGCTTTTTCAGCCGAAGCTCACCTTCGGCGCGGTGCGTTCGGCGGCTTCGGTGACGGCGAAGAGTTCGGCGGCTTGGAAGCCGAGGGCGCCGGCGATCAGCACGGTCGGGAAGGTCTCGCGGCGCGTGTTGTAGACCATGACGGAGTCGTTGAACGCCTGGCGGGCGAAGGCGATTTTGTTCTCGGTGCTGGTGAGCTCCTCGGTGAGGCGGAGCATGTTCTCGTTGGCCTTCAGCTCGGGGTAGGCCTCGGATACGACCATGAGGCGCGAGAGGGCGCCGGCGAGGCCGCTTTCGGCGCCGGCGAGACCGCGAAGGGCGGCGGCGTTGGCCGGATCGCCGGCGGCGGTGGTGGCGGCGGCGGCGGCGATGTTGCGGGCCCGGATCACGGCCTCGAGGGTTTCGCGTTCGTGGGCGAGGTAGCCCTTGGCGGTTTCGACCAGGTTCGGGATGAGGTCGTAGCGGCGCTTCAACTGGACGTCGATCTGGGCGAAGGCGTTTTTGAAGCGGTTGCGCAGGGTGACGAGGCCGTTGTAGAGGCCGGCGAGCCAGAGGCCGGCGAGACCGGCGAGGCCGAGGAGGACGAGCAGCGCGATGAGGACGGGAGTCATGGGAAAATGCGGACGGAGGTGGCGGGTGGAGGGCGACGCGGGCGAGCGCGGTGAAAATCGTTTGCGCGAGGATGGAACGCGCGGGTGCGGGGGCGAGTCCGAATCGCGGTTGCCATGCGGGCGGGCGGCTCGCCAAGTTGACGGTGCCGTCACCCTGCCGGCATCGACCTAAACCACCTACATGGCGCGCCGCTATCCGTTCATCCTGTGTCTGCTGGCCCTGCTTTCGGGCGGGCGTGCGCAGACCGGGCCGACGCTTTTCGCGCCGGTGCCGCTCGCCCCCACACCGGCGGATTCGGGTGCGCTGATCGTGGGCGAGGAATCGGCGCGGAGGGCTCTCGGGCTGGGCTTCGCTTCTTCGGCGGCGGCGCAGGCGGAGCGCCTTTTCAACCGGGCGGCGAAGGGTTCGGCGGCGCGCGACGCGGCGGCCCTCATCCTTTGCACGGCGCGCCTGGAACTGGGCGACCCGGCCGGCGCGGCCCGGGCGCTGGCCGGACATGGCGAAGCCGGCGCGCCGGAGCATCGGCTACGGGCGGGATTGATCGCGGCGCGCGAGGCGCGCTGGCCGGCGGCGCAGGTCGAGCTCGCGGCGCTGCGGCCGGAGCTTTTGCCGGCGGAGGAGCGGGCCTGGTTCTGGTTGTTGCAGGGCATGACGGCGGAGGGACTCCGCGACCCGGCGCGGGCGGGCGAGGCCTACGACCAGGCGGTGGCGGCGGCGGTGTCCGAATGGCAACGCGCGCGGTTGCGTTTGACCCGGGAACGTTTGCGTTTGGAGCAGGGACCGGGGACTGAAAGCCAGGCGACGGCGCTGCGCGAGCAGGCCGAGCGCTACGCCGGGCGCGGGGTCGCGACCGACTACGCGGTGCAATACGCGGTGGCCATCACCCTGCTTGGGCGGGGCGGGCAGGCGGCGGACTACCTGCAGGCGCATCTTGATCTTTTGCCGGAGGCCAACGCGGCGGCGCGGGACGATGCGCGGCTCATGCTCGGCCTGATCGCCGGGCCGGGGCAGGCGGCCGGGCGAACCGCTTTGGAGCAACTGCTGGCGGGCGGGGCGGACGCGGGTAAGCGACGCATGGCCCTGCACCTGTTGACCGAGGGCGCGGACAACCCGGAGGCCCGTCAGCGTCTGCGGCGGACCCTCGACGAACTCCTCGCGCCGGTCGCGGCGCATCCCTTGACGGAAGAACTGCTCCTTGCGAGGGCGGAGCTGGCCCTGGCCGACCAGGCCTACGGCCGGGCCGAGGCGGACGCGCGTGATCTGCTGGCGCGGTTCCCGGCCTCGCCGCTGCGCGCGCGGGCGCTGACCCAGCTCGCCACGGCGGCGTGGGAGCTGCGGCGTTTTCGCACGGCGGCGGACTACGCGGGCCAGGCGGCGGCCGCGGCGACCGACTCCGGGGCCGCCGCCGCGCTGCGGCTGCTCGCGGCCGAGGCTTCGTATCGCGCACAGGACTACACCGCGGCGGCGACGGCGTATGCGACGGTGGTGGACGCCCCGCCGGCGGGCACGGAGGCGGCGGCGGTGATGTTCCAGCGGGTGATGTCCGAGGTCGAGGGCGGGCGGCTCGCCGAGGCGGGGCGGCTCATCGACCGGCTTGGCGGGGACTTTCGGCTGGATCCGCTCACGCGCTGGCAAGCGGAGTGGAACCTCGCGCGGGCTTTGCAGGCGGCGGGAACGCCGGAGGTCGCGCTGGGGCGGCTGGCGGCGCTTGTAGCCGAGCCGGGCGCGGAGGCGCGGCCGGCGGACCTGCGGGCGCGGCTGGCCTGGCTGCGGGCGCGGCTGGCGCAGGACGCGGGTCTTCACGCCGAGGCGCTGGAGCTGGCGCGGGCGGTCGAAACGGGGTTGGCGGGGGTCGAGGCGGGGCTGGCGCGCGAGGTCACGGGGTTGGCGCGGCTGGTCGAGGCGGAGGCGCTGTTCGGCTTGGGTCGGGGGCCGGAGGCGGTTGCGCGGCTCAAGGAGCTGCGGGCGAGCGAACCGGGCACCGACGCGATGGTGCAGTCGTTTCTCGTCGAGGCGGACTACCAGGCGCGGGCGGGCAATCTGGTCGAGGCGCAGGGGCTCCTGATCCGTTTCGCGGACGATTATCGGGACCATCCGAATGCCGACTATGCGATTTTCCAGGCGGCGTTGAACGCGGAGCGACGGGGCGAGGAGAGCTATTACCGGGAGGCGTATGTGTTGTTGGAGGAGCGGCTCATCCGCCCGCACCCGCGGAGCGATTTGTTTTTCGCGGCGCGGCTCAAGCAGGGCGATCTGTTGCGGCGTCTGGGGGACTTCTCGGCCGCACAGCAGATCTACGAGTCGCTCGCGAACCAGTTCGCCCAGCATCCCGACGTGCTTTCGGCGCAGATCGCGCTGGCGGACTGTCACCGGGCGCAGGCTGCGCAGGAGGCGTCCCATTTCGAGAGTGCCATCACGTTGTTGGAGCGGTTGCGCGATCTGGCGGGGGCGCCGGCCGACCTGCGGGCGGAGGCGGGGTTCAAGCTCGGGGACATGCTCGCGACGCGCGATGCGAAGGAGGCCTTGGCGGCTTGGTGGCCGGTGGTCGATGCGCTGCTGGTGGACCGGGCGCAGGCGGCGCGGTTGGGCGACCCGGGCCGCTATTGGCTGGGGCGTTTGCTGGCGCGCATGGCGGGCGTGTTGGAGGCGGCGGGGCGGCCGGACGAGGCGGGCGAGGCGTGGCGTCTGATCGTGGATCGCGGTTTGCCCGGGGGAGCGATCGCGCGGGCGCGGCTGGGGGCGGGGCGGCCGGCGCCATGAGCGGCGCGGAAGGCGTATAAATTTTTCAAGATCATGGATGTATCCCAAATCAGTCTTTTGGAGCGCGGCGGCCCCGTCATGTGGGTCCTGCTCTCGCTGGGCGTGCTCGCGTTGGTGTTGTTCGTCGAGCGGTTGCTCTACCTGCACCGCGGGCAGATCCGCTCCACCGAATTTTTGGACGGGGTGAAAAATATCCTCGCGCAGCGTCGCATGGCCGAGGCGGTGACGGTCTGCGAGGAGGCGCCGGGGCCGGTGGCGGCGGTGGTGAAGGCGGCGTTGCTGCACGCGGGCGACGACGAGGTCAGCCTGCGCTACGCGGTGCAGGACGCGGCGGTGACCGAGTTGCCCGCCTTGGAGCGGCGCCTCGGCGCGCTGGCGGCGATCGCGCAGATCGCCCCGCTGGTCGGGCTGTTGGGGACTGTCCTGGGGATGACCACCACGTTCCGGGCTTTCATGGAGGGCGGGCAATATGCGACCGCGCAGGCTTTGGCGGGCGGGATGTGGCAGGCCTTGCTCACCGCCGGGGCGGCGCTGGCCTTGGCGATTCCGGCCCATCTTGCGCATCATCTGCTGCACGGGCGGGTTCGCGCCATCGTCCGGGACGTCGAATGGGCGGGCAACGAGATCATGCGTTACCTTTTGGTGGATTACCGCGCCGGTGGCGGATCCAAGCGCGAGGCGGGCGAGGCCAAGGCGGGGGGAAGTTCCGCGTGATCACCCGGCCGCTGGATCTGGCGTCGCGGCTCAGGCCGGTCGCGCGCGGTTGGGACACTTTGTTTTATGTGAACACGGGGGCGCTGGCCTTGTTCTTTCTGCTTTTTGGATCGCGCTACGTGCTTGCGCCGGGGCTGGGGGTCGATTTCGCGCTGCCGACGGCGGGAGACGTGGCCACCTCGACCTTGATCACGGACGTGGTCATCGCGGTGCCGGCCCCGGGCATGGTCGTGGTCGAAGGGGCGGTGGTGGATTATCCGGGGCTGGCGGGTTGGCTGCGGACCAAGGTGGCGGGTGAACGGCGCAAACGCCTTCTGGTGCAGGCCTCGGCTTCTCTGCCCGCGCGAGACCTGGCGGAGATATACGCGTTGGCGGCGGACGCGGGTTTCTCCGGGGTGTTGATCGCGACCAACGCGGCGGCGGGCAAACGTTAGCCTTCCGGAGAAGATGATTCGAGAAGCCAAGCAAGCGGTGGACGTCCGGGCTCGCGCCCGATGGATGACCGGCGGGTTGGGCGCGGCGGGGGCGGTCCTGATCGTCACCTTCGCCGGGATGGTCGAGTTGCCCGATCTTCCGCGAATGGGCATCGCGGCTGGGGCGAGCGGAGAGTTCAGGGCGCCCGGATTGGTATTGACGCGGGCGGAAGCGACCCGGGCCGACGATGTTCTGGGGGAACGCTTGCGTTTGTTCGATCCGACCCCGCTCTTTTTACCGGTGGCACGGGAGGGTTTTGCCCCGAAGGTCGAGGCCGTTCGTGATTCCGGCGAAGGCGAGGTTGCGCGGCCGTTTCCGGCGCGATTGAGTTACGATGAGGGTCGCGAAGTTGTGGATATTCTGAGGCCGGCGATCCCGTCCGTGCCGGCGACGGCGGCGGAACTGGCGGCGCCGCGCTGGTTCGAGGGTTTGGCGAGCACGGCGACGGACGGCGCGCGAGGTCCCGTGGCGACACCGTCGGCGCGGGTGAAGTTTTTCCGTTTTGGAACAGGGGAACTGATTCTGGACAAGGCTTTCGACCTTGACGCCACGTTGACTGACGGAGGGTGGGCGCCGATGCGGTTGATGGTGTTGGTCAACGAAGTGGGCGGAGTGGGGGCGCCTTCGATTATCACGGGTTCGGGGGTGGACGAGGTGGACGAACGCATCCGGGGGCTGGCCGGGCGGGAATGGGTGCCCGCCTCGCGCTTGCGACCGGGGATTTACCGCATGGAAATCGGTCTTTGATCGGGTTTTGGCATGAATCTACGGGATTCGATGAAATTGCAGTTGACGGGCCTTGTGCGGGCTTAGACGTTTAGCGCCCTTTTCGTTTTTTGACCCTTTCCGGTTCGCCCAGATAGCTCAGTTGGTAGAGCACGCCCTTGGTAAGGGCGAGGTCGACAGTTCGAATCTGTTTCTGGGCTCCAGGTCAAAAATCGGATTTTCCAATCCACCCACACATCAACGTCTCCAACTCCC
>JAIXVP010000057.1 GCA_027482905.1 Opitutaceae bacterium
CCATAGCCGTCGCGAGATTTTGAAAGAGCGGGCCCGACAACTCCCCTTGGGTGGTGATGCGGAGTCCGGCGGGAGTGGCGGCAAGACAGTATAACTCGGGTCTGCGGCCACCGTCCGATTCGAGGGTTTCGCCGAAAACGATCCAGTATTCTTTCAACCCGACCACGACCGTCGGATGAAAGTCCTGTTTACCGGCCCAGAAGGCGAGCAAGCGCTCCCGAAACGCGGGGTTTTCGAGATGACGCCGCATGGTTTGGGCGGATGCCGCGTCGCACGCCTCCTCCAGACGGGTCGCGTCTCCGGATCGACCGAGCGTGAGATAACGACAGATCGCCTCGGTGTAGGCTCGTAGGGTTTGGTCCTGGAGATCGCAGGCGTTGATTCCCTCCGGGAAAATGCCTCCGGGCAGATCGTAGACGTAATACTCTCCGGAGCGGTGGGCCGGATCCTCCTGTATGCCGGGCAAGTTGGCGGGGATGGCGACTTTCAGCCCAGGCAGGGCGGGCGTGTTGGCGGGCGTCGGCGACACGGGATCGGCCGGGAGTCGCGAGGCGAGGGCGAGGATCAGGGTCGAGAGCAGGAATGCGGCGCGGCGCGAGGCGATTTCGCGAAGGTGGACGGTGAGCGAAAACATGGGCGGCGATGCGGCGGGTATGCTGGTTTCGGGCGCGACTAGACCGATGGTTGGGAAAACTTAGAAGCGGTTCAACGCGTGGGCGGCGGCGAGGCCGAGAAGGGCGAGGTCGGGGACGATGCGGGCGGGTTGGCGAAGGCGGCCTTCGACCATTTGGGCGGCGCCTCCGGAAAGGAAGATCTCGGCCGGAGGCAGGCCGCGGGCGGCGAACTCGGCCAGCACGGCGTCGAGCAGGGCCTGGATCAGACCCGCGTAGCCCACCACCGCGCCGATGCGGATAGCCTCGACCGTGGATTTGCCGATGACGCTCGTGATCGGCGTGGTCAGGTCGGTGACGAGCGGCAGCTGTGCGGTGCGTTCGTGCAGGTAACGCGTCACCAGCGCCGGGCCCGGGGTGATGATGCCGCCTTCGTAGCCGCCTTCCGGCGTGATCAGGTCGAAGGTGACGGCGGTGCCGAGGTCGATGACAATGGCCGGACGGCCCGGAGCGAGCGCGTGGGCGCCGGCGGCGTTGGCCAGGCGGTCCTGGCCGATTTCGGCCGGGCGGGGGTAGGTGATGGGCACGCCGAGGCGGACCTCGTGGGTGAGTTGCCAGACCGGCAGGCCGGCAGCGGACGCGAGGGTGCGAAGTTTGGGCGTGGCGGCAGGGACGACGGAGCAGAAGGCGAGCGGGAGCGGGGAGCCGGGAGTCGGGAGGGCGGAGCGGAGGGTGGCAAGGTAGGCGGGCAGACCTTGGGCGGGGTCGTCCAGTAGCGGGGTGGGGATGTCGTTCTGCGCGTGGAGCGCGCCTTCTTGGTGCAGGGCGACGTGGGTGTGGGTGTTACCGATGTCGACGCAGAGAAGGGCCGCGCCGCCGCCGGCCGGCGGCGCGGAAATCCGAAGGTCGAAATCCGAATGACGAAGGTCGGAGGGGGTGGACATCGGGGCGGGTTAGCGTTTGGCGAAGGTGACCTCGCCGGCGCGGAAGCGGTCGGTGTGTCCGTCGGCGAGACGGAGGAGGAGGCTGCCCTCGTCGTCGATGCCGAGGGCGACGCCGCGGATCTCGCGCTCGCCCTGGAGCAGGGTGACGGCGCGGCCCTTGAGCGTGTCGAAACGGTGCCAGAGATCGGCGAAGTCGCGCGTGTAGGAGCCGTCCAGGAAACGCCCGTAGGCGTCGAGCACGCGGCCGATCAGGGCGGCGGCGAACTTGTTCGGGTCGAGGGGCACGGTGGTGTGTTCCGACAGCGAGGTGGCGCGGGCGGAGAGCTCGGCGGGCCAGCCGCGGGCGGGCGGGCGGAGGTTCAGGCCGAGGCCGAAAACGAGGTCGTGGATGCGGTCGGCGTCGAGGCGCGCCTCGGTCAGCATGCCGCCGGCCTTGCGCTCGTCGAAGAGCAGGTCGTTGGGCCATTTCAGGCCGGGCGTGACCCGGCAGAACGAGGCCACGAGGGCGCAGACGTTGACCCCCATCCAGAGGGTGAAGGTCTGCATGCGGGCGGGCTCGACGTCGGGGTGGAAGGCGAAGCTCGCGTAGAGGTTGCCGTCGGTCGCGCTGTGCCACGAGCGCCCGAGGCGGCCGCGACCCTTTTCCTGGCGGCGGGCGAGCACGACCAGCGGGGCGGGCTCGCCGGCGGCGAGCAGGCGGGCGGCCTCGTCGTTGGTGCTGCCAATCGTATCAAGAAAATGGATGCGCGGCGCGGCGGCGTCCGGCCGGCGCCAGGCCTCGATCAGGGCGGGGTGGATGAAGGCCGGACGGGCGGCGAGCCGGTAGCCGCGGGCGTGCAGGCTCGCGATGTCGAAGCCGAGCAGGCGCAGCTTCTCCAGTTGCTGCCAGACCGCCACGCGGCTGACGCCGAGGCGACGGGCGAGATCCGCGCCGGAGACGACCCCGTCCTCGCCCGCTTCCAGCAGGGCCTGGAGGATGAGGGTTTCGGGACGGGGGGGCATTGGCGGAAAATTTTGAAAAGCGGAAACGCGGAAACGCTGAAATCGGAAAGTGGAAACGCGAGCGGGGATCAGGTTTGCCAGTCGAGGCCGATGTCGGCCCAGGCGGAGGAATGGACGAGGGCGCCGGTGGAGACGAAGTCGAGGCCGAGGCCGGCGTGGCGCGGGAGGGTTTTCAGGGTGATGCCGCCGCTGGCCTCGGTGAAGGCGCGGCCGGCGACGAGGGCGACGGCTTTGCGCAGGCGGGCGGGGGTGAAGTTGTCCAACAGGATGACGTCCGCGCCGGCGGCGAGCACGGCTGGCAGCTGGTCGAGGCGGTCGATCTCGACCTCTACGGGCAGGTCGGGGGCGGCTTTCCGGGCGCGGGCCACGGCGGCGGCGAGGTCGTCGGGCGAGCCGAGGAGGGCGAGGTGGTTGTCCTTCAGCATCACACGGTCGAAGAGCCCGAGGCGGTGGTTCCAGGCTCCGCCGCAGGCGGCGGCGTATTTCTCCAGCATGCGGTAGCCGGGGGTGGTCTTGCGGGTGTCGAGCAGGCGGGTGCGGCCGGGCCCGAGGGCGGCGACGTGGGCGGCGGCGGCGGTGGCCACGCCGGAAAGGCGTTGCACGAAGTTCAACGCCACGCGCTCGGCGGCGAGCAGGGTGCGCGGGTCGCCATCGAGGGTGGCGAGGATCTCGCCGGGGGCGACCCGCGCGCCGTCGCGCACCAGGGCCTGGACGGACGCGCGGGGGCCGTAGGCGGAAAGCACGAGGGGCAGAAGGGGCAGGCCGCAGGCGACCAAAGCCGAGCGGGCGACGAGGTGGGCGCGGCCGAGGCGCGGGGTGGTGGCGAGGGCGGCGGTGGAGCGGTCGCCGGTGCGCGCGGGTTTTTTGGCCAGACCGAGGCCGGCGAGGTCCTCGTCGCGCGCGAGCTCCACCAGGCGGCGGAGGTGGGCGCGGTCTAGGTCGTCCCAGGTCAGGCGGAGGAGCAGGCGTTCGAGGGCGGCGGCGGGCGGCATGGAGGCGAGTGGAGGCACTGTGACCACGGAAAACGCCCGGGGGCACGGCAAAACGCGTTCGCCGTTCGGTCCCTTATGTCTCGACGTAATCCATGTCCCGCCCGTGGGTCTCCTCCAGGCCGTGCAGGGCCCAGAGCGAGATCAGCACGCACCCCGCGCCGACCACGGCGGCGGCGGTGATCGCACCGAGCGAGGGTTTGGCGAACTGGAAGGCCAGCGTGATCGGGATGAGCGAGGCGCGCACAAAATTGGGCACGGTGGTGGCGACGGTCGCGCGTAGGTTGGTGCCGAAGTGCTCTGCCGCGATGGTGGCGAACACGGCCCAGTAGCCGACGCCGAAACCTAGGGCCATACACGTGGCATAGAAGCGCGCGGGGTCGCCGCCGGTGTTCAACAGGTAGGCGGCGATGGCGGCGGCGGTGAAGAGGATGAACGCCAGCACGATTTTTTTGCGGGTGCCCAGCCACTGGCTCAGGAAGCCGCTCGCGAGGTCGCCGGCGCAGAGGCCGAGGTAGACCGAGGACACGGCGCGCCCGGCGGTTACCTCGCCGGTCAGTCCTAGGGCGCGGCCGAACTCGGGCGCGAGGGTGGCGAGGATGCCCACCACGAACCACGTCGGCAGTCCGATCAGGATGCAGCGGGCGAAGCGCAGGAAACGCGGTCGCGTCCGGAACAACGCGAGGAAATCGCCGCGCCGGATCGCGGGCCGGGCGGCGGTCGAATGCGGCGCGGCGTCGGGCGCGGCGGGGTTTTCCCGGGCGCGGAGGGTGTTGAACAAGCCGCTTTCGACCACACTCACGCGCAGGGCCAGCAGGGCCAGGCCCATGCCGCCGCCGATAAAAAACGCCGACCGCCAGCCGACGTGGCGCGCCACCTGTTCGCCGAAGACGGCGCCGAGCACACCGATGGTCGCGATCGTCGCGGTGCCGTAGCCGCGCTTGGATTTCGGTAGCACCTCGGAGACCAGCGTCACGCAGCCCCCGAGCTCTCCCGCGAGGCCCAAGCCGGCTAGGAAACGCAGGACGGCATAGGCCTCGACCGATTGCACGAAGCCGTTGGCGAGATTGGCCAGCGAGTAGAGCAGGATGGAGGAGAACAGCAGCGCGACCCGGCCGACGCGGTCGCCGATGACGCCGAAGACGATCCCGCCGACGAGCATGCCAACCATCTGGATGTTGAGCAGAAAGAGGCCGATGTCCGCCAGTTGCTCGCCCGAATAGCCGAGGTCGCGTAGGCTTTGGGTGCGCACGATGCTGAAAAGCGTCAGGTCGTAGATGTCCACAAAGTAGCCGAGGGCGCCGACGATCACGGCCGGGTGGGTGATGGCGCGCAGGGTGGACATTTCCTTTTCGGCCGGGGCGGGGGACGGTTGCGGCATGGCGGGGGAGGGGTGGTTTTGGCGCGAAGGTGGAACCGGCGCGCGGCTTGGCCACGAAAAACCTCGCGCGTTCCCGGGCGGCTCGGTCTGGTTCCGTTTGTCCGATGAATTCGCCGTCTCCCCGCCGACTGTTCCCGCGTCGTGGCTTTCTCGCGCGGATTTCACGCCTGGCCGCCGGTTTGGCGCTGGCCTCGGGTTGGCGCATGCGGGCCGGCGATCCGCGCACCGGCAGCCTGGGCGTGGCCCTGGTTGGGTTGGGCAACTACTCGCGCGGCCAGCTCGCGCCCGCACTTCGCCTCACCCGCCATTGCCACCTGGCGGGCGTCGTCACCGGTTCGCCGGAAAAGGGCGCGCGCTGGGCCCGGGAGCACGGCTTTCCCGCGAAAAACGTCTACGGCTACGGCGACATGGCCAGGCTCGCGGACAATCCCGACATCGCCATCGTCTACGTCGTCACGCCGCACGGCTTGCACGCCCGCGACACCATCGCCGCCGCGCGGGCCGGCAAACACGTGATCTGCGAGAAACCCATGGCGCCGACGGTCGCCGAGTGCGATGCGATGCTGTCCGCCTGCCGCGCCGCCGGGGTGAAGTTGTCCATCGGCTACCGGCTGCACTTCAGTCCGGTCCACCGGGAGCTGGCGCGACTCGCGCGCGAGCCGGACCTCGGCGCCTTCACCCGCATGACCGGATCGCACGGGTTCACCATGGGCGCGACGCGACCCTGGCGGGCGGAGCGTGCGCTGGCCGGCGGCGGTCCGTTGCTGGACATGGGCGTCTACTGCGTGCAGGCGGCCTGCCTCGCGGCGGGCGGAGTCGCGCCCGTGGCGGTGACGGCGACCGAGCACCCGAAGACGCGGCCGGAGTTTTTCGCCGACGTGGAGGAGGGTCTGGACTGGACGATGGAGTTCGCGAACGGCGCGCGGGCGACCCTGCGCACCAGCTTTAACGAAAACGCCGGTCGTTTTCGCGCCGAGGCGGAGAAGGGTTGGGTCGAATTCGAGCCGGCCTTCGCCTACCGCGGGCTAAAGGCCCGCTCGGATCGGGGGCCGTGGGAGTTTCCCGAGCCGGCCAGTCAGCAGGCTCTGCAGATGGACGACTTCGCGCTCTGCGTGCGCGAGGGCCGGGAGTCCGCCGTGTCCGGCGAGATGGGCCGGCGCGACGTCGCGGTGATGGAGGCGATCTACGAGTCGGCCCGGCTGGGCGGCCGGCGGGTGGAGGTCCGCGCCTAGTCCGGGCGTCGGGCCTAGGCGGGCGTCGAATCCGTCGCTTGCGCCCGGGCGGGCGGCCGGTCGAAGGTCTGAACTTCCCCTTTCATGGCCGCGTCCCCCGAAGCTCCCTTCATCTTCATCTGCGGGGCCGACGATTTTCTCGTCGGCCGGCTGGGGCGCGCGCGTTACGACGAGCTCGCGGCGGAGATCACGGACGAGTTTTCGCGGGAGACGATCGCGGGTTTCGCCAACAACGTGGACGAGGTGGAAACGGCGATCGCGCGTTTCCGCGACGCGGTGCAGACGGTCTCGATGTTTGGCGGACGGAGACTGGTGTGGTTCAAGGACGTGAGTTTCCTTTCCGATTCGCGGACAGGAAACACGGAGTCGACGAAGACGGCGGTGGAGCATTTGCAGACGATCCTGGAGGGTGTGAATCCGGCCGACGTCGCCATCCTCATCACGGCGGCGCCGATCGACCGCCGGAAGAGTTTCTTCAAGTGGTGCGAGAAGACCGCCGACTACACCTTCGTGGGCGCGGCCAACGCCGAGGACGCCGCCGAGGCCCTGGCCGTCACCGCGCTGGCCGAGGCCAAGGCGTTGGGCGTCACCCTTGAGCGCGACGCGCTGTCGCTTCTGCTCGCGCGCAGCGGGGCGAACACGCGTTTCCTCGTCAGCGAGGTCAACAAACTCGCCGCCCACGCCGACTCGGGCAAAACCATCACCGAGGCCGACGTCGAGGAGCTGACGCCGAATCTCGCCGAGGGAGATTTTTTCGAGGCGACCGAGCGGTTTTTCCGCGGCGACCTGCGCGGCACGCTGGCGGCCTTTGACCGGCATTTTTTCGCCGGAGAGAGCGCCCGCCCGCTGCTGGCCTCGATGCAGAATCGCAACCGCCTGCTTATCCAGCTCCGCGCCCTGGCGCCGCAGGGAGGGCGCGCGCCGGACAAATTCGCCATCGAGCGCGCGGCGACGGCCTACGGTAAACACTTCGTCGGGGCGGGCGAGAAGAACGCCGCGAACCTTTTCAGCCAGAACGCGTGGTATGTGGGCAAACTCGCCGCCGGGGCCAAGGCGTGGCCGCTGAAGCACCACGTCGACATGCAGCTCGCCTTGGCGGAGGCCTTCGAGGCCATTCTCGCGCGCCCGAAGGAAGAGGCGGCGGTGATGCGCGAGCTGGCGGTGAAGTGCCTGTCGTAGCGTTCGAATAGAGGTCTCCGACCGACCTTCGGAATTCTCGTCGGATGTTCGCACTCGCCCCGGCTTCGGCTCGTCACCAGTTTTTCGTTTCGTTTTCGGTATGCCTTCACTTCCGGACTTTGGTTTCCCCTTCGCTGCGTCCGGGCCCGCCGGCCTGGAAACGGCCGCCGCCGTCGTGGCGAAGTTTTCGACCGTGTTCGAAATCGTGGTCCTTAGCCTCGGTTTGGTGCTCTGGCTGGCCCTGGTTTGGCGGGCGCGGCGAGCCGTTCTCCAGCGCCTCAACACCCTCGCCGTGCAAGCGGCGCGCGGGATCGTCTCCCGTCGCCTGCGCCAGGTCAGCGCGCGGCGCATGTTTCAGCTCGCCCGCATCGGCACGCGTCTCGCCAGCCTGGCGCTCATTTTGTTCGGCGTCGCGGTGTGGGGCACCCTGCTGTTGGACGCCCTGCCCGGGACCCATGAGCTGGCGGAGGATTTCGAGGGCCGACTTTTCCGGGAGGTGGCGCCCTTCGCGTTCCTTTTTCTCGGCGCCCTGCCCAATCTGGTCGTCGTCGCCCTCGTCTATTTTTTCGCCCGGGTGGCGAACGAACTTTCGAACCACTATTTCGTGTCCATCATCGAGGGTGAGGTGGAGAGCGCGTTGTTCGATGCCGTCACCGCCGAGACCACCCGGCGCCTGGCCGATATCGGTATCTGGATCGTCGCGGTCATCGTGGCCTTTCCCTATCTGCCGGGCAGCGGCTCGGCCGCCTTTCGCGGCGTCTCCGTGCTCGCCGGCCTCATGCTCTCGCTCGGCTCGGCCAATCTCGTTTCGCAGTTCACCAGCGGGCTTTCGCTCATCTACGGCCGCGTGCTCCGTCCCGGCGACTACGTCCAGACCGCCCAGGGCGAAGGGGTGGTCGAGCGCATCGGGCTGCTTTCCTGCTCGCTGCGCACCGCCCGGGACGAACTGGTCTCGTTGCCGCACACCGTCGTCGCCTCGATGTTGAAAAACTACTCGCGCGGCGTCGGCGGCGTGCGCTTCGCCACCGAGGTCACCATCGGCTACGACGCGCCGTGGCGCCAGGTGCGCGAGCTTTTGCTCGCCGCCGCCGCCGCCACGCCGGGCATCGCCCCGGATCCCGCCCCGTCCGTCCGCCAGACCGCGCTGGAGGATTTCTACGTCCGCTACGAGTTGCTGTTCACCCCGGAAAAGCCGGCCGATAAACTGCCGCTGCTCGGGCGCCTGCACGAGGCGATCCAGGACCGGTTTCACGCCGCCGGCGTGCAAATCATGTCGCCGCACTATCATCGCGATCCGGTCGCGCCCAAGATCCCGCCCGCGTCGGGCTTTTAGAACGGCGTCCCGGCCTCGCACGCGTTTTCCGCGTTGGCGTCGGGCCGTGGGCTCGTTGGGCTTGCCGCCCACGCCACGTCGACATCCAGCCCGCCTTTGCCGAGGCCTTGGAGGCCATCCTCGCCCGCCCCAAGGAGGTGGCGGCGGCTAAGTGCCTGTCGTGGCGGCGCGGGCCGAGGGCGAAAGGACCGGATCACATATTCCACTTGCCGTCCTAGCTGTTCTAGTGTTGGTAATACAGTGTGCTTCCTTTCTCGATCGAGTTAAAGCAGGGTTTGCCGGTCGCGGAGCAGATCTTGTTCGCGGTGAAGCGGGCGGTGGTGGCGGGACAGCTGCGGCCGGGTGACAAATTTCCTTCGGTGCGGGTGTTGAGCCAGGAGCTTCGCATCAACCCGAACACGGCGCACAAGGTCGTGGCGGCGCTGGTGGCGGAGGGTGTGCTGGTGACGACCCCGGCGGTGGGCAGCGTGGTCGCGGAGCCGGTGGCGGGATCGCGCCGCGAGCGGGCGGCGCTGCTGGGCGCGGAAGTGGAGCGGCTGGTGGTGGAGGCCAAGAAGCTCGGTCTGTCGCTGGACGAGGTGAAGGATGGCGTATCCGAGCACTGGCGGCGGCTTGGCGGCGAATAGGCCGCGGTTCCCTTTTAAAGCTATGAACATCATCGAAACCCAGGGACTGACCTGTCGCTACGGACGCCATGAGGCGGTGCATGAGCTCGATCTGGCCATACCGGCCGGAGGCGTCACGGCGCTGCTCGGGGCGAACGGGGCGGGCAAGTCCACCACGATCAAGTTGCTGATGAACCTCGTCGCGCCCTCCGCCGGCCGGGCGAGCGTGCTGGGGGTGGATTCCCGGCGGTTGGGGCCGGCGGAGTTTCGCCGCATCGGCTTCGTTTCGGAGAGCCAGGAGCTGCCGCGCTGGATGACGGTGGCGCGTTTCCTCGACCACTGTCGACCGCTTTATCCGCGCTGGGATCGTGGGCTCGAGCGCACCTTGCTGGACCAGCTCGACCTGCCGCTGGATCGCCGGCTCGACCAGCTCTCGCGCGGCATGTTGATGAAGGCGGCATTGCTCTCCTCGCTCGCCTACCGGCCGGAGTTGCTCGTGCTCGACGAGCCTTTCGGCGGACTCGATCCGCTGGTGCGGGAGGAGTTTGTGCGGAGCATCCTGGAGGTGTCGGCGCTGGGCGAGTGGACGGTCTTGATCGCCTCGCACGACATCGAGGAGGTGGAGCGTTTTTGCGACCGCGTGGTGTTGCTGGATGCGGGTCGCAAGCGGATCGACGAGAGCACGGAGGCCTTGCAGGCGCGGTTCCGTCGCGTGGAGGTTTCCCTGGGCGACGAGCCGGTGGCTTCGCTGGATTTGCCCGCGAGCTGGCACGGCTACGAACGGGCGGGCCACCTCGTGCGCTTTGTCGAAAGCGCCTACGATCCGATCGTCACGGAGGGGGCGTGCCGCGCCCGATTCGCCGCGGCCTCGGTCGTGGCGCACTCCATGACGCTCCGAGAGATCTTCATCGCGCTGGCCCGGGCGGGCCGGGCTGAAACCAAAAACGCCTCCGCCGACGTCGTCGCATGAACCTCGTCGTCCATCTCGTGCGCAAGGACTGGGAGCGCGTTCGGGCGCCGCTGTTTGCGTGGTATGCCCTGATCGCGGGCAAGGCCTGGTGCGTTTGGCACCTGATGCGCTCGGCCGAGGTGGCGACGAACCTCGCGCCGCTGGGCGCTATCGTCGGTATGCTCAACGGGATCGAGGCGGCGGCGGGCGCGTTGCTCGCGTTTCGCCTGGCGTTCGACGACAAGCCGTGGAGCGCGACGGCGTTTTCGGCCACGCGGCCGATCGCTCGGAGAGAGTTGCTGGGAGCCAAGGCGGCGGGCGGCGTGGCGTTTTTGATCGTCGGGCCCTTGGTGTTGCTCGCGCCGGTGTGGTTTGCGTCGGGATTTTCGGCGTCCGGGATCGGCGTGGCGGCGACGGACTGGGCGCTGGTGCAAGGGCTGTTTGTCGCGCTTGGTCTGCTGGCGGGCGCGCTCGCCCGCGACCCGGGGCAGGTGATGCTGGTCATGCCGCTGCTGGGCGGAGTTTTGCTCGGCTGCGCCTTGTGGATGCCGCGTGAGCCGGGTGCGCCGATGTGGCTGAGCGTGGCGCTGGCGGCGGTGGTGGCGGGCGCCGGCATCGTGATAGCCTATCGAGTGCGGCGGCGGATGGTCGGGTTGATCGTGGCCGCCCTCGGTCTGGTGGGCGTCGCCCGGTTGGGGGTGCCTGCGATCCAGGAACAATTTCTGTTGCCGGCATGGCCCGACTCCGGCCGGCCCGTGCGAAAAGGGGAGACGCGGGTGGCGGGTTCGCACCGCTGGACTTTGGTCGGGCACGACTACGACGAAAAAGGCCGGCTGGTGCTCGTCGCGCAAAGCGCCCGTCCTTCGTATCCGCTGCTGGATACGCTGCGAGAACCCTTGCCGCCGGGCTTCGTCCGCCTGGCGGGATCCGACGATCTCCCAGGCTGGAGGTGGCTTGTTCCCCTGCGCCAGGGCACGGTGCGGACGGCGTCGCTGAGCGTGACCCGCTGGCAGCTTGCCCTGCGCGAGCCCGCCGGGAAACGCGAAGTGGAGTGGCCCTTGTTCGCGAACGCGGTGCTCCGCTGCGAGGCGAACCCCGAGAATTCAACCCCTTAACCCCGTCATCGCATGTTCCCGATTTTAAGTTTCGTTCGCAAAGACCTGCGTCTCCTCTTTTGGCCGTGGCTGGGTTGGGTCGGGCTGATGATGGGCAAGTTCGCGCTGGCGGGCTGGTATCTGACCGCGGACAAGGTCGATGATGGCGAGGCGATGCGGTGGAATGTCGGGATCGCCGGTCTGTCGGCGCTGTTGGCCGGCGTGTTGGTGGCGAAGCTGGTCCAGGCGGATGCGCCGTGTCGGTTGAACGCCTTTTGGCGCAGTCGACCGATCTCCGGAGGCGGTTTGCTGGTGGCGAAGGCGACGACGGCGTTTGTGCTGTTTGGTCTGGCGCCGGTGTTGATCGCGTTACCCTGGTGGTTGTTCAACGGCCGGTCGGGGGTGGATGTCGCGTGGGGGGCCGCGGAAATGATGGTGCTGCACGCGTGCGTGCTGGCGCCGAGCTTTCTGATCGCGGCCGTGGTCGATACGATGGGCCGGGCGGTGTTGTGGTCGTTCGTTCAGTGCGCCGTCCAGATCGGCATCCAAGCGTTGAACGTCTATGCGCCCGCCACATCGGTGGGAAAGGATATGGAACCGAGCCGGTTTGTGTTGGCGGTCCTGATCGGCGCGGTGGGTGTGGCTGCGCTGATCGTTTGGCAGTATACGAGGCGGCAGACGGTGGCGGTCGTGACGTGTTTGGTGATTCTACACGGGCTCGTCCAGGCGACTTGGATGTTTTCGCCCTATGATTTTTCGGTGCGGGTGGGGGGCTGGACGGAGCTGCATCCGGAGCTTGGTCGTGGGATCACGCTCCAGCCCGCGAACAAGGTTGAGTTCTATTCTGCCAGGCACACCGGACCGGGTCCGGCACCGGTGCAGGTGAAGTCGCTCTGGCCGATCACAGGGGTGTCGGACGGATTGCAGGTGAATCCGCAATTGATGTCGCTGGAGATGAGTGGCGTGGACGGATATTTGGGAAGGGTCGCAAACTCCTACGCTGGCTCGTGGGATTATCAGCTTATGCGGCTGAAGCTCGGCATGAAGTCACGGCTATCCAATTTTTGGCCGGGGGATTTGGCGCCGAATCAGTTTCCCGTCTTCGTGGGTTTTAGCCTGACGCCCGAGGAGGCGGATAGAGTGAAGGCCGTCCCGCCCTCCGTGGCGGTGGGATTACGAGTCAGTTTGGAGCGGTCGGAGGTTCTCTATAACCGACCGCTGCGGGAGGGCGACTGGCATGTCGACCAGTATGGTGGGCTGAAAATCGTGCGAGCTGAGCCAGAGGCATCCGGCAGTCTGCACATCGTTTATGTTCACTCCGATCCTCGGCCGCTGCTGCGGACGTTTGTCGAGCAATGGCGAACCGGGATGCTTGAGCCGGGCTCGATCTGGACCGTGCGTCCAACCCGAGACGTGGTGTTTCAAGCGGACGGCGAGGAACTGCAGTTCTTAGAGGCACGCATGTTTGAGTTGAGGATTTTCGGGGTGGGTATGAAGCGGAACCAGCGGACCTTTTTAACGTATGCCGCGCGATCGGCGCCCCATGCCACGCCCATCGATGAGACGGAGAAGTGGGGGGCGGGGCTGCGTCTAGCCCGGGTGGTGAACCACGAGCAGGCGCGCTTCTTTTTGCGCGGCCACACCGAGGCCCTAGTGGTCGAGAATGAGCGGTCGCGCTGAGCCGACCCGGGCGCGCGGTGATTTTTGGCTTTGGCGTCGGGACTCGCCGGCGTTGGGCTCGCCGCCCACGCCATGTCCGACACGCCGTCCCCCGCCGCCTCCGCCATCCCAAACGTCCTCGCCGAGCGCTACGCCTCGCCGCTCATCAAGGACATCTGGTCGCCCACCGGGCGCATCGCGATCGAGCGCGACTACTGGATCGCGGTGATGAAGGCCCAGCGCGAACTCGGCCTCGCCATCCCGGCCAAGGCCGTCGCCGCCTACGAGAAGGTTAAAAACCAGATCGACCTGGCCGACATCGACGCGCGCGAACGCGTCACCCTCCACGATGTGAAGGCCCGCATCGAGGCCTTCAACGCCCTCGCCGGCCACGAGGTCATCCACCTCGGCCTGACCTCGCGCGACCTCACCGAGAACGTCGAGCAGCTCCAGGTCGCCCGCTCGCTCGCCGTCGTGCGCATGAAGTCCGCCGCCGCCCTGCGCAAACTCGCCGCCCGCGCGAAAGAGTTTCGCGGCCTCCTCCTCACCGGCCGCACCCACAACGTGCCCGCCCAGCCCACCACGTTGGGCAAACGTTTCGCCATGTTCGGCGAGGAGATCCTCGCCGCGCACACCCGCCTCGCCGAGCTCGCCGCCCGCTATCCGGTGCGCGGCCTGAAGGGCGCGGTCGGCACGCAGCTGGACCAGTTCACGCTCTTCGACGGCGACGCGGCCAAGGTCGCCGCGCTCGAGGCCGGCATCGTGCGGCACCTCGGTTTCGGCGGCGCGCTCGGCAGCGTCGGCCAGGTCTACCCGCGCTCGCTCGATTTCGAGGTCGTGTCGGCCCTTTTCCAGCTCGGCGCCGGCGCGGCCAGCTTCGCCACCACCCTGCGCCTCATGGCCGGCCAGGGTCTGCTCACCGAGGGGTTCCAGAAGGGCCAGGTCGGCTCCTCCGCCATGCCGCACAAGGTCAACGCCCGCAACTGCGAGCGGATCTGCGGCTTCGCCACCATCCTCTCCGGCCATGTCGCGATGACCGCCGGGCTCGCCGGCCACCAGTGGAACGAGGGCGACGTGTCGTGCTCGGTCGTCCGCCGCGTCGCCCTGCCGGATGCGTGTTTCGCCATCGACGGCCTGCTCGAGACCCTGCTCGCCGTGCTCAACCAGATGGACGTATTCGAGGCCGCCATCGCGGCCGAGAACCAGCGCCAGCTGCCCTTCCTCGCCACCACCACGATCCTCATGGAGGCCGTGAAAGCCGGCGTGGGCCGCGAGACCGCCCACCTCGCGATCAAGGAAAACGCCCTCGCCGCCGCCAAAGCCATCCGCACCGGCGAAGGCGAGAGCGACCTCGTGCGCCTGCTCGCCGCCGACGCCCGCTTGGGTCTGCCCGAGAAACAACTCCGCGCCCTGCTCGCCGACGCCAAACGCTTCGTCGGCGCCGCGCCGCGGCAGGTGGACGTCTTTGCCCGCACCGTCGCCGCCGTGGTGAAAAAGACCCCCGGCGCCGCCACCTACGAGCCCGGGCGCTTGCTGTGAACGGACTCCTTCCGTCCCCCTAATCCTCCATGAAGTTTCTCCCTCTCCTGCTGCTCGTCTTCGTCGCGCTGGTCGGGGATCCCGCCGTAGCCCGCGCCGAGTCCGCTCCGGCTTCGGGTGCCGTCACGCTGTTCACCGACGTCCGCGTGTTCGACGGCGTGGGCCCGGCGCTATCGCCGCCGGTCAACGTCCTCGTGCGCGGTCGCCTCATCGAAAAGATCTCCGCCGCGCCCATCCCGACCGATCGCCGCGCCGACACCGTCATCATCGCCGGCGGCGGGCGCACCCTCATGCCCGGCCTGATCGACGCCCACGTGCACATCTTCGTCAGCACCTGCTCGCAGCACGACATGCTGAAGCCGGAGACGACCTACGAGGACCTCGAAGCCAAGGCCCTCGCCGAGGCCGAGGAAATGCTGCTGCGCGGCTTCACCTCGGTGCGTGACGTCGGCGGCCCGATCTTCGGCGTGAAGCGCTCCATCGACGCCGGCAAAACCCGCGGCCCGCGCATCTACCCGAGCGGCGCGATGATTTCCCAGACCTCCGGCCACGGCGACTCCCGCCTGCCGCACGAAAAATCCCGCCGCTTTTTCGGCCATGTCTCCAAGGGCGAACATCTCGGGGTCAACTTCATCGCCGACGGGCGCGACGAGGTGCTCACCGCCACGCGCGAAAACCTCCGCTCCGGCGCCTCGCAGATCAAGCTCATGGCCGGCGGCGGCGCCGCCACCGCCTACGATCCGCTCGACGTCGCCCAATACACGCTCGACGAGCTCAAGGCCGCCGTCGAGGCCGCCGACGACTGGGGCACCTACGTCACCGTCCACGCCTACACCGTCAAAGCCGTCCGCCGCGCCGTCGACGCCGGCGTGAAATGCATCGAGCACGGCCAGCTCCTCGACGAGGCCACGATCAAGCTGCTCGCCAAAAAAGACGTCTGGCTGAGCCTGCAAGCCCTCGACCCCGCCCCGCCCACCGCGCCCGCCCATGTGCAGGTGAAAAAACAATCCGTCGTGGACGGCACCGATTTCGCCTTCCGCATGGCCCGCAAGCACAAGGTCAAGCTGGCCTGGGGCACCGACTTCCTCTTCGACCCGCGCCAGAACGAGCGCCAGACCGCCGAGATTTTGAAACTCCGCCGCTGGTTCACCCCGGCCGAGGCGCTCAAACTCGTCACCCACGACAACGCCCAACTCCTCGCCCTCTCCGGCCCGCGCAATCCCTACCCCGGCGCGCTCGGCGTCGTCCGCGAGGGCGCCCTGGCCGACTTGCTTCTGGTGGACGGCGACCCGCTGGCCGACCTCGACCTGCTCGCCCAACCGGAGAAGAACCTCGTCGTGATCATGAAGGACGGCCGCATCCACCAAAACCTTTTGAGCCCGTAGTCCGCCACCTACGAGCCGGGCCGGCTGCTGTGAACCGGCGGCGCGGACGTCACGTTTTTGTCGGTCGCGTGACGGCGGGTGCCAGCCGGGTGAAATAATCATAAACCCGCCCGCCCGGGCCGGAGCGGTGTGGCCGGGCATGTCCGAGGCTTGCACGCTCGGACCATGCCATACCGCCATCTCCCGCTTGGTCTCGGTCTCGCCTGCTCCCTGTTCCTCGCCGCCTGCTCCAACCCGCCCGCCCCGCCGCCCCCCGTCGTCGCCGCGCCCGTCGCGCCGCTGCCTCCGCCGCCCCCGCCCGAGCCCGAGCTGCCGCCCGGCGTCACGATTTCTCCGCCCC
>JAIXVP010000205.1 GCA_027482905.1 Opitutaceae bacterium
CCCGGGCGTCAGGTCTTGGCGGATGGAGAACCAGCGGGACATGGAGCGGGACAAGAAAAAGGCCGGCGCACCGGGCGCCGGCCGCGAAGAGGACGAAGGTGGACGGGGGGCGCGGTTACTTCTTCAACGCGTCGGCGGTGATGGAAGCGTCGAAGGAGGCGGGGATGTCCTGGGCGACCTTATACACGCCGTTCTTCACGTTGAAATCGTCGGCGATCTTGGACGATCCGGCGAGGGTGCCGAAACCGGCGGCGGAAGAGTCGAGGATCTTGGCGCTTTCGGCGAGCGACAGGAAGCGGGTGCCGGGCATGAAGGAGGCGTATTCGGAGGCGTCGACGCCGGCGCGGGCGGCCATGATCTTGATGCCTTCGGCGCGGGTTTTGGAATCGGCGAGGAAGGCGACGACGCGGTCCCAGACCTGGGCGACCTTCACCCAATCGGCGCGGCGCTCGGCGAGGCTCTGGGGCGTGACAACGATGGCGTCGTAGATCAGCCCGGGCTCGTCGGCGCTGGTGTAGATGGCCTTGGAGCCGGCGACGGCCTTCAGCGCGGCGCCGGAGTTGGGCTGCCAGGCGCCGATGGCGTCGACCTGTCCGGAGGCGAGGACCTGCGGGGTCTGGTTGGTGGGGGTCGGGACCAGCTCGACGTCGGACTCCGTCAGGCCGACCTTTTGCAGGCCGTTCAGAAGCAGAAGGTGTTCAACGAAGCCGACCTCGATGCCGATTTTTTTGCCCTTCAAATCCTTGAGCGACTCGATACCGGGTTTAACCACGATCATGTCGTTGCCGTTGGAATAATCGGTGAGCACGACGGCGACATTCTTCGCGCCGCCGGCGGAGGTGACGAGGGCGTCGCCGTTGGTCACCGTGACCGCGTCGACCTTGCCGGCGGTAAACGCCTCCATGGAGGGTCCGTATTCGAACCAGAGCAATTCGACCTCGACGCCGGCGTCCTTGAAGAAGCCTTTCTGCTCGGCGATGGCAAGGGCGGTCCAGCCCGGCCAGTCGGAGTAGGCGATCTTGAGCGGGGCGGCGAGGAGGGAACCGGCGGTGAGACCGGCGGCGAGAAACGCGGAGGCGAGGCGGCGGGCGATGGTGGTCATGAGGTGGGAGGAGGAAAAAGGCGAAGGCGACGCGGGGCGGGATCGGACCGGCAAAAGTGTTACGATTTCAGCGATTCGTAATAAGCATGGCGCGTGCCACCGGGCGTGGGCGGAGGCTCAGCCCGGTGGCCGGGCGGCGAGGTAGGCGCGCCAGCCGCCGTGCGCGGTGATTTCAGTCGCGCCCTCGAGCGCGGCGGGTTCGCAGACAAAGCCCTTCACGGTCGAGCCGTCGGCAAGGACGACGTTGCCGATGGCGAGGGGCGCGGGCACTTCGGCCGTGAAGGCGCCGAAGGCGGCGGGCGAAAGCGACCAGACCTCGACCTCGATGCCGGCGAACGCGCCGGACGCGACGACCGGCGTGAAACCCGGGGAACGCACGAGGCCGGGCTTGGGGGGCGTGGTCCGGGCGAGGGCGAAGAGCCGATAATCCGGCGCGGTGCGGGTGGCGCGCGCCAACGTGGCGCCGCGGGAGGTGAGCTGGTGGTTGAGCGGTTGGCCGGAGAGATGCGCGCCGACCACGGCGAGCAAGATGGAGACCGGCGCCGGGGCGGGGGCGGGACGGAAGGGCGCCCGCGAATCCGGCAAGGCCGCCGGCGCCGAAACTGCGGACAGCGCGGTGGCGGTGGCGCCCAGCGTGCCGCCCAGGGCGGCGTGCAGACGCGCGCCGAGGGCAAGCAGGGCCGAGTCGCCAAAAGCCGGGGCCATGAGGGTGACGCCGAGCGGGAGCCCGTCGGGTCGGAAGCCGGCGGGCACGGCCAGCGCGGAGAGGTCGAGCAGGTTGACGAAATTGGTGTAGGTGCCGAGCCGGCTGTTGAGCAGGACCGGCTCCGCCGCGACCTCGGCGTGGGTGTAGATGGTCGGCGTGGTCGGCAGCAGGAGAACGTCCATGCGCGCCCATTCGGCGGCGGCGGCGCGACGCAGTTCCTCGAGGTTATAAAAGGCCCGGAACGCCTCCACGGCGGCGAGTCCACGCGCCGCGCCGATGATCTTCGCGGTTACGGGATGCAGGGCCTCGGGATGGAGATCGGCGAAAGGAGTGATCGCGGCGAGCCGCTCCGCAACCCAGGGGCCGGCGTAGAGCAGGGCGGCGGTGGCGGCGAAGGGAGTGAAATCGATCTCGACCGGCTGGCCGCCGAGCGCGCGCAAGCGGGCGAGGGCGGCGGCGTAAAGATTGGCGGCGGCGGTGTCGCCGAAGAATTCGAGTTGGGTGGAACGTGGCACGCCGAAACGGAATGCGGCCGGCAAAGCGGGAGCGGCCGCCGTGCCGACGGGTGCGGGCCGGGAGTAGGGGTCGGTGGCGTCATAGCCCGAGACCACCGCCGCGACGTCGGTCGCGTCGGCGCAGGTGAGGGTGAACACGCTGACGCAATCAAGCGAACGGCAGGCGGGGACTAGGCCGCGGGTGCTGACGAGACCCTTGGTGGGTTTCCAGCCAACAAGATTGTTGAATGCGGCCGGCACGCGGCCCGAGCCGGCCGTATCGGTGCCGAGGGCGAAGGAGACGAGGCCGGCGGCGACCGCGACGGCGCTACCCGAGCTGGAGCCACCGGATATGTAGTCGGGGTGAAAAACGCTGCTCGGGGCGCCGTAGGGCGAGCGCACGCCGACCAAGCCGGTGGCGAACTGATCGAGGTTGGTCTTGCCGATCACGATGGCGCCGGCGGCACGCAAACGCCGCACGGCCTCGGCGTCGGCGATCGGAGTGTAGGCGAAGGCGGGGCAGGCGGCGGTGGTCGGTAGGCCGGCCACGTCAAGATTGTCCTTCACCGCGAAGGGCGCGCCGTAAAGCGGCAGACCCTCGCCGGCGGCGCGACGGGCGGCGAGGGCCTCGGCCTCGGCGATCGCCTCGGCCTCGGGACGCAGGGTGATCCAGACGTGGTCGTCGCCCCGGGCGCGAATGCGGCGATACACTTCGGCGACGACTTCGGAGGGAGTTGATATCCCTTCGGCGTAGGCCGTGCGCAGGCTGCCCAAGTCGAGACTGAAGCGCGAATGCATGGGGTTTGAAGTAAACGCATTCATAGCAGGGCGCGCACCAAGGAGCGGCGGACCCACAAAATACGGTCGCGCTCGTGGCCTGTAATCTGCTCAAAATGGCATCATTCCCCATGAAACTCCTTCGTTCGCACGGTCTCCTGAAGCCGGCCGCCTTGACCTTCCTGCTCGCCTCCACGTCGCAAGCGCACCCGGGCCACGACGGCGGACACGATCTCACTTGGGATTTCAGTGCCGCCGTGCACCACGTGGTCACGAATCCCGACCACCTGATTCCGGTGCTAGGGGTGCTGGTTTTGGTCGCGGTGCTGCTACGCTCGCGCCGAAACGCGAAAAAAGTCCGCGGCACGTCCCGGGCGGACTAACGAACGGCGCGGCGGAGAAACCTAGAGCTTGCGCGCGTCGCAGGCCAGGTGGGGCGCGGTCGGCGCGAGGATGCGCCGGATGGCGCCGAGGGTTTGGCGGAGCCGAATGCCGTCGGGGGCGATGAATTTAATGCTCCAGCCCGCGCCGGTGCGTAGTGGGCTGGCGCCGATGCAGATGCCGTCGGTCTGGAGCGCGTGCAGGTCGGCGCGCCAGACGGGGGCGGGGTCGGCGGCGAGCCCGGGGGCGAGGAACACGGCGTTGCCGAAAGAGGCGTGTTCGCCGCTGCCGGCGAGCGTGGCGAGGGCGTGCAGGTCGGAGGCGGATTGATCGAGCCGCTCGCGAAGGAGGAGCGCGGGGCCCGAGCGCACTTCGAGCTCCAGAATGAGACGATCCCATGCCCAGGTTTCGCCGTGGGCGATACGGCCGGGGAAAAGCAGGTCGGCGTAGAACGCAGAGCCGCCGGGGGCGACATCGAGGACGGTGCGTTGGTGGAAACGGGAGCCGCGATGCGGAACAAGGGGCTCGGGCAGGACCTCGAGCCAGCCGCCGGGGGCGACGCTGAAATGCTGGAGGGAGGAGGCGGCAGGCGAGTCGGCCCGCATGCAAAACACGCGGCTAGCGCTCGGGGTGGTGAGTAGGACGGCGGCGCCGGGCTCGACGGACACGGCGGACTCGAGACGGTCGCCGGACAGGATACCGGCGGTGGGATTGACGACCTGGACGAGGAGGGTGCGGGTGTCGGCGTCCCAGTAGGGTTTGCTCAGGTGGTAGGGCGCGCGGAAGGATTGGGACGCGAGCGCGGTCACGCCGTCTTCAGGCCGGGCGGCGGCGCGGAGGGCGAGGTGTCCGTGGAAGTCGGCCATGGAAGAGGCAACGGAGATTTAGCCGCAAAAAAGCGCAGAAGGCGCAAAAAACGGAATCGAACCGCAGGTATTCATTTTGCGCATTCTGCGTCTCTTTGCGGCCAATTCAGGTTCGGGGTTTGGTGGCGAAGAGGACTTGGTTTTCGATCCAGGCGATGACCTGGTCGAGGTTGTGCTCGCGCTTGAGGTCGCAGAACAGGAAGGGCCGCGGGCCGCGCTGGATTTTCGCGTCGCGGTCCATCACGGAGAGGTCGGCGCCCACAAGGGGAGCGAGGTCGATTTTGTTGATGATGAGCAGGTCGCTGTGGCGGATGGCGGGACCGCCTTTACGGGGGATTTTTTCGCCCTCGGCGACATCGATCACGTAGATGAAGGCGTCGACGAGCTCGGGCGAGAAGGTGGCGGTGAGGTTGTCGCCGCCGCTCTCGACCAGCACGAGCTGGAGGTCGGGGAAGGCCTTTTCGAGGGCCTGGCAGGCCTGCTCGTTCATGGTGGTGTCGTCGCGGATGGCGGTGTGCGGGCAGCCGCCCGTCTCGACGCCGCGGATACGCTCGGCGGGAAGCGCGCTCTGGCGGATGAGGAACTCGGCGTCCTCGGAGCAATAGATGTCGTTGGTGACGACGCCCATCGAGTAACGCTGGCGCAGCTTTTGGCAGAGCTTGAGGCAGAGCATGGTTTTGCCGGAGCCGACGGGGCCGCCGATGCCGATGCGGGGGGGACGATTCATGGGAGGAAGAAGAAGTCAGAAGTCAGGATTCAGGACTCAGAAGGGAGTCCACGATCAGGAGATGAACATCCTGGAATTTGCGGTTTCGTGGCGGGCGGAGGCGATGTCGAGCCAGGGGTTGAACCAGCCGATCCCGGCGAGGGGGATGGTGTTCGCGGTCGCGATGATTTCGGGAGCGTGGCCGAGCATTTCGGTGAGGAGAGTTTGGCCGGCGTTTTGACCAAGGCGGAGCAGTTTCATCGCGGCGGCGAGGGTGGCGGAGAGGGTTGAATAGGTGATGCCGGCGAGCACGGCGTCGCGCGGGGCGCCGAGGATGCGGCCTTCGAGCGCGGCGGAGACGGCAGCGGAAAAAGGCCAGGAGCCGGAAACGGCGCGGGCGAGGTAATCGGTGGCGAGCGGGTGAGCGTGGAGGCGGGCGGCGAGTTCGGCGCGTTGGCGGCCGATGTTGTCGGTGGCGGCGCGGAGTTCTCGCGGGCTCTTGAGAGCGTGGGCGAGAACGCAGAGTTCGGCGACGCGGGTCCAGTCGGGCGCGACGGGATCGAATGCGGCGTAGGCGTGGGCGGCGAGAGGGAGTTCGGCCTGGCGGAGGGTCGGGAGCGCGGACAGGAGAAAAAAGGAGCGCAGGGTTTCGCGGTCGTGCACGACGCCAAGTTCGATCAGCCCTTCGAGACCGAAGGAATGGGCGTAGCCGCCGGTCGGGTAGAACGAGTCGCCGGCCTGAAGGAGACCGACCAGCCACGCGGCGTCAGTGCTGGTGGCTGGGGCCGAGGTCATCGACGAGAGGGTTGGTGAGACTGCGTTTGAAGCGGCCGGGGCGAAAGACGGCGGTGGTCGGCGTGAACGCGACCTGGATGCGAGCCAGGAGCTGGCGCGCGGCGGGCTCGTCGGGAGTCAGCAAACGCGTGGCCTCTGAGCTGAATTCAAGGTGGAGGTTGCCCACCGCCCAGCCGATGCCGGCGACGGCAGAGGCGGGGAAGCCGGCGAGCGGGATCTCCAGCACGGGCTCGGGTTCCTGCTCGATGATGTAGCGGGCGACGGCGTTCTGATGAAATGCGTCGCCGGGCTGGAGCGGCTTAAAAAGTTGGAAACCGAACTCGGTGCCGTCGGCGGCGACGCCGCGCCAGAGGCGCTTCGCAAGAGTGCGGCGTTCGATGCGAAGGGCGACGACCGGAAGCGCGAGGTCGGGGGTGACGACCGGGGCTTGGATAGAAATCATGCGCCGAAGTTAAAAAAGGAAGTAGCGTTGCGCCATCGGCAAAACCTTCGCGGGCTCGCAGGTGAGGTGCTCGCCATCGGCGGTGACGTGGTAGGTCTCGGGGTCCACCTTGATGACGGGCAGCGCGTCGTTGTGGACCATGTCGCGTTTCGAAACGGACCGGCAGGAGACGACAGGTTCCAAGCGGCGTTTGAGGCCGAGGTCGGCGAGGCCGCCTTCGCGCAGGGACGCGGCGGAGACAAACGTGAGCGCGGTCGAGGCGATGCCGCGCGTGGTCGCGCCGAACATGGGGCGATACATCATGGGCTGGGGCGTGGGGATGGACGCGTTGGGGTCGCCCATGTTGGCCCAGTTGATGAAGCCCCCCTTGAGCACGAGCTCGGGTTTCACGCCGAAGAGGGCGGGTTTGAAGAGGACGAGGTCGGCGAGTTTGCCCACCTCGACCGAGCCAACGATGTGGCCGATGCCTTGGGCGATGGCGGGGTTGATGGTGTATTTGGCGATGTAGCG
>JAIXVP010000138.1 GCA_027482905.1 Opitutaceae bacterium
GCCCTCGTCCTCGTTTCCGCCTCCGTGGCGGGCGTCGTCGGATTTTGGCCCGGATGCGCCCATGCGCCGATCACCCGCCAAGGCCCCGCCCAGTCCCGCGAGGCCGCGCCTTCGGTTCCGGCGCTACCGTCGCCGCCAAAAGCCAACGAAGCCGCCGCGGAAAACGCCGCGCTCGCGGCGTTCGCCGAAAAGTTGAAGGCGCTGCAAGAGGTGCAGACCGGGGACGACGCCACCCGCGACCGGCTTACCCGCGAGCTGCTCGGGTTCGTGAACGAGGACAACGTCGAGGACATCGTCAAATCGCTTTCGGCCGCGGAACTCGACACCCCGTTTGGCTTGGCGGCCATGCGCATCTGGATGCGCGCGGAACCGGCGAAGGCCGCGGCTTGGATCGGGGCGCTTCCCGTCATGCCCTCCGCGCACGTCTGGCTCGTGGCGGCGGAGCTCGCGCGCGCGCCCGCGAATCTGGACGATTTTGCGGCCCACGCGGCGGCGGGAGACTGGAAAACCGCCGTCCTGCACCACGCCGGGCGCGAACTGGCGGACCGGGATCCGCTGCGCGCGCTGACGCTGGGACTCCAGCTGCCCGAAGGCGCGAAGCGCGCCGATCTGCTCGAAACCGCCTTCTACAGCTGGTCCTGCTCGGCGCCGGCCGCGGCGGACGCCTGGCTGGCCACGCAACCCGACGATCCCGCGCGCGCCCGGCTGCTTGCGCTGGGCGCCAAGGCGCTTGCGACGAAAGACCCGGAAGCCGGCGCCGGGCGTTTGTTTTCCCGCGTGCAGGATATCGAGGTCCTGACCGCCTACGCACCGGTGGTCCTCGGCTCTTGGGCGGGGAAAAACGCCCCCGCCGCAGCCGCCTGGACCGCGCGTTTGCCCGCCGGGCCCGGTCGCGACCTCGCGATGCAGATCGTGGCGGAACGTTGGTCACGCTCCGACGCGGCGGCCGCCGCCGCTTGGCTGCGGATGCAGCCGGGCGGCGTGGAAATGGCCCGCCGGCTTGCTCCGGAAGATCCCGATGCGAGGTAACCAACGAGCCGGCACCGGCCATCGCCCCTTCCGGCATCTTAGCCGCGCTCGGCACGCGGCGGATGTGTTCCCACGGCAGGCGAGAAGTCGACGGAAGAATCGAATTGGAAGCGGATTGGGGAAGACCGCACGCCGGACCTGCCCAGGAAAAACGCGACGAAGCCGATTTTCTCAAAAATTTGAATCCAAAGGCCGGTCGAAAACGTATAGTGAACGAACCCAACAACACTCACTCCGACAATCCCGATCCCATGACCGCTCGAATCCTTCCCCAAGCCGTTGCCCTCTCACTTTTAGTCTGCGCAGCCCGGGCGGACGATGTGACGGCCGATCCCGCCATCGCACCCGACACCGAAATCGCGGCCGAAGTAACCACGGTCGATCTCGTAGCTGAACCCGTTATCATCGCGTGCGTTGGATTGCCCACCGTGGATGAAGTCACCTTGGTGGATCCGGCCGGCGAACCCGTCGTCTTCGTTTGCCCGGGAGTCGTTACGGAGGACCCGGTCGGTGACCCCATTGTCACTGTTTGCCCGTTTCCGGGCACCGAGGACGACACCGCCGTGATCAAACCCGACGCGGGCGAGCCCGAGGTCGCGATTTGCGAGGGCGTCGATGGCGAAGTGATCGAAGTGGTGGATATCCGCCACTACACCGGCTCCGAAGTCGAACGCGGTGACGGCGAGGTCGATCCCACCCTGATTTACGCCACCGGCGTGAATACGCTCGGAGGTCCGGCCACCGGAGAGGTCAATCTCGACCCGGGCATCTCCGTCGCCGGCATCGAAACGATCCCCGCGCTCAAGCTGGACATCGCCGATCGCACCGCTCCGGCGCGCGAACTGAAGGTGCTTGCCGCCGCCGGCGACATCATCATCAGCGATTAATCCACCTCTTGGGCAGGTTAGCCCAAGCCGTGCGCCGGGTTCGCATTTCGCGGATCCGGCGTATCCGTTTTTGGGTATCCGCCGTCGCCGCTTCACCGCAAGACGTGAGAACCGTCCAAACCCCCGTGCGAACCCCGGCACCACGACTTCGCGCCATCGGAGTCGCCGCCTGCCTCGTCTGGCCGTGGGCCGGTGCCGCGCTGGTCGCCGCGCCGCCCACCTCCGCGAAAACGGGCTCTGAAGTCCGGGCGACCGCGCCGCGTCCGGCGACGGAGGAAAGCGTGCTGGTGCCCGCGTTGAGGCAGGTCGCGTTGGCACCCGACGAGGCTCAGGCGCAGGCGCCGGATCCGCAGTCGGTCCCGGGAGATTCTGTCGAGGGGGTGAGCGTAAGCGGCTACGAAGCCGTGGTGGCAGAGGGGTTGAAGGCGGCGGTCGAGCCCTTCATCGGCAAACCGGTCTCTAAGGCTATGCTGGAGCGTCTGCGCGCGGCGGTCGAGGCGACGCCGACGGGGGAAACGGGACGCGTTTTCGTCGCCCGTTACCCGAGGCAATCGATCAGCCGGGGCCGGGTCACGCTGGTCGTCACCGTGCAACGCGACCCTCAGGCGGAACTGTTGCGCGGGTCCGATGCCGGCGGCGCGCCGGCGGGGGTGGTGCCCATCCTGCGCACGGGCGCGCCGGGGCGAGGCACCCATTTTTTCATCGGGTTGGACAATCAACTGAGCCGCGCCCTCGGCGATGAGCGGGTCTACGTCGGCGCGCGGCTCGACGACGTGTTCGACCCGCGCGCGACGCTTGGCGTGCTGCTGATGGCGACCCCGGATTCGGATATCTATCGCGGCGGCAGCGTGAACCATGGATTTCGATTCTCGGAACGCTGGCGTCTCGACGTGGGCGCGTCGGCCAGCGAGGTGGACTACACCGACGGAGCGACCACCAGCCGGCGCACGCTCGTCAAAATCGAACCGGTCGCGACCCGGCGCTTCGCCCTGGGCCGGCAGGCCTGGCACGAGGTGAGACTCGGGCTCGAGTGGCGGGCGGACCACGCCGAGGTGACCCGAGGCGGGCAGTCCCGGACCTTCGAACTGCCGGGCCTGTTGATCCAACCCGGCTGGGCGGCCTCGCTGTCGGACCGCTTTGGGCGCACCCGGCTCGACCTCGGCCTCAACTACAACACCGGATGGCGGGGCGAGACCGCCGACTACCGCGCCTACGGTGCCCGCGACGCCCGCTATGCCACGCTCCGGACGGAGGCCACGCGCATCACAAAACTCGGCGCCTGGGGCCAGTGGGTGGTGCGGGGCACGGTGCAGTTTGCCGACCAGGACATTCCCTCGCTGGATCATTTTTACGGCAGCGGACAGGCGGGGGTGAGGGGTTACGACGAAAACCGATATCACGGGGCGGACGCCTGGCTGGTTTCCTCCGAGCATCAGGGTCCACGCTTTTCCCTGCCGGCGAAAGGCACCTGGCAACCGGTGTGGTTCGTGGATGCCGCCGGCTTCCCCGGGGATGAACCGGACGACAACATCGCCGGGGTCGGCGTCGGCTTGCGGGTGCGCGTGGGCGAGGGGTTTACCCTCCGCGTGGATGCGGCGCGCGCGGTGGGGGATCGCTCGGCGCGGGACGATTCCGGGGTCGTGCACTTTTCCGCGAACCAGCGTTGGTGAGGGAGTCCAACGATGCCCAAAGCCGCGTCCAACCCGATCAGCGAATCCGCCGCCCGGACGGGCGCGACACGGACCTGCCATTCGCGGGAGGAGTTTCTGGCCCACGGTCTGTTGTTGCGGATCGCGGACGGGGACGAGCCGTCCCTGCGCGAACTCTACGCGCTCTGGGCCGCCACGCTGCTGGGCATCGCCCACCGCTTGACCGGCGACCGCTTCGAAGCCGAGGAAGCGGTGCAGGACGCGTTTGTGCGCATCTGGCACCGGGCCGATCGCTACGATCCGGTGGAAGGTCGTCCGTTCGTCTGGGCCTACTCCATCCTGCGCGGCATCTGCCTGGACCGCCTGCGCCGGCAGGGACGACAAAAGCGGGGCGGCAAATTTGCCTTCGAACCCGTTTCCGGCGGCGAAATCGACGGGGCCGGCGCCTCCGAATTGATCCACCGGGAAGTGAGCGAGCAGATCCTCCACGGCCTGGCCAGGCTTTCGGAGGAGGAGCGCCGCTGCCTGGAGCTCTACGTTTTTCAAGAATTCACCCACCAAGAAATCGCGACCGAATGCCAGTCGCCTTTGGGCACCATCAAAACCCGCGTGCGACGTTCCTTGCGCCGCCTGCGCGAACTCATCGACCACCATGCCTGAAGCACCTCACTTCCCGTCCGATACCAACCCGGGGCAGGGCCCACGCGACGACAATTGGCACGATCTGGTCGCCGCCGTCGTGTCGGTGAAAGGCTCCCCGCCCGTGTGCCCTCCGGCGGCCATGCTCACCGGTTTGGAACGAAAGCTCGGCTTCGATTCAAAGCCGGCCGTTTGGTGGCGCGCGCCGCGATTCCTGGGCGGGATGGCGGCGGCCTTGGCCGTGATGGCCGGCGGACTGGCCTGGAGGGCCGGGGCGCCAAAGGAGCGCCTGACATCGATCGCGAACGTCTCCGGTGCCGGCGCCGGGATCGCGCTCCAGACCAAACCCGAGGGAAACGAGATGAGCGTGTTGTCGGCGGAATCGAATCCGATCCAAACGCACGACAACCGACTCGCGCCCGTCGTCGTCGCACCCGGAGCGACATCGCATCCGGGGCAGTTTTCTTTGGCCGGGCCATCTCGAATCGCCTCGCGCGAAGGCAACAACACCGGGCGGGGCGGCTTGCGCGCAGGGTCGACAAGTTACACCGGTGAAATCCCGGCGGCGGCCGACGCGAGTTTCGGAGAAGCCGAGGGGCTCATCGACCTGAAGAGCGACTATTATGTCGTCGGGATCATCGCGGCGGCCATGCAGAGCCCGGTCACGGCCAATCCCTTCGAATACAGCCTTCAACCGGCCGAATGGTCCGACTGGCGATCAGGCTACGAGCTGGGCCGGCAACTCCCGCCGACGGAAGCGCTGGCGCTGGGCGAAACCTGGACCTGGGACGATCCCGAGAATCTTTCGCTGGTGGTCGGGATCGGCGACCCAGAGCCCGACGCCGCCGCGGCGGTCGCGACGCCGGGTCTCAAGGACCCGCCCGAAACCCTGGCCGGGAGCGCCGCCGCGGGGGAAGTCGCCGCTCCCCCTTCGGGGATTCAGCCGCCACCGCCGGACGGCGCCGCCTCCGGCGAGAGCGTGGCCAAGAAAAACGGAGCCGAGTGAGCCGGCGGGGGCAAGGCCACGGCCCCAAGCTTTCCCTTGGCCCGCGCCGGTCCGACGCCCAAGCTGAGGTGAATCATGGACGACCTTCCCCAGCTCTTCGCCCAAAACCGCGCCTGGGCCGACGCGATCACGCTCCGGGATCCCGAGTTTTTCGTCAAACTCTCCCGCCAGCAAAACCCCGAATACCTCTGGATCGGCTGCTCCGACAGTCGCGTGCCCGCCAACGAGATCATCGGCCTGCTCCCCGGCGAGGTCTTCGTGCACCGCAACATCGCCAACGTCGTCTGCCACACCGACCTCAACTGCCTTTCCGTGCTCCAATACGCGGTGGACGTTCTCAAGGTGAAACACGTCATGGTCGTCGGCCACTACGGCTGCGGCGGCGTGCGCGCCGCCCTCCGCTGCGATCGCGTCGGCCTGGCCGACAACTGGCTGCGCCACGTGCAGGACGTGAAGAGCCGCCACGAGGCCTGCATCCACTCCCTGCACGGCGAGGACACCCGCGCCAACCGGCTCTGCGAGTTGAACGTGATCGAACAGGTTTCCAACGTCTGCCAGACCACCATCGTGCGCGACGCTTGGGAACGCGGCCAGACCCTCACGGTGCACGGCTGGATCTACGGCTTGAAGGACGGCCTGTTGCGCGACCTGCGCATGACCGCCGCGTCCGCCTCCGAGGCCGAGGCCGCCTACCGCGCGGCGGTGGCCGAATTGTCGGCCTAGAGAATTTCAAAGGAAGTTGTAGCCGCAAAGAGTCACAAAAATTCTCTGCCTCCGGCGAAGCTCTTCCGCGCGCCTATAGGCGCCTGTGACGTTTCATGCGCGCGGTAAAATTTTGCGCCTTTTTGCGGCGATTCTCCGTCTCTGTCGGCTACAACTCTATTTGAAATGGTTTAGACGCCGTCCCGTCCGCCGCGAGCGGACACAAAAAAGCCGGCCCCACTCGGGAGCCGGCTTCTTTCCAAACCGCGGGCGAACTCAGAGGCTCTGCGCGGCGGCGACCACGGCCTCGGCGGTGATGCCGAGTTCCTTCATCACCGTGCCGCCGGGGGCGCTGATGCCGAAGCGGTCGATGCCGACGACCTTGCCGTCGAGGCCGACGAATTGATACCAGAGTCCGGTCACGCCGGCCTCGATCGCGACGCGCTTACGCACCGCGGCCGGCAGCACGCTTTCGCGGTAGCCGGCGCTCTGGCGCTTGAAGCGCTCGAAGGACGGCATGGACACCACGCGCACGCCCGCGCCGAGAGTCTTGGCGGCGGCGACGGCGAGCGAGAGCTCGGAACCGCTGGCGAGCAGGATGTGGGTCAGCTCGGCGGTCTCGCGGACGGCGACGTAGCCGCCGTGGAAGACGCCGGAGCGGCGAGCCTCGACCGGGATGTCGTTGAGAATGGGCATGGCCTGGCGCGAGAGCGCGAGGAGCGTGGGGCCGTCGTTGCGGCTGAACGCGGCGGCGAAGGCGCCGGCCGTCTCCTCGGGGTCGCCGGGTCGGATGACGTCCAGGCCGGGGATGACGCGCAGGCCGGAGACGGTCTCGACCGGCTGGTGGGTGGGGCCGTCCTCGCCGACGCCGACGGAATCGTGGGTATAGATGTAGGTGACGGGCAGCTTGCAGAGCGCGGCCAGGCGCATGGCCGGACGGGAATAGTCGGCGAACACCAGGAAGGTGGCGATGGAGGGCTTGAAGATGCCGTCGTAGGCGATGCCGTTAGCCATGGCGGCCATGGCGTGCTCGCGGATGCCGAAGCGGATGTTGCGGCCGGCGCGGTTGGCGGCGTCGAAATCCTTGTCCGAGGCGATGTAGTTCAGGGTCGAACCGTAGAGGTCGGCCGAGCCGCCGATGAGCAGGGGCAGCTTGGCGGCGAGGGGCTGGAGCACCTGCTGGCCGGCGGCGCGGGACGCGAGCTTCACGTCGGCGGCGAAGGCGGGGATGACGGCGGAGAGTTCCTCGGCGGTCACGACGGCGGCGCGGCTTTCGAGCAGGGCGGCCTTCTCGGGGTTGGCGGCGGCCCACTCGTTAAACATCTTTTTCCACTTCTTGTAGTTGCGCTCGGTCTTCTTTTTGAGCCCGTCGAAATGGGCGCGGACCTCGGGGCTGACGAAGAAGTGCTGGTCGGCGGGCAGGCCGAGGCCGGCGCGCGCGGCGTCGATGAACTTGGCGCCGCCCTCGCCGTGGCCCTTCGAGGTGCCGGCGACTTCGGGGATGCCCTTGGCGATGGTGGTCTTGGCGACGATGAGGTTGGGCGCGCCGACGGCCTTCTTGGCCTTGGCCACGGCCTTGGCGACGGCGGCGATGTCGTGGCCGTCGATGAGCTGGACGTTCCAGCCGAGGGCCTTGAAACGCTTCACGAAGTCGTCGTCCTGCGACTTGTTGGCCATGGCGTCGAGGGTGACGTCGTTGCTGTCGAAAATGACGATGAGGTTGTCCAGCTTCTGGTGAGCGGCGAAGGACACGGCCTCCAGCGCGACGCCCTCCTGCATGCAGCCGTCGCCGGCGAGGGCGATGACGTGGCTGTCGAAGATTGGGTGCGTCTCGGTGTTGAAGCGGGCGGCGGCCATCTTGCCGGAGATCGCGAAGCCGACGGCGTTGGCGATGCCCTGGCCGAGGGGGCCGGTGGTGGCCTCGATGCCGGGGGTCTCGTGGAACTCAGGGTGGCCGGGGGTCTTGGAGTGAAGCTGGCGGAAGTTCTTCAGCTCGTCGATCGGAAGGTCGTAGCCGCTGAGGTGGAGCCAGGAGTAGATGAACATCGAGCCGTGGCCGGCGGAGAGCAC
>JAIXVP010000425.1 GCA_027482905.1 Opitutaceae bacterium
CCACCGGGAAGGGGGCGACGCCAAGGCTCTTGCCGAGAAGATCATCGACGCCGCTTACAACTATTCCCTGGCCCCCGTTCTTTTCAAACCGACCCTGGCCTACGGCGACCAAACGTTCCGTGTCACCCGCGAGGGTGCGCTCGCCTACTTTGTCGGCGGGAACACCGCGTTCCCGGACGACAAGGGTTTCGCGCTCAAGCCATGGACGTCGGCTCGTTTTGACAACGCCGCCACCTACATCGAGGGGAACATAGGCATCACCATGGGCCATGTCATTCTGACCGACACTTCCGGCAACGAGACCCGAGTGGAGAAAACGTGGGGTTTTCGTCGCGGCGATGATGGAAAGCTTCGCATCTTCCTCCACAAGTCCGCCATTCCGTTCAGCCCGGCCAAGGCCTGATTTCTGATGGTTTTCGAAGCCTGGCGTCCCATCCCGGAATCAACTTCTCGCGGATGAGCGCCGGCGTTCGGCTTGCCTTGCCACAAGCAAGGCAAGCTTGTTTGCATTTAAGGTCTGTTGGCCGAATACAAATACCCCGGGTATGCGTCGTTGTTCTGTCGGTCCGACGGCCTTTCGGTTTCAAGCTGGCAAGTATGATCCGCGGAAGACGGTCGAGCCAACTTTTGAAAGTTCTGGGCCGCCCGCGCATCCTTCGACGATTTTGACAGGGACCTTTTCACCGGCCTATCACGAGTCCAGCGGACTTTATTGTCGGTGTGAATAATCCGGGAATGCGGACCGCGAAGAATCTCCGGCGCATGTTGGCGTGCTAATCGGGGTCCGACTTAAGGCGTTTGCCAGAGCCCGACAAGCGGCTCGGTGCGGACCCAGCCGGTGTTGCCGTCGGGGAGGACGAGGCGGCGCCAGCCGAGGAAAACCTTGTCGACGCGCGCGATGGTGCCGGCGGGGAGGCTGGCGGTGATCTTTTGTTCGCCGGCGTCCGTCGGCACGGCGCGCAGGGTGGCGGTTTTCCAGACCAGCACGGCGTCGGGGCGGGCGAGCGGGCCGTGGGCGTGGAGGGCGAGCAGGGCGGCGGCCAAGGCGAGGGCAGGAAAGCCGAAGGACGAAATGCGCAGGACGAAACCCAGGCCGCCGGTGGACTTGGTGGAGCCGGTGCGGTAGGCGACGACGATGAAGGCGGCGGGAGCGACGAGGAGGAGAACGGCGGCGGCGAGCCCAAGGGTTTGCCACTCGCGGATCGAGAGCAGGCGGGCGGCGGCGGGGAGGCGCGGAGGCTGGAAGGTGGCGCGGGGGGCGAGGACTTCGGCGAGGCGCGTGGTCTCGGGGGCGCGGGGGGCCTGGAGGCGGGCGGCGTAGGCGTGGGCGGCGGCTTCGTCCCAACGGCCTTGTTGGGCGAGCGCGAGGGCGAGGTTGTGGCGCGCGGCCCAGTCGAGCGGCGCGGCGTCGAGGGTCTCGCGCGCGGCGGCGGCGGCGGCGGGGAAATCGCCGGCCGTGTAGGGCGCGGAAGGGGCTTCGGCCGCGCCGAGCGGGCCCGGGGAGGCGAGGAGGACGGCGGCCAGGGCAAGGGCGGCGGCCGCGCCGGGGAAGAGGTGGGTGAGGCGCAGGGCGGCGAGGGGCGAGCGGGCGGGCAGGGCGGCGGCGGCGAGGGCGGCGTAGGCCTGGCCGGCCCAGTCTTTCGACAGGGTGGTGGCGGGGCGGTAGAGCACGCGTTCGGTCTCGGCCCAGAGCGCGGCCCAGGCGGGGTCGGGCAGGTCGCGGGCGGAGGGGGTGAGCGACTCGACTTCCAACAGGAGGCGGGCGTCGGCCTGCCAGGCGAGGAGGTCGGCGGGGGCGGGCGGCGTGGCGGTTTCGAGGCGGGCGATGGTGCGGCCGAGGCGGGCGTGGGCCTCGCGTAGGGGGCGGCGGGGATCGTGGGTGCCGGCGTGACGCGCGGCGAGGCGCAGCCAGAGGCCGAGCGGAACGAGGAGCGCGGGCAGGGTCCAGAGCAGGGCGCGGGGCCAGCGGGTGAGCGGGGCGGTGGAGGTGGCGCCGGTGGGCAGCGGGTCGGCGGGGAGTTTGGCCACCGGGGCGGGGGCGGCGGGCGGGGGAGACGCGGGCGCGGCGGCGGGGGCGGCGGAGGCGTTGGGGCTGCTTGGCGCGCTGGCTTGCGGGGCGGGCGCGGGGGCGGCGGGGGCGGTGACCTCGATCACGACGGGCGGGGTGCGGAGGGTTTGGTATTGGCCGGTGGAGGGGTTGAAGACGGACAGGGTGTAGGGGCCGAGGGCGAAGCGGCCGGCTTTTTGCGGGATGAGCACGAGGTCTTCGGAGAGCGTGGCGTCGAAGAGGGCCTCGCCTTTGGGGGTTTTTTGGGCGCGGGGGGAGACGACGCGGAACTCGCGGGAAAACTCGCGCGGCGGCAGGCGGTCGAGGACGGGCCAGTTGCCGGTGCCGTCGAGCGTGAGGGTCCAGGTGATGGGTTCGCCGACGGCGGCTTTTTCCGGCACGACTTTGCCGGCGAGGGTGAACTGGCCGACGGCGCCGCAGTAATCGGCCGGCTCGGGCAGCGGGAGCGGGCGGACCTGGAGGGTGGCGGGGGTGCTGGTCAGAGAGTATTGCTCGAAGGTGGACTGGCCGAAGACGGAGAAGGGCGAGGCGGTGCCGGTGGGGAGGTTGATGAGCTGGGTGGCGGCGGGCAGAGTGATGGGGCCGGAGAGCGAGGGCGCGATGGCGCGGGTCTGCTGGGTGACGAGCAGGCGGGGCTGGCCGTTGCGGGTGGCCTCGGAGCCGGCGGGCTTGGACCAATCCTCGGCGATCAGCGGCGTGGCGGTCCATTCGAGCGGGCCGGCGAGGATGCTGTTGGTGGCGTAGCGGCGGTCGACGTCGAGAGTGTGGGTGAGGCGGATGACCTCGCCGGACCAGACGGGCGCGGGCGGGACGGTGAAGCCGGCGGAGGCGACCTTATCCAGGGTGAGCCCGGAGCGGCCGACGGTGGCGGCGGAGAGCGTGAAGCCGGCGGGCGGGACGGACAGGGCGCCTGCGTCGGTTTGCACGGTGAAGGCCGGGATGCGGACCTCGCCCTCGGGGCGAGTGGGGCGGACGGGGTAGGTGAGCGTAACGGTTTTCTGGCGGACGGCCTGGGAGCCGAAGGTGACGTTGAAGGTGCTTTGTTCGCTGCGGCCGGGGGCGCCGAACGTGAGGCCGTCGACGGCGGGGAGGTCGGGGGTGTCCTTCGGTTCGCAGTCCTGGAACACAAGCGCGAGCTGGGAAATCTGGTCGCGGGCGAGGGTGCCGGAGGCGGGTTCCCAGCGCACGGATTGGGCGGGGAGGGCGGCGGCGAGGAGGCCGAGGAAAACGAGCAAGAGAGGGCGGAGCATGGGAGGCGGAAGGGCGGGGGGCGCTTACCAATCGTGTTTGCGGGCGGCGGCGCGGGACTCGGCGTCGGCCGGGGTCTCGGCCTCCTGCAGGAGCTGGTAAAGGCGGGCGGGGGCGTCGGCGGAGCGCACGCGGTCGAGGCGCTGGCGGGGGACGGTGAGGGCAGGGTTGGCGGCGGCGGCCGCGGCGGAGGCGGCTGCGGCGTCGTCGGGTTGACCCGAGGCGGAGACGCCGCCGGCACGTTGGGTGGGCTCGGGGGTTTCGGGTGCGGGTTCGCCGGCGCCGGGCGAGGGCGCGGGCGTGGGCTTCGAGGGATCGGATTTGCCCGAGAGGTCGCCGAGGGCCTTCGAGTCGGTGGGGGGCGGGGACGCGGGGGATTTGGGGTCTTTGGGCTCGCCGGCGCCGGAGGAGGAATCGGACGACGAAGAGGAGGCGTCTTGGTTATCGGAATTCGACGAGGATTTCTGGTCGGGGGAGCCGGAGGAGTCCTTCGGGTCGGATTTTTTGGAGTCGTTCGATTTTTGGTCGGAGGACTGGTTTTGATCGGAGGGGGATTGGTTTTGGTCCGATTTTTCGGAGTCCTTGGACTGGTCGGATTTGGAATCCTGCGCCGGTGGTTTCGGCGGGTTGAGGAGGGCGTCGAGGCGGGAGCGGAGGGATTTCCAGTCGGCGGCGGAGGGGTCGAGGGCCGCGCCCTGGTTGACGGCGGCGAGGGCGTCCTGGAGGGCGCCTTTCGGCGGGGCGGGGGACTGGGGGCCGGCTTTTTCGCCCTGGTCGGCGGTGAGGGTGGCGAGGCGGGCGAGGTCGGGCGCGGCGAGGTCGGGCGCGGAGGCGAGTTGGCCGACGAGAGAGACCAGCGGATCGGCCGCGGGGGGCGGTGCGTCGGCGGCGCTGGCCGGGGACGGACCGTGCGGCATCAGGAGCAACGCGGGGACGAGGGCGGCGGCGGGCGCGGCGGGCGGGCGGAGGCGGCGGGCGGACGGGGCGACGGGGAACTCGCGCAGCAAAGCGGCGGCAAGCAGGGCGAGGGCGGGGGCGAGGAACCAGGCGAACAACTCCTCGCGGCGCGGGGCCGTATCGGTGGTGGCGCGGGCGGTGCGACCGCGCGAGACGGTTTCCTTCAGCAGGGCGGGCAGGTCGATCCAGGCGGAGGCGTCGCGGTAGGCGCCGTCGCTCAGGCGGGCGAGTTCCTGGAGGGTGGAGGCGTCGAGGCGCGAGAGCACGGCGGCGCCGCGCGGGTCTTTTACCAGGCCGCCCTTACCGTCGGGGACCATGGCGCCGGCGGAGGTGCCGAGGCCGAGGGCGATCACGCGCACGCCGCGCGCGACGAGTTTTTCCGCGAGGGGTTTCCAGGTGTCGTCCTGGGCTTCGCCGTCGCTCAGGATGATCAGGTAGCGGTCGGCGGTGGCGGGGGCGTCGGGCGAGGAGCCGGTGGCGGGACCGAAGGCCTCGTCGGCGGCGGTCAGCAGGCCGGCGAAATCGCTGCCGCCGGCGGGGATGAGGTCGGGGCCGAGCTCGTCGAGGAAGGTGCGGAAGATGTCGTAGTCGGCGGACAGCGGGCACTGAAGGAAGGCGGTGCCGGCGAAGGGGAGCAGGCCGAGGCGTTCGCCTTTCAGCTCGTCGGCGAGGGTGCGGACGAGCAGGCGGGCGCGGGTGAGGCGGTTGGGCGGCAGGTCGTCGGCCAGCATGGACCGGGAAACGTCCACGGCCACGAGCACGTCGCGCGACTCGGTGACGGTCGGGGTGGCGAGGGTGCGGCCCTGGGGGCGGGCGAGTGCGAGGACCAGTGCGGCGAGGGCGAAGGCGAGGAGGAGCGGGCGGGGGTTGAGGGCGTTCGCGGTGGCGCGGAGGAGTTGAAACGACGACGCGGAGAGGCGGGCGCGGGCGATCTTGGGGTGGGCGGGGGCGGCGGCGGCGCGCGCGGGCAGAAGGGTCGCGAGCAGCAGGGCGGCG
>JAIXVP010000106.1 GCA_027482905.1 Opitutaceae bacterium
CTTTTCATGGCCGTCACCGCCATGTGCCTGCGCGCCCTCGCCACCGCCGAACAGCCCTTCGAAAGCCTGCTGAACCGGGTCAATAACCTCCTCTGCCAGCGCAACGCCACCCAGCAGTTCGTCTCCCTGCGCGCCGGCGTGCTCGACACCGCCACCGGCGAGCTGACCTGGACCAACTGCGGCCACCCCGCCCCGCTCCTGCTCGCGGCGGACGGCGCGGCCACGTGGCTCGAGGACGGCCGCGGCCCGCCCGCCGGCGTGTTCGAGGGCGTGGAATACGAGACCCAACGCCTCACCCTGCGCCGTGACGACCTGCTGGTGCTCTACACCGACGGCGTCACCGAGGCGCTCGACCCCACCGCCGGCCTCTACGGCGAGGCCCGCCTGCGCGATCTGCTCGTCGCCCGCCGACCGGCCGGCGCCCGCCGCGGCGTCGAACTGGTCGCCGCCGATGTCGCCGATTTCGCCGCCGGCGCCCCTCAGGCCGACGACATCACCCTCGCCGTCCTGGGCGCGCCGCGCGCGCCCGGCTGACCGGACCGCGGCGACCGCCCGCCGTGATCAACCGGCCGAGACGACGGTGGTGAGATCGTCCACGATCTTGAAAACCCGCCCCAGACCGGCGATGTCGAAGAACCGCCGCACCGGCGCGCTCATGCCGCCCAGCACCAGGGTGCCCTGGCTGGCGGTCTGTTGCTTCAAGGCGATCATCAGGGTGCGAAAACCCGCGCTCGTCACGTAGCCCACGCCGGAAAAATCCAGCGCCACGGGCGAGCCGTTGACCAGCGGCAGCAGCACCGCCTCCAGCTCCTCGGATCCGGTCGTGTCGAGATTGCCCGCCAGGGCCAGGACGACCCAGGACCCCGTTTGCGATTGAGTGATTTCCATGGTGTTAAAATTGGCTGTGGCCGGAGCGGTCTCGGGTCGAAGTAACAGCAATCCGTGCCGCCGTCCGCAACCGCCGGGCCGCGCGGGTTTGTTACATTTCCGCGACGGGCGCCGTCGATCCGCGGCGTCTGCGCAAGGTTAGCACGTTCCGGGCCCCCCGGCGCTCGTAGGCGACGTCGTCCATCAAATGCCGGACCAGGTGGATACCCAGCCCGCCGATCGGGCGCGCCTCCAGCGGCAACGCGATATCCACCTCCGCCCGCGCCAGCGGATCAAATGCCGGCGCGTCGTCGGTGACCACCGCCGTGACGCAGTCGGCGTCGGCCGAAAGGGCGACGGTGAACGTGTGCGTCGCGCCGTCGCGGAAACCGTGTTTGATGACGTTGCTCGCCACCTCCTCCAGCGCCACCTGGAGCTCGCCGCGCATTGGTTCGCGCAGGTCGAGCGTGGTCGCGAACTCGTCCACCCATGCCGCCAGCCGACGCAGCTCCGCGCGCTTGTTGGTCAGCGAGAGGATCCGAGGCGACAGGTTCATGGCCGGAGGGATGAAAGCGGTGCGCGTGGTTGAACGATGCCCGCAAGCCACCAAGGGATGGCGGCACCGTCCAACCCGGAATCGCTTCGCCCGCAAATGTAACGCGGTCGTCGCGCAGGGTGACGCCAGCAGGGGACGCACCCGCCGCCCCCGCCCCCCGGCCCGGCAAAGTCGGGCCTCCGCCTTACTGCCCCAGCACCCAGGCGAAGATCAACGGCGCCACGATGGTGGCGTCGCTCTCGACGATGAACTTCGGGGTCTTCTGGCCCAGTTTGCCCCAGGTGATCTTCTCGTTCGGCACCGCGCCGGAATAGCTGCCGTAGCTGGTGGTGGAGTCGCTGATCTGGGAGAAGTAGCCCCAGAGCGGCACCTCGGGCCGGTCGAGGTCCTGGTGCAGCATAGGCACGACGCAGATGGGGAAATCGCCCGCGATGCCGCCGCCGATCTGGAAAAAGCCGATCGAGCCCTCGCCGTTTTTGAGCGTCTTGGCCGTCTTGGTATACCAGTCGGCCAGCCAGGTCATGTATTCGATGCCGGTGCGGACGGTGTGGACGTTCTTGATCTCGCCGGTGATGACGCGCCCGGCATACATGTTGCCGAGGGTGGAATCCTCCCAGCCGGGGACGACGATGGGGAGGTTCTTCTCGCAGGCGGCGAGCATCCAGGAGTTCTTCGGGTCGATCATGTAGCTCGCCTTGAGCTTCCCGGTGCGGAGGACCTTATACATGAACTCGTGCGGGAAAAACGGCGTGCCGGCCTTGTCCGCCGCGATCCACTCCTCGGCCACGACCGCCTCGATGCGGCGCATGGCCTCGCCCTCGGGGATGCAGGTGTCGGTCACGCGGTTCATGTGGCGGTCGAGCAGGGCCTGCTCGTCGGCGGCGGTGAGGTCGCGATAATGCGCGACGCGCTCGTAGTAGTCGTGGGCGACGAGGTTGAAGATGTCCTCCTCAAGGTTGGCGCCGGTGCAGACGATGGCGTGGACCTTGTCCTGGCGGATCATCTCGGCGAGGGAGAGGCCGAGCTCGGCGGTGGACATGGCGCCGGCGAGGGTGACGAGCATCTTGCCGCCAACCTTGAGGTGGGCCTCGTAGCCCTTGGCCGAGTCGATCAGCGCGGCGGCGTTGAAGTGCCGGTAGTGGTGGGCGAGGAACTGCGAGATCGGGCCTTTTTTGGCGGCGAGCTTGGCGTTGATGTTCTCGGTGAGCAGGGTCTGCCGTTTGGCGGCTTTGACTTTATGGGCCATGGTGGGTGCGGAGCGGTTAAAAACGCGAGTGAGCCGACGCAGGCGGGCAAAGCCACCCAAAAGCCGCGCGGCGCGCAAAACTGTCACGCGCGCACCCCGGTTTTCACGCCGCACGGGCTTTTTGTTGCCCTGCGCCCGCCCGTCCCTCCTAGCTCCCCGCTCCCTGCGCCATGCTCACCATCTCCGACGTCTCCAAGTCCTACGGCACCCGCGAACTGTTTTCCGACGTGTCCCTCTTCGTCGCGCGCACCGACCGCCTCGGCCTCGTCGGCCCCAACGGCGCCGGCAAATCCACCCTCTTCGGGCTCATCCTCGGCGAGGAACGCCCCGACACCGGCATCATCGAGTGGGAACGCGGCGCCGACTTCGGCTACCTGCCCCAGGAGTCCGCCCCGGTCGGCGACGAGTCCATCCTCCACATCGCCACCTCCGGCAAGGCCCTCGAGCCCACCGAGGACAACTACGACATCGACTACACCCTCGAGCCCCGCGCCCACACCATCCTGGCCGGCCTCGGCTTCAAGGAGGGCGACGCCCATAAACCCGCCAAGTCGTTCTCCGGTGGCTGGATCATGCGCGCCCACCTCGCCCGCCTGCTCGTGGCCGAGCCCGCCCTCCTCCTGCTCGACGAGCCGACGAACCATCTCGATCTGGAGGCCCTGCTCTGGTTCCAGGAATACCTCACCCGCTACCCCGGCGGCCTGGTCGTCATCTCCCACGATCGCGCCTTCCTCAACGCCCTCTGCACCGGCATGCTCGAGCTTCGCGCCGGCACGCTCCACTACTACCACGGCAACTACGACGACTTCCTGACCGAAAAGGAGGCCCGCAAGGAGCA
>JAIXVP010000364.1 GCA_027482905.1 Opitutaceae bacterium
CAAGTCCGTGCTCGTCGAACCCAAGAACAAGGTCGTCGAAACCATGGCAGCCTACATCGACCTCAACGCGGTTCGCGCCGGTCTCGTCGCCGATCCCAAAGATTATCGGTTTTGCGGCTACGGCGAGGCGGTCGCCGGCCACCCGGCCGCACGCGCCGGGCTTCGCTCTATCCTTGCTGGCGAAACTCTCCCGGGCTGGGAACAGGCCCAGGCGGATTACCGGCTGACCTTGTTCGGCGTCGGCTCCGGGGCACGGCCGGGCGAAGGCACGATTTCACCGACGGAACTGGCCAAAGTGGTCAAAACCCGGGGCCGCCTGCCCCTCGCCACCGTGTTGCGCTGCCGCATCCGCCACTTCACCGACGGGGCGGTCATCGGGGGCGAACTTTTCGTCGCCGAGCACCTCGCCGCCTACCGCACCCGCACCGGCCGCCGCCAAGGCGGCACGCCGAAACCCATGCCGTCCCTCGCCGACTGGGGCGCGTCGCTCACGACGCTGCGTGGCCTTCGACGCGACGCCTTCGGTTGAGACTCCTCTGCAGGCAAGCCCCGCCCTTCAGCGGGGCGGGAACTCGAAGTCTGCCTTTTTCTTGTCCTTGGACAAGACGAGGTAGGCGCTGAAGGCACGGCCGGCCTTCGACATAAAACCGTCGATCAATTCCGTGCGGCCCTCGGTCAGCAACTGCCGGACGATCTCGGGCGTCATCTTTTTGCCGGCGACCTCGAGCTTGGTCTGGAAAACGGCGCGCGGCGCGGCGTCGGCGCCGGGCTTGGCGACGACGAAGGCATCCGCAGTCTGATAGAGCTCGCCGTCCTTGTGCGCCGGGCTCGGCCCGAGCTTGGTCGCGGTGGCGAGGTCGAGCGGCGCCTTGGTCGAGGCGCGGCGGGCGACGGGTTTGCCATCCTTGTCGGTCTTGGCCTCACGGGGCGGGAATTCGAAGTTGGCCTTGGCGCCGGCGCGCACGAGGTAGGCTTTGAAGGGGCGGCCGAACTTGCTGATGAAGTTCTCGATCAAGGGCGTGCGACCGGTGGTGATACAAGTGATCAACTCGTCGCGGGTGAGCTCACGTTTGCAGAGGATGCGCGAGAGCGAGAAAGTCTGCTCCCAGGCGCCTTCAGCGGTCTTTTCGCGCAGCACGTATTTGGTCGGGGCCTCGCAGAGCTGAGCGCCGGTCTTGGGGTCGGTCCAGAAGGCAGGGAAGTCGCCGACGTCGGTCTTTTCGCCGAAGTCCATGCCGACCTTCTTACGGCCGGGCAGCTCGGCTTTCTCGTCGTCGATGATCTTCAACTTGGCCGCGAAGCGCGCGCCGGTGCGAGGGGACACGAAGCCGTCGAGCGGGCCGACCTCGCCGGTGGTTACGAGCTGGCGGACCTCCTCCTCTTCGATTTTGCGACCGGTCATGACCTTGTAGATCATAAGGGTGCCGTCCTGGGATTTGTAGCCGCGCAGGGTCTCGAAGAGGGGTTTGCCGTCGGTGGGGGAAACAATGTCGGTGGTGCGGGAGTTGGACTCGTCCTCCTCGAAGCCCTTCACGCGCTCCACGATGCCCACGGTCTGGGCGATGACCTCCTTCATGAAGTCGTCGCGTTTGACCCGGCCCTGTTCCATCTGGCGGAGCTTGAATTCCCAATCGCCGGTCATGGCGGGGGAGGTGAGCGCCTCGGCCTTCACGGCGGCGAGGAACTGGAGCAACGACTCGGCCTTGGGCGTGGGCACGAGTTCGCGTTGCGCGCGCTCCATGTATTTCTGGTTGATCAGGCCGTCGATGGTGTCGGCGCGGGTGGCGGGAGTGCCGAGGCCTCGTTCCTTCATGGCCTCGGCCATGTCCTCGTCCTCGACCAGCTTGCCGGCGCCTTCCATGGCGGAGAGCAGGGTGGCTTCCGTGTAGCGCGGCGGCGGGCGGGTGGTTTCGGCGTGGAGGACGGCCTCGAGGGTCTTGGCGCGGCTGGCGTCGGCGGCGGAGAGGGCGGGCAGGGCCTTGTTGGCGGCGCCATCGCGTTTGCCGTCGGCGGCTCCGGGGGCGGCGGGGTCGTCCTCGAGCGCGGCGGTTTTGCCATAGACGGCGAGCCAGCCGGCCTCGACGAGGACCTTACCCTCGGTCTTGAACTCGTGTTGACCTGCTACGGTGGAGATGCGGGTGGTGACGTCGAACTGGGCCTCGGGGTAGAAGGCGGCGACGAAGCGGCGCGCGATCATGTCGTAGACCTTGGCCTCCATCTCGTCGAGGGACTTGGGCTCGGCGGTGGTGGGGATGATGGCGAAGTGGTCCGAGATCTGGGCGTTGTTGAAGATCTTCTTGTTGCCGGGGCGGATCCAGCCGGACTGGACGACCTTGGCGGCGTGGGCGGAGAGGTCGCCCGAGAGCGCCTGCAAGGTCTCGCGCACGGTCGCGGCGTAGTCCTCGGGCAGGGCGCGGGAATCGGTGCGGGGGTAGGTGATGAGCTTGTGGCGTTCGTAGAGGGCCTGGGCGATCTGGAGGGTGCGGCGGGCGGACAGGCCGAAGCGGCCGTTGGCCTCGCGCTGGAGGGTGGTCAGGTCGTAGAGGCGCGGGGAGGACTGGCTGGCGGGTTTTTTCTCCTCGCGCACGGCGGCGGGCGGGTGGCCCTGGCAGGCGGCGAGGACGGCGCGGGCGGCGGCCTCCTCCCAGAGACGATCGGCGCGGTCGTGCTCGTTGGCGGCGTCCTTGCGGTGGTTCGGCTTCTGGTAAACGCCTTCGTAGGTGCCCTGGGCGACCTGAAACTCGGCGGTCAGGCGCCAGAAGGCGCGGGGTTTGAAATTCCGGATCTCCAGCTCGCGGGCGTAGACGATGGCGAGGGTGGGGGTCTGCACGCGGCCAACCGAGGCGACGTTGCCGGCGCGGGAGCCGAACATGCGTTTGGTCAGGGCGCGGGTGCCGTTGATGCCGATCAGCCAATCGCTTTCGGAGCGGCAGCGGGCGGCGTCGGCCAGGCCGGAGAGATCGGAGCCGTCGCGGAGCTTCTCGAAGGCCTTTTTGATGCCGTCGGTCGTCATGCTCTGCATCCAGGCGCGTTTCACCGGCAGCTTGGCCTTGGCCAGCTGGTAAAGGTAGACGAAAATCAGTTCGCCCTCGCGGCCGGCGTCGCAGGCGTTGACGACTTGGTCGATGTCCTTGCGGGCGAGGAGTTTTTTGAGCAGGGCGAACTTGTCCTTGGAATCCTCGATGGGCTTCAGGCCGAACTTCTCGGGGATGATGGGCAGGGTCTCGAGGCGCCAGAAGCCGTATTTCTTCTTGTCGATGTCCTCGGGCATCTCGAGTTCGACCACGTGGCCGACGGCGGAGGAGATGACCCACTCGTCGTTTTCGTAGACGTCGCCCTTCTTCGGGACTTTGCCGAGGGCGCGGGCGAGGTCGGCCGCGACGGACGGCTTTTCGGCGATGACGAGGGACTTCATGGGTTGCGAGCGGGTAGGGAGCACGAGGGGTGATTACAAGCGTGCGTTTTGCGGCGCGGGTCGCGGAAGGGCTCCGGAAACGTCCGGACGGGCTTCGCGGCGAGGGCGGCGGAGCGGGCCGGCATGGCCGGAGGCGGGTGGCGCGATTTCACCCGTTCGTCGCAAACGGGGCGGCAGGCGCGCTACCTCGCGAACGGTTCATGGCAAACGCGTTCACGCCCACTCGAGCCGGACGACGCGGACTTCCCTAACCGCATGGTCCACCCACCACGTCACGAGCAGATCGCCGAAAAGCTTCACTTCATAATCTCGTGCCGCCAGCCCCGGCTCGCGATAATCGCCCGCCTCAAACGGATGCAGCGCAAGTCCATCAAAAATGCGTAGTAACCGTTCACGCTCCTTCACGGTCTGGGCGGTGAAAGCATGCACCGCTTCCGCGCCGAGGGCGTAGCCGTAGGGCTCCATCGGATTACATCCCGGCGGCCTTCAAGGTTTCGTGCAGGTGGGCGAGTTGGTCCCGGGTCACTTTCTCTCCGGCTGCCATCCGTGCGGCGGCGGTATCCAGTGCCTGCCGGTTGGCGGCTTCATCGCGGCGGGCGAGATGGCGGAGATAGGCGGAAAGCACCACGCGCTCGGCCGGCGGGAGCGCTTCGACTTGGGTTTGGATTTCCGCCAGCGACATGCACTCAACGTGGCGGCGAGGCCGCCGGCGGCAAACGTTTTTGCGTCACCTTCAGCCGCACACCTGTTGCCGGCCTCAGGCGGTGTAGGCAGGGCCGAGGCCGAGCTCGCGGAGGGCGTCGCGGAAGGCGGCGGAGAAGCGGTCGGAGCGGATGTGGAACTCCTCGGTCAGGTCGAGCGGGAGATCCTCGGGGCGCTGGCTTTCCACGATGGGCTTGTCCTCGGCGAGGATTTTGCGCTCCCAGGCGAGCAGATCCTCGGCGGGGACGTGGTGGTCGTAGTTGCGGGCGATAAAGAAAAACAGGCGGCTGCGGCGGCGCGAGACGGGCACGGGGGCGTCGAAGATGCAGTGGCGGCGGCCGCCCTCGTATTCGACCGAGAGGCGGCACGCGAGGGGCAGGTGGAGGTCGTAGGTCATCCAGCGTTGCACGGTGGCGGCGCCGGCCAGGCCGGTGGCGGTGGCGTCGGGGTTGGCGGCGAGGTAGGGGTAGGCCACGCTCAGGCCGCCCGGGGTGCGCCGGACCTCATAGGGGGCGACTTCGGGCTGGTCGCGGTTGCCGAAGGTGCCGGTGTGGCTCCAGGAGAAGTGGCCGACGTCGATGAAGTTCTCCAACTGCCGCCCCGGGGTGACGGCCCACTCGGGCGGCGGGTCGTGGAGCATGCGGTAGGCTGGGTCGTCGAGCTCCGGCCAGTGAGGGATGGACGGCGCCGCGTCGGGGGCGGGATCGAGGCAGATCCAGACGATGCCGTGGCGCTCGACCGAAGCGATCGTGGAGAGGCAGAGCTTTTTCGGGATGGCGAGGCCGGGCTGGGCGGGCACGCGGGTGCAGCGGCCGTCCGGGCCGTAACGAAAACCGTGGTAGGCGCAGACCAGCTCGTCGCCCTCCTGCCAGCCGAGGTGGAGGGGCACGCCGCGGTGGATGCAGAGATCGCGCGCGACCACGACCTGGCGGGCGGCGGTGCGGTAAGCGATGAGCGGCTCGTCGAGCACGGTGCGGGCGACGGGTTTGCCGGCGTCTAGCTCGTCAGAGTAAGCGAAGGGATACCAGTGGCGGGCGAGGGCGCGCCATTCGGCCTCGGGGAAACTGTTTTCCCGCGGCGGGCGGACCGGGGCGGGGGCGGAGAGGTCGGCGGACATGGCGGGCGCGGTCGGCTTTAACCGGCGCAGGCGAGCTCGGCGGACAGGCGGGCGAGGTCGGCGAGGTGGGTGCGTTTCACGTGGTCGGGCAGGAGGGCGGCGCGGAAACCGTTCGCCGCGACGCGGATCAGCTCAGAGCGGGAGAAGCCGAGGTGGTGGTGGAGGGCATGGTATTCGTCGGCGAGGGTGTTGCCGAAAAAGAAGGGGTCGTCGGAGTTGATCGTCACGGCCACGCCGGCGTCGAAGAGGCGGCGGATGGGGTGGGCGGAGAGGGTGGGGACGCCGCGCACGGCGAGCTTCAGATTGCTGATGGGGCAGACGTCGAGGGTGATGTTGTCGCGCAACAGTCGGGCGACGGTGGCGGCGGACTCGATGGACCGCACGCCGTGCTCGATGCGGGTGACCTGGAGGCGGTCGAGGATGAGGTCGACGAAACTCGCGGGCATGAATTCGCCGGCGTGGGCCTTGGTGAACTTGCCGGCCGCGCGGGCGCGGGCCCAGAGCGCGTCGGTCCAGGGCTCGACCGGCAGGTCCTCGGGGCCGTGGAGATCGATGCCGTCGAGCTCGGGCCAGGCGAGGCAGTCGTCGATGAGTTCGCGGGCGGCGCCGGTGTAGTCGTTGTGCGATACGCCGGCGAAGACGCGCACCTCTAGGCCGCGCGGCGCGGCGGCGCGGATGGCGCGGATCACCTCGGGACCGGACTCGCGAAGGAAGGCGAGGGCGGGCAGGTGGAAGCTGGTCTCGACGTAGCGGCAGCCTTGGGCGGCGCAGCGGCCGAGAACGATTTTCGCTGCCTCGTGGTAGCGCTCGGCGGAGGTGAAGAACGCGGCGCAATACTCGAGGTAGAGGAGCATGAACTGCTCGAAGTCGCGGTAGCGGAAATCGTCGGCCCAGAAAGGAGGGGGCGCGGCGTATTTCACCGGGTCGAGCTTTTGCAGGAGCTCGAAGGGGCAGGCGCCCTCGAGGTGCAGGTGCGTCTCGGTCTTGGGCAGCGCGAGGATGAAGGCGTGCAGGGCGTCGTCGACGGGGCTGAGCATGGGGCGGAAGGAGGTGGAAGCTAGAAGCTAGGAGCGAGGAGCTAGGAGCTAGGAGCGAGGAGACGAACGGCGGAGGGCGGACGGTCGGGCGCGGGGGCGGTTGTGTTTACGCCGTGGTCTGGCCGGCGGCGCGGTAGACGGCGTGGGCCTCGGTGACGCCGTCGGAGGGGAGGGTCATGCCGTGGAGGCGGAGGGTGGCGGCGAGGCAGGCGAGGGTTTGCAGGATGTATTCCTTGCGGGAATTGTAGCCCATGTTGCCGATGCGCCAGATCA
>JAIXVP010000404.1 GCA_027482905.1 Opitutaceae bacterium
GGCGAGCTGGCCGAGCACGTAGTCGATGCCGTCGGGGTCGGTGTTGTCGAAGAAGGACACGGCCATCTTGTCCGCGCCGGGGCGGCCGAGGGCGTGGTTGACCAGCTGGGGGCCGAGGGCGGAGCCGCCGATACCGATCACGAGCAGGCGGGTGAAGGTTTTGCCGGTGGAGCCGACCAGGCGGCCCGCGTGGACGTCGGCGGCGAAGGCGCGGATCTGGGCGAGTGAGCCCTCGATGGCGCGGGTCAGCTCGGGGGTGGGGGCGAGTTTCGCGTCGCGGAGCCAGTAGTGGCCGACCATGCGGTTCTCGTCGGGGTTGGCGATCGCGCCCTTTTCGAGCGCGGCCATGGCGGCGTAGGCGCGCTGCGCGGCGGGCTCCTTCTCGGCGAGGAACGAAGCGGGGAAGGGGATGCGGCTGTAGTCGAGGGCGAAGCCGAGCGAGGCGTTGTGGTAACGGTATTGGGTGAAGCGGGACCAGGTGGACATGGTGGGAAGGGTAGGGGTTTATCGAGGATCGTGGCCGCCGGGGCAAGCGAGGGGAGAAAGGTAATTTAGGGATGAAAACGCGTCGAGCCCGGTGCGTGGATTTAACCGTCCCGGGGTTGCGGTCGGGAGGAAGGTCCGTAGGCATCCAAGGCCATGCCCGACGACGCTCCGAACCCGGTCGACCGCCCAGTCAACGAAGCCGAGCGGCTCCGCGTCCTGCGGGAATACCAGATCCTCGACACCTCCCCGGAGCAAGAATACGACGACATCGTCGCGCTCGCCGCGCAGATCTGCGGCATGCCGCTCGCCTCGATCACCCTGGTGGACGAGACGCGACAATGGTTCAAGGCCAGCGTCGGCTTCGACGTCACCGAGACCCCGCGCGAACTCTCCCTCTGCGCGCATGCCATTCAACGCCGGGATGACGACCTGATGATCGTGCCGGACGCGCGGGAGGACGCCCGCTTCCGCGAGCTGGGCAACGTCACCGGCGAGCCGCACATCCGCTTCTACGCCGGGGCCCCGCTGGTTAACCACGAGGGCTGGGCGCTGGGCACGCTCTGCGTGATCGACCGCCAGCCTCGCGAACTTACGCCGGACCAGCAGCGGGCGTTGCGGGTGTTGCGCCGCCACGTGGTCAACGCCCTGGAGCTGCGCCGCATGGTGCGGGACCAGAGCGTGGTTATCGCCGATCTGGAGAAAACCCGCCGCGCACTCGAGGCGGCGCGCCTCGCGGCCGAGTCCGGCGATCGGGCCAAGAGCCAGTTCCTCGCCGCCATGAGCCACGAGATCCGCACGCCCATGAACGCGGTGATCGGCATGACCACCCTCCTCCGCGACACCCCGCTCACCGTCGAACAGGCCGACTGCGTCGAGACCATCCGCACCAGCGGCGAGCTGCTGTTGACGGTCATCAACGACATCCTCGACTTCTCCAAGATCGACAGCGGCAAACTCGAGTTCGAGCACCTGCCCTTCCGGGTGGCGGCCTGCGTCGGCGACGCGGTTGATTTGCTCGCGGCGGCTGCGGCCGCCAAGGGAATCTCCCTGCGCGCGGAGATCGCGGCGAACGTTCCCGCCTGGGTGTTGGGTGACGTCACGCGGGTGCGCCAGATCCTGGTCAACCTGCTATCCAACGCGGTCAAATTCACCGCCCGCGGCGGCGTCACGGTGGAGGTCGCGTCCCGTCCGGCGGCGGGTGGCGTCGCCGGCTTGGTTTTCGCGGTGCGGGACACCGGTGCGGGCATCCCGGCGGACCGCATCGGCCGCTTGTTTCAACCCTTCAGCCAGGCGGACGCCTCGACCGCCCGGCACTACGGCGGAACCGGGCTGGGGCTGGCGATTTGCAAGCGTCTCGCCGAGATGCACGGCGGCTCGATGGCGGTGGAGAGCGAGCCCGGCCGAGGGTCGGTTTTTACCTTCAGTATCGCCGCCCCGAACGCCGACGCGCCCGCCTCCGAGGTCGGCCTCACGCCCGCGCTGGATCCCGGTTTCGCGGCCCGGCATCCGGCGCGCATCCTCGTGGCGGAGGACAACCAGGTGAACCAGAAGGTTGTGCGCCGCCTGTTGGAGAAACTCGGCTACGCGCCCGAGCTCGTGGCGAACGGCTTCGAGGCGCTGGTCGCGCTGCGGCGGATCCCGTTTGATCTGGTTCTGATGGACGTGGAGATGCCGGAACTCGACGGACCGGCCGCGACCCGCCTGCTGCGCGGGGAGTTCCCGCTCGAACGCCAGCCGGTGGTCGTGGCGGTCACGGCCCACGCGCTGGTCGGCCACCGCGAGCGGTTCCTCGTCGCCGGCATGGACGAGCATCTCGCCAAGCCGATCCGCGTGGAGCGGTTGACCGCGCTGCTGGCGCGTTTACCCGAGTTATTGGCCACCCGGCGCCGATGAGGCTCGCCACCGGTGCGGGGCCGGGGAATAAAAGCGTCGCGCCTTCGGGGAAACGAACATTCCGACGGTCAGACAACCCAACGAAAGCATTCCCACCATGGGCGACCGATCCCCGAAATCCGTTCAGAAAAAAGCCGGCCAAAAGCAGTCGAAAACCGACGGCGTGAACCAGAAGAAGCAGGCCCTCATCAACGCCCAGCAGGCCACCAAGGCGAAGATCGCCGCCAACAAAAAGAAGTAACCCCGCCGCGAGGTTCCCGGCGGCGGCGCCGGGCGGCCCGCGCGTTCGCCCGCGAGCCGCGAGCCGCGGGCGCGAATACATTTTCTTTATGGCCAAATCCCAAAACTCCCAGAAGCAGACCAAGAAAAAGCCGCTCAAGACGCCGGCCGAGAAAAAGGCCGAGAAGCGCGAAA
>JAIXVP010000123.1 GCA_027482905.1 Opitutaceae bacterium
CCTCGCCGCTGCCCGCCTCGAGCACCTGGTATTTTTTCGAGGAAAGCACGCGGCCGAGCGAGTAGCGGACCTCGGCGTCGTCATCGATGACCAGGATGGAGGGCGATTTGATTTCGGACATGGCGCGGACCGTGCAGGGCCGGCGCCTCCCGGTCAACGCCGCCCCGCACGCGGGCGCCGGATGGCGTCGGGACCTGGTTTCTCAAGCTCGGCGAGGGCGTCGCCCGCGCGCGGGTGGTTCGGGTCCCGGCGCAGGACGTCGAGCCAGGCCGCGCGGGCTTTCGCCTTTCGTCCGAGGCCTTGCCAGGCTTGGGCCTGGAGCGTCCGCGCGGTCGTCGTCTGGCGTGCTTGCGGGTCGTCCTCGAACAATAGCAGGGTCGGCAGCGAGGTCGCGAAGTAGTCGATCTTGGCGACCTGTTTTTCCAGCGCCCGGGCGTAGGCCAGCAAGTCGCGCAGCAAACGCTCCGCCCGGTCCGGCTTGCCCAACCGGCGCCACGCCAGGGCCGAGAAGTAGGTGAGCTCGGAATAGGCGCGCACGCTCATGTCCTGAAAATCGCCCTGGAAATTCGCCGCCTCGGTCCACGCTGAGCGCGCCCCGACGCGGTCGCCCGCCGCCGCCCGGCCTTCCCCCAGGTAAAACAAGGCCTCGGAGCGATTCGCGAGGAGGTGCCGGGCCTCGCCGAGGTTTTCGGGGCACGAGAGGGCCTGTTCGAAGCACGTCAACGCCTCCGTCGAATCGCCGCGCTCAAGGGCTCGGCGTCCGAGCAGTAGCTGGGCTCGGGCGTGCTGCCCGAGCGCCAGACCTTCGCCGCCCTCCCAGGGTTGAAAACGTCGCGCCGCGAGCAGATCGCGGGCGTTTTCCGGCCGGCCGGACTGGTTCAACAACGCGCAAAGCTCGACTGTCAGGTCGTCGCGCCGGGCGACCAGGTCGGGCCGGGCCCGCAAGGCGCGTAGGCGTCGCGCCGGGGGCACGCCTAGACGCTTCCAGAGCTGGTCGCGCTCATAGAGCAGGCGCGCGTCGTCGGGCGCGGCGGCGACCGCGTGTTCGTAGGCGGCGCGGGCGCGGGCGGGACGGCGCAGGATGTTGAGGTAGCCGATGCCGAGGCAGCGCCAGGCGACGGCGTTGCGGGGTTCGAGGCGGACGGCGGCTTCCCAGTGCGCGATGGCTTCGCGGTGGCGGCGCCGGTCGTAGAGCAGGTGCCCGAGAAAAAACGGCGCGCGCGCGTCGCCGGGATCGGCGGCGATGGCGGATTCGAGCACGGGGATTTCCTCCAGCCGGGCAGGGAAGCAATACGCCGGGTCGGCCCGCCTGGCCTTGCGCCGGGCGGCGCGCGCCGCGGCCCGCTCTCCCGCGCGTTCAAAAAACCAGCCCAGGGTGTAGGCGAGAAGCGGCGCGGTCCCGGAGTGCGGTTCCGGCGCGGCCGCCTCCAGCAACGCGACCGCCTCGGCGAGCAGGCCGGCCCGGGCCAGATCGTGCGCCACATCGAGGCGCATTTGGGTGTCTCCCGCCCAGGCTTGGCCCGCCAGATGTGCGAGCCAGGGATCCAGAGGGTCGAGCGCGGCCGCCTCCGCCAGCGCGCGGGTCGCCTCGTCCGTCCGGTGCAGCCGGCGCAGGACCACCACGCGCAGGGCGCGGGCGCGGAGGTGATCGGTGTCGAGGCGGAGCGCGCGTTCCAGATGGTCGAGGGCGAGCGGCCAGCGGGCGGCGGTGATCTCCATCTCGGCGAGGGCGAGATGGGAGGCGGAGGCCCAGGCCTGGTTCCACGCCGCCTTTCCGAACGCTTCGCCCGCCTCCGCCTCCCGGCCAAGGAAACGCAGGGTGCGGCCGAGCTGGTAATACGCCTCGCCGTCGGCGGGGTTGGGGTTGCGCCGCGTCAGGCGGGCGATGCACGCCGCCAGGTGTTTTTCGGCGGCGGCGAATTCGCCGCGCCGGAGTCGCCAGCGACCGAGCGCGAGCAGGCAACGCGAGTCGCCGGGGTCGCGGCGGAGGGCCTCGTTCCAATAGAGGGTCGGGCAACGGGTGGCGTGGCGATATTGCTCCAAATGCAGGCCGGTCAGGTAGAGTTCGTCCGCGCCGGCGACTTTCTCCGGCGGGGGCGGTTCGGTCGCGGCGAGGGCGGCGAGCGCCTCCGCCGAGGGGAGGGCGGGGGGCGCGGCGGGCGCGTGCCGCAGGAGTTCTCCGCCGTCCGCGTCGAGAACCGCGAGCGTCAGCCGATCGACGTCCCGGGTGCCGGGCATCCGGACTTCCGTGACAAACGGCGCGGCGGGGGAGAGGTCGCGCGTGAAAGACGCGACCACCCGGCCGTCCTTCCGGCGCGAGAGCACGATGCGCGAGCCGGGGAAGGCGGCCGTGACCGAGACTCCGATCCGCGCGACGCTCGCGACCACGCGCAGGCTCACGGCGGCGTCCGCGTTGGCCTGGTCGGCCGGGCCGATTTCCCGGATCGGATACCAGCGCTGGGTCCAGGTGCGGGTCTCCCCGGGCTGGAGGTGCGAAAAGTCGGGCTGATTGTCGGTGTAGACCCCGGCCATCAGCTCGATGTAGGGCCGGTGCGCGCCTCGCGCGTCGGGGTCGGTCAGGTTGCGGTCCCAGGCGTAACCGAACTCGTGGTTGCCCCAGGTCCATTGCTTTTTGCCGGGCGAGATGCGGTGGTCCGCCAGATGCACGATCCCGGCGGCGGCGGCGTGGTCGTAACCGCCGAAAAAGTCCTGTTTCGTGCCCATGCACATGTAGGAGGTGGGCACGGGGATGTTGGCATACCAGGACAGGTCGTCGGCGGAGCAGTGGTCCGGCGGCGGGAACTGGCGTGGACGTTCGCCGGGCGGCACGCCGTCGCGGTCGCGGGCGGCGTAGTCGACGCCGTAGTAGCGCCCGGAGCAGCGGGGGAAGGTGCTCATGGCGCGCTTCGCGTGGTCGGCCACGAAGGTGGCGTCGCCCGGGAAAAAGGATTGGTAGCGACCGTGGACCTCGGTGGCGACGTTGGCCCACCAAAGGAAAGTCTGCGCGTCGGGGGTGCGGTTGTAGACGCGGGCGCGCAACTCCAGCACCGCGCGGCCGGGCCGGAGGCAAACCCCGTGCATGCCTTTCATCCGGGCCATGGGATCATGTTCGGACAGCCACACCGTGATCTCGCCATCGGGGCCGTGCTCCACCGCGACGGTGGCGGGCATGAAGGTGGATGGCCGGTGATGTTGCGGCCAGTTGAACTCGATTCCGCCGCTGGCCCACGGTCCGGCGAGGCCGACCAGCGCCGGCTTGATCACGGTCTGGTGGTAGATGACGTCATAGCCGTTGGTTTTGTCCAACATGCGGTGGATGCGTCCGCCGATCTCGGGCAGGATCAGCACGGCGAGGTATTCGTTTTCCAGCCAGACCGCGTCCCAAGCGCGCGGCGCCGGCGTTTCCGCGACGCGATCGATGCACGGCAGCGGATAAGCCCGACCGCTCGAGCCCTGGTAGACGCGTTTCTCCAGAAACATCGGATTCGGATCGGGCGCGGCCGGCGAGTAGGTGGGCAGCGTCAGGCTTTCACGGCGGACGGTCACGGGGAGGGGCATGGTGGAGCGGGTAGGGATTGAAGAATCCTAGCATACGGTTTAGCCGGTCTCCATGGATAGGTTGCGCAAAAAACTGGAGGATCCGCTGATCAAGCCGCACGGCTTCCCCCATGAGCATTTTGTGGTTCTGCCCGGGGCCGCGTTGCGGCGCGCGGAACGCCATCCCCTTCTCGCCGGCCTGCACGCCACGGACGCGGGCTTTTTTCCCGTGGCGGCCGGCCACGCGGTGGAGCGGGCGGCCGGCGCCCCGACCCATCTTCTCGTCGCCTGCCTGCGCGGGCGGGGTTGGGTGCGGGGCGGGGGCGGCGAGAAGCCCCGCGCGGTCGGCGCCGGCGACGTGCTCTGGTTGCCGGCGGACAACCCGCACGCTTATGGAGCGGACCGCCTCCGCCCCTGGACCATCGCCTACGCGCATTTCAAGGGCGGCGAGGCGCGCGCCTGGATGCGCCACGCCGGCTGGCGCGGGGGCGATGTGGAGGCGGTTCCGCTGGGGCCCGACGGCACGGCGGCGCTTCGGCTGGACCGCGTCTACACGATCCTGGAGGAAGGCCACGACGAAGGTCGTCAGATCGAGGCGGCCTCGGCCCTGCGGCACGCGTTGGCGGTGCTGGCCCGGCTGACAAAGGAGACCACCCGGGTGCGGCCCACGGTGGAGCGGGTCGAGCTGGTGCGCCTGCGTCTGCGTCAGGAGTTCGCCCGGCCCCACCGCCTGGACGAACTGGCGGCGGCGGCGGGATTGTCGGTGCCGCGTTTCGCGCAATTGTTCCGCGCGCTCACGGGCTGTTCGGCGATCGAATACCTGCGGACCCTCCGCATCCAGCGCGCCTGCCAGCTGCTCGCCACAAGCGAGGGCACGATCGGGGAAATCGCCGCCGAGGTCGGCTACGCGGACGCCTTCTTTTTCACCCGCTCCTTCACCGCGACGATGGGATGCCCGCCCCGGAAGTATCGCGCCCGGAGCCGGCAACGCGCCGCGCCCGGGCGGTCGCGTTGAGCCCTCGCGCCGCCCGGCGGGTCAGTCCGCCAGCGGGACGATCCAGATATTGCGATAACGCACGCGGCAGCCGTGTTCCTGGAGCTGCAGCGGAGCCTCGACCGGGTGGGCGGAGTAGACCGCGCGTTTTTTGTGGGTGCTGAGCCCGGTGAACTCGAAATTGCTCTGCACGGGCACGCCGTTGAACAGCACCGTCACGGCGGCCCGGCGGGTCACGGTGCCGTCGGCGGCGAAGCGCGGGGCGCGGAAAAAGATGTCGTAGGTGTTCCATTGCCCGGCGGGTCGGCAGGGGTCCACGCGGGGGGGATTCTGCCCGTAGGCGGCGCCGGCGTAGCCGTCCGCGTAGGTCGTGTTTTCGTGGTTGTCGAGGACCTGGATCTCGTAGCGGCCGAGCAGGAAGACGCCGCTGTTGCCGCGGTTCTGGCCCTCGCCGCTCGCGGGTTCGGGTGCGCGCCACTCGAGATGCAGGTGGCACGAGCCAAACGCTTGGCGGCTGATCAGGGACGCGCTTTTGGGGACGATTTCGACGTATCCGTTTTCCACCTTCCAGGCCGAGGGCTGCCAGGCGGAAAGGTCGGAGCCGTCAAACAGCACGACCGCGTCGGCGGGCGGGCTGGAAAGCGAGGCGAGGGCTTCGGCCGGGCGGGGCGCGACCGGGACGGGCCGGGGTCGGGCGGGATCGTGCACCGCCCATTCTTGTGCGGTTTCGGGGAGGGCCGGAGGTTCGGCGGCATGGGCGCAGGCGGCGAGCCCGAGCAAAGCGGATAACAACCGACGCGGGGCGGGGTGGGGTATCATGGTGGGTGCTTTCAAAGGGAGAGGATACGATGCAGGCGGGCCAGCTCGAAGAGCATGCGGGGCGCGTCCGGCCAAAGGCGGATCGAGCCGCCGTCCCGCTCAGTCCAGGCGATCGGAAACTCACGGACGTCGCAATACGCTCGGCCCAGGCGGGCGAGCAGCTCCACGTCGAAGCAGAGTCCTGAGCCGTGGAAGGCCGGCTCGATTCCGCGCCAGACGTCGCCGGGCACGAATTTGAGGCCGCACTGAACATCGGTGAGGCGGCTTCCCGCGACGCGGGCGGCGAGTTTGGAGAACACGCGACCCGTCATGGCGCGCAGTGCGTCGCGCCGCACCTCCGGACCCGGACGCCGCACCGCGAACCACGCGCGCGGCCGGTTTGAATCGTTCGCGGCGGCGGCTAGCAGGCGACGGACCTCCCCGGCGGGGACGGCGCCGTCCGCGTCGACGAAGGCGAACCAGGAGGCGTCCTGGTGCGCGCGCCAGCCGGCGAGGATGGCGCCGCCCTTGCGGGTGTTGGCCGCGAGGGCGAGCGGAGGCAGGAGTTCGCAGGCGCCGCGCGCGCCGGGCGCCAACGCGCGGAAAAGCCGTTCCCGCGCGGCGACCGGCGAGCCGTCATCCACGATCTGGATACGCACCGAAAACGAGGCGGAAGCCAGAGCCGCGATCAGCGCGTCGAGGAAGGAGGGCAGCCGTTCCGCCTCGTCAAAGGCGGGGATGCAGAGGACGCCGGTGGCGGGGGGCACGGCGGGCGGCGGGCTACTTTTTTCGCCCGAAGAAGAAGAGGAAATAAACGCCCACGGCGGCGAGCAGGACGAGCCACCACAGGTAGCGCAGCTCGCGCGCGGCCAGTTCGACGAAGGCCAGCACGCGCGGGAAAAGCAGGCAGAGCAGGACCACCGCGACCACGGCGGCCGCGAGCGTGAGGGCGCGGAAAACCCGGGGCGGGCGGGATTCGGGCGGGGTTACGTCGCGCATCGCGGCGGAGGCCTACTGCCGGGCGGCGGGGGTGACGCCGACGGGGGCGGCGGGCAGGGTGTTGAGCGGGAGGATGAAGTTGGTGCCGGCGTTTTCGCCGCCGGCCGAGCCGCCGATCACGAGCGGAGCGCGTCCATCCCACTTCTCCACGATCTGGAGCTGGATCAGGCCGGGGGTGTCGCGCAGGGCCTCGCCGCGGATGCGGATGGCCTCGGCCTCGCCCTTGGCCTTGATGATGGCGGTGTCGGCCTCGATCTGGGATTTGAGCTGGGTGAAGCGGGCCTTGGCGGCCTCCTGCTCCTGCACCATCTTCGACTCGATGGCGGTCTCCAGCTCCTTGGAGAGGGTTATGTTTTCCAGGACGATGTCCTCGATCACGAGCAGGTTGTTCAACTTCTCGCGGGTGGAGGCGAGCGCCTGGGTTTTGATGTCCTCGCGCTTTTTCACGATCTGCTCGGCGCTTTGCATGGCGGTGACCTCCTTCAACGCCTCCTGCACGCGCGGGGCCACGAGGCTGTCGAAGGGGTCGCCGGCGTAGTCCTGGTAGATCTTCACCACGGAGGCCTCGGGGATGCGGAAAAGCACGCGCAGCTGGATGTTCACCTGCTGGAGATCGGACGAATAGCACTCGGCGGGCAGGTCGCGGGTCTGCTGGCGGATCAGCACGGGCTGCACGTGGGAGATGAAAGGGGACTTGGTGCCGAAACCCTCCTTCAGCGGGGCGGGGGAAACCTTGCCGAGCGTGATCAACACGCCGCGCGTGCCGGGCTCGATCACGTAGGTGGCCTGCGAGGCGGCCACAACCAGAACCAAGATGAGAATAACGGCGCCGATGAGTTTGCCGAGGGAAGAGGGGTGCATGGTGAAAGGAAGCGCCTTCGGCCGACGCTTCGCAAGCGCATCCGGCCTTGCCGCGCCGCGGGGCGGGGGAGAGCGTGAGCGGGTAAAACGTTTTCCATGCCGGATCCTCTCACGCATCTGCTGGTCGATGGCTCCAACGTGGTCCAGGCTTGGCCGGACACGCGGGCGCTCGCGCGGCGTGATCGGGAGGCGGCCAAGGCGCTTCTGCTGCGCCGGGTGGCGGTGTTGCATGATTTCGCGGGCTGGCGGGTGACGGTGGTCTTCGACGGCCGCGGCGAGGAGCTGCGGGTCGAGGCGGTGGGGGATTCGCCGAATTTCGCCTGCGTGCACACGCCGGCCGCGGCGACGGCGGACGACATCATCGAGCAATTGGTGGGGCGGGCCGCCGCGCCGGCCTCCTGCCTGGTCGCGACGGCGGACCAGGCGGAGCGCGCCACGGTGGAGGCGGCCGGCGCGGTCTGGTGCGACCCGGAGGGTCTGGCCCGGCGTATCGACGCGGCCGATACCCGGCAGGCCCGCGCGGTCGCGCGGGGCAACGCGGAGGCGGAGCGCGGCTGGCGCGCGGGAGGGGCGGGGCCGTGAGCGCGGAACGACGGGCGGACGCGGTGGCCGAACTGGCCGGCCTGCACGGGGCGTTCTCGTTTCCCGAGCTCCTGCTGCAACGTATCTGGGCGCGGGGCGATTTCGATATGCGCGATCTTCGCCTGCGGGACGGACGGGCCGTCCGCCTGCGTAAGCGCGGACGCTGGAACCGGCTGGCGGGACCGGACTTTTCCGACGCGGAGATCGAGGTGGGCGAGGGCGCGGCGCGGGAGGTGTGGCGCGGCGCGGTCGAGGTGCATCTGCGCGCGGCGGATTGGGACGCGCACGGCCACGCGTCGGATCCGGCCTACGACGGCGTGGTGCTCCACGCGGTGCTTTTTCCGTCGATGCGGGAGTGGACGACCGGCGCGGGCGGGCGGCGCATCCCGATCCTGGAGCTGTTGCCGCGGCTGGAGCGGGATCTGGAGGCGCACGCCGAGGAGGCGGCGGTCGAGGGGATCGCGGGCCGGCCCTACAGCCGGTTGAGGGAACAGCTAGCGGGGGTGCCGCCGGAGGTTCTACGGGCCGAGGTGGAGCGGCATGCGGAGCGGCGGTGGTTCAACAAGGTCCGCCTCGCGGCCGAGCGGCTCGGCCGGCTCGGATGGGAGCAGGCCTGCCATCAGACGGCGCTGGAGGTTCTGGGCTATCGGGCGAACCGCTTGCCCATGCTGGCGGTGGCGGAGTGCTGGCCCCTGGCGGCGTGGCGGGCGGGGGACGTGACGGTCGAGGCGGCCTGGGAAACGCCGGCCGAGCCGTGGCAATGCGCGGGGGTGCGTCCGGCCAACCGTCCCCGGGTGCGACTCGCGCAGTATGCCGAGTGGGTGAAGGCGAGGCCGAACTGGCCGGAGCGACTGGTGGCGATCGGCGCGGAGTGGGCGGCGGCCGAGCCGACGCCTGCGGACACTTCGAGCGCGGAGGATCTTCGCCGCGCTCGTCGGCGACTGGGCATCGTGGCGGCGCGGCGGCGCTTGTCGCAGGAAGTTTGCGGAGATGTTCTAAGCGGGACGCGATTCGACACCTGGGTGTGCGATGCGGCCCTGCCGCTGTTCGCGGCGCGGTTCGGCGCCGGGGCGGAGCCGATTCCTTCGGGTTGGGCGGCGCGATGGCGGGCGTGGAACCCGGGGGACGCGCCGGAGGAGCTGGTGCGATTGGCGCGCGAGTTCGAGGTTTTGGGGAGCCCGGACGCGCCGCTTGCGCAGGGGCATTTACAAGGTTTGCTGGGCTGGTTGGCGAAGCTGGCGGAGGCGGACGGGCGCGGGGCTTGACAGTGATTTATCCGGTTCGCTTACTGCTTGATTCAATCACAGTTCACTTTCCAAGAAGTGGGCCTCTCGGCCCGCTTTTTTTTTCCCCTTAACACTCGATCCACATGAGCCAAGAAATCCTCGCCGTCCTAGAATACATGGAGAAGGAACGGGGCATCGCGCGCGCCGACATGATTGCGGCGATCGTCAACGCCATCAAAGCCGCCGCCCTGAAGGGGGTTAACTCCGGCCAAGACCTGAAGATCGAAATCAGCCCCAAGAACGGCCAGCTCAAGGCTTGGGCCGTGCTCAAGGTGGTCGACTCGGTCAGCGATCCCCGCCAGGAGATCCACGTCGAGAAGGCCCAGGCGCTCCGCGCCGGCGCCCAGATCGGCGAGACGGTGGAGAAGGAGATCAATCCCGCCGAGCTCGGCCGCATCGCCGCCCAGACCGCCCGCCAGGCCGTGATGCAGAAGCTGCGTCAGTTCGAGAAGGACCGCATTTACGACGACTACAAGGACAGCGTCGGAAACATCGTGACCGGCACCGTGCGGCGCAAAGAGCGCAACGACATCTACATCGATCTCGGCAAGTCCGAGGCCGTGCTGCCCGGCCGCGAGCAGGTGCCGGGCGAGGAATACCAGCCCGGCGACCGCATCCGCGCCCTCTTGCTCGCCATCGAGAGCACGCCCCGCGGGCCGGAGCTCATCCTTTCGCGCGGCAGCCCGAAGTTCGTGCGCCGCTTGTTCGAGGTCGAGGTCGGCGAGATCGCCGACGGCACGGTCAAGATCGAGGCCTTCGCCCGCGAGCCCGGTTACCGCACCAAGATCGCCGTCACCAGCACCGACCCCAAGGTCGATCCGGTCGGCGCCTGCGTCGGCGCCCGCGGCGCCCGGGTGAAGACCATCGTGCGCGAGCTCAACGGCGAGAAAGTCGACATCATCAACTGGTTCGCCGACCCCAAGCAGATGGTGCTCGAGGCGCTCAAGCCCGCCGTGCCTCGCGACATCGTGCTGGACGAGCGCAGCAAGCGCATCCTCCTGCGGGTCGCGACCGATGATCTCGCCATCGCGATCGGCAAAAAGGGCCAGAACGCCCGCCTCACCTCCCGCCTTATCGGCTGGCGCATCGACATCGAGGAACACAAGACCGAGGTCGTCGATCCGCGCGCCCAGGCGGTCAAGTCCCTCGTGCTGGCCTTCGGGCTCGAAAAACCCCTCGCCGAGCGCCTCGTCGCGGTCGGTATCAACTCGCCGGCCGCCTTCGAAGGCGTGGACGCGGACGCGTTGGTCGAGGCCGGCTTTTCCGCCGAAGAGGCCGCCGCCGTCATGCAAACCGTCGCCGGCGCCTGAGCCCGTCCGTTTTACCTTACTTCATCTCCCCAACGCCCGCCGCCCGAATGAGCATCCGCATCCACGAATTCGCCAAACGCTACAACATGGAGGGCAAGGACATGTTGGCCTTGCTCAAGGAGCTCAAGTTCGTCTCGGCCGACACCAAGTCCGTCTCCAGCACGCTGAGCTCCATCTACATGGAGGAGTTCGAGAAGTATATGGCGGCCAAGACGCCGGCCGCCGCGCCGGTCGCCGCGGTTGAGACGCCCGCCGCCCCCGCGCCGGTCGCCGCCGCCAAGGTGCCGATGGTGAAGTCGATGGATGAAGTCGTGCGCGAACGCGCCGAGACCGCCACCCGCCTCGCCGACGAAGCGGCGACGGCCCGCGCCGCCGCCTCCCAAGTTACCGCGCCCGCCGCCGTTTCCGGACCCGCACCCACCCCGGTCGCCCCGCCGCCCCCGCCCGCCGCGGTTTCCGCGCCCGCCCCGGTCAGCGCTCCCCGTCCGGTCAGCGCTCCGCCCGCCCCGCCGTTCTCCCGTCCGCCCGCGACCACGCTGCCCGTCAGCGCGCCGCGCCCGGTCGTCTCGGCTCCGGCCGCCACGCCCTCGTTTTCCGCTCCCCGCCCGGCGCCTAGCTTCCCGTCGCCTGGTCTGCGTCCGCCCGTGCCCGCGCCGGTTACGGCCGCCCCTTCGGCCTCTATTTCCGCTCCTCAGCCAATGCGCCCCCGGATCGCGGCGCCCGTGCCGGCTCCGGTTTCGCCGCCGCCGGCCGCGCCGTCCGTGTCCGCGCCGCCGCGTCCCGCCGGTCCGCCCGCGACCCCGGGAATTCCCGGCGCCGGCGCACCGCGCGCCGTGCCGGCCTTCCCGTCCGCCGCGCCGCGGCCTCCGGGTTTCGCCTCGACCGTCATCGCGCCCGCCGCCGCCGCCACCATCACCGAGGAGGGCGGGGTTAAGATTATTCACCTCAAGCCGCCCATCATCGTCCGCGACTTCGCGACGACCCTGGGCCTGAAACCCTTCAAGCTCATCTCCGAGCTGATGGAGGCCGGCATTTTCGCCTCGATCAACCAGTCCATCGACGAGCAGGTGGCGGCCAAGGTCGCCGAGAAGCATGGGTTCCTGCTCGAGATCAAGCATCGCGGCGAGAGCCCGCCGCCCCAGGTTTCCAAAAAAGAAAAGGAAGCCGCCAAGGCCAAGCAGCTCGAAGAGGACGAGGTCAAGAACCTCACCCTCCGTCCCCCGGTGGTCTGCATCCTCGGCCACGTTGACCACGGCAAGACGTCCCTGCTCGACGCCATCCGCAAGGCCAACGTCGCCAGCGGCGAGGCGGGCGGCATCACCCAGCACATCGGCGCCTACCAGATCGAGCACTCCGGCCGGAAGATCACCTTCCTCGACACGCCCGGCCACGCCGCCTTCAACAAGATGCGCGCCCGCGGCGCGTCCGTCACCGACGTCGCCATCCTGGTGGTCGCGGCCGACGACGGCTTCATGCCGCAGACCGACGAAGCCCTTAAGCACGCCCAGACCGCCGCCGTCACCACCATGGTCGCGGTGAACAAGATGGACGTGAAGGGCGCGAATCTCGACCGCGTGAAACAGCAGATGCAGGAGCGCAACATCGCCCCCGAGGACTGGGGTGGCGAGACCGTGACCGTGCCGGTTTCGGCCCTGAAGGGCACCGGTTTGTCCGACCTGCTCGACATGATCATCCTCCAGGCCGACGTGCTGGAGCTGAAAGCCAACCCGAAGGCCGAGGCCAGCGGCATCGTCATCGAGTCCCAGGTCGACGTCGGCCGCGGCCCGCTCGCGACCCTGCTGGTTCAGCGCGGCACGCTTAAGATCGGCGACGCGCTCGTCTGCGGCGCCCATTGGTGCAAAGTCCGCGCGATGTTCGACGACAAGGGCGCGAACATCAAGGAGGCCCCGCCCTCCGCGCCGGTGCGCGTCATCGGCTGGTCCGGCGCGCCGGACAGCGGCGCCCAGTTCAAGGTCGCCAAGAACGCCCGCGCCGCCGAGGACCTCGCCGAGGAGGAGCAGAACCGTATCAAGAAGGAGGAGACCTCCGCCGCCTCCGTGCCCAAGAACGTCTCGGTCGACCAGCTTTTCGCCGACATCGCCGCGAACCAGTCGAAGGTGCTCAAGGTCATCATCAAGACCGACGTCTTCGGCTCCACCGAGGCGGTTCGCCACGTGCTCGAGGGCATCAAGACCACCAAGGTCGAGCTGGAGATCGTCTCCACCGAGGTCGGCCTCGTGACCAAGAACGACGTGCTCATGGCCGGCACCGGCGGCGCCGTCATCATCGGCTTCAACACCAAGCTTGAGAACGGCGTCACCCCGCTGGCCAAGCACCACGGCGTGCGCATCGAGACCTACGGCATCA
>JAIXVP010000333.1 GCA_027482905.1 Opitutaceae bacterium
CGGCAGGGTCGCGCCGAAATCCCGGCCGCGCAGGAAAATCAGGCTGAGGTCGATCAGGGCCCGGTCGAAGAGCAGCAGGGAGGCGGGTGAAGGCGAGCGGTAGTGCGGTTCGAGCGAGCGCCCGAGCGCGCGGAGCTGCTCGACGTCGGCCGGTTCCAGTTCGGCGCTCAGTGAACCGCGCTCGGCGCAAGCCTCGCGGATGACGTCGGGCACGGAGGAAAAATGGCAGACCAGACGGTCGATCGACGCGTGCGAGACCCAGCCGTGGGGGCGTTCGGGGGGATAGACCCAGATGGTCGGGCGAAACACGAAGGGCCCGGGCTCCACCGTCGCCTCGGTGGCGCGCAGGCCGCCCTTGAGGTTGGCGTAGAATTCCCAGTTGAACCGGGTGGTCACGTCGATCGGCGTCAGCGCCAGATCACGGGGGCCGTGGGCGAGGTAGCGCAGCATGCGGGACCTAGCACCGCCGGCCGGCGCGGATTTTGTCAACGGGAAGACCGGGGCGGCGCGACCTTCCAGTTTGAAAGAAAGCACGGCGTCCGGGGTGTTTACCCGGTAATCTCACGCTCGACAGCCTATCCCGGTTCAAATGACTTACATCGCCATGGATCAGCCCCGAAGCTCCGGAAGCATCGCTCTATCGTTTATCGGACGTTGGTCGAACGCCGATCCAGCGCGGCCGGGCAGCGGGTCGCGCCGCCACGCGCTCGGACTGGCCCTCGTCACCGCCGCCTCATTTTTCGCGTCGGCTCGACTGACGGCCGACTCGCCCGGCGATCTCGCCGGCATGCCGCTGGAGGAGTTGATGGAGATGCCGGTCGAATTCGTCTCCGGCGTGTCGAAATACGAACAATCCATCCGGCACGCGCCGGCGGGCGTAACCGTGTTTACCGCCGGGGATATACAGGATTATGGCTGGCGAACCCTCGCCGACGCCCTGCGGGCCGCGCCGGGTTTCCACGTGCGCAACGACCGTTTCTACGAATACGCCGGCAACCGGGGCTTCACCCGTTCCTACGATTACAACTTCCGCACCCTGATTCTGGTCGACGGCCACCGCATCAACGATCCCGTCTACCAACAAGGTTCGATCGGGACCGAATTCATCCTGGACCCCGATTTGATCGACCGCATCGAGATCATCCGCGGCCCGGGCTCATCGATCTATGGCAGCAACGCCTTCGATGGCGCGATCAACGTGATTCCCAAGAAGGGTCGTGATCTCGCGGGCGGCCAGGCTTCCGTCGCGGTGGGCTCGGAGCCGAGCGTAAAGGCCCGCGTCTCCGCCGGCGACCGCGCCGCCGGCGGCTTGGAATACACCGTCTCCGCCACCGATTGGTGGTCGAGGGGGGAAAGGGAGTTCGATCTCCCTCAATCCTGGCGCGACGCCGCCCCGGGGATCTTCGACGACCTCGAAGCCAAGGACCACGACGACACCCATCATCAGAGCGTCTTCGGCCACGCCGCGTGGAGGGGCTTCGAAACCGAGATCGCCTACGTGAAGCGAGAGAAAGACGTCTTGCCGCCGGTTTACGACACCACCCCGGACGCCGCCGCGCGCGGAGTCGACGAGCGTGCCTACGCCTTGCTGCGGGGCGTCGGCGAACCCCTGCCCGACGCCGAGCTCTCGGCCACCATCTCGCTGGATTTCTACAACTACGACGGTCTGTTTCATCCGCTTTCGACCAACTTTGAACCGCAGCGCGCCTACTCCGCCAGCACCTCGATCAACACCGAAATTCGCTGGCGGCAGACCTTGGCGGAGCGCCATACCCTGATCGCGGGAATCGAGCGGCAAGACAACCTCCGCCAGGATATCGGCCGCGACAACGCCGCCACAGGCGAGCGCGTGGTGCGGGTCCGCGAGAACTCGGCCTACGCCAGTCCCTTCATCCAAGTGGACTGGGAGCTGGCCCCCCGACTCATTCTTTCCACCGGTGTCCGTTATGATTATTACAGCGAATCGGATCAGAGCCTGACGCCGCGTTTCGGCCTGATCTGGGACTGCACGTCCGCCACGACCGTCAAGCTTCTCTACGGCGAGTCCTTCCGCGCCCCGACCATCGAGGAACGTTTCGCCTCGGAGGCCGGAGTGATGGCGAATCCGGACGTGAATCCGGAAAAGAACCGCTCGATCGAACTGGTCGCCGAACCTCGTCTGAACGACGTGTGGCGCTTGGACGGTCACTTTTACCACATCGCGTCGAGCGACCTCATCACCACAGTCCTGACCAACGCCAACCCGCTTGATCCGGACGAAATCACCTACGACAACGGACGGGATGTGGTGACCGACGGCTTCGATCTCGGCGCCGCTGCCTACTTCAAGGGCGGTTTGCGCCTTCGCGCGTCCGGCACGCTCAAACAATCGGAGGAGGAGGCCACCGGTATCCTGGTCGCCGACGCGCCTCGTCAGTTGTTCAAGTTCAACGCCTCCACGCCGCTCCTGCACCCGTGTTTGCGCGCCTCCGGCGAGCTGCAGTATGTCGGCGATCGGCGGGATTTTACCGGCGGACAGGTGGATTCCTATGTGGTGGCGAACTTCACCCTCCGCGCCACCCGGCTTTGGGATGATTGGGATCTTTCACTATCGGTCTACAACGTCGCCGACACCACCTGGTCCGAACCGAAAAACGAAGGCCAGATCACGGCTCCGCCCCGCAGCGTGGTTCTCCGCGCGACCTATAACTTCTGATGTCGCGCCGCCTCGGAGTCCGAATACGACCGTTGCTCGCCCTTTGCCTCGGGCTGGGCCTATGCCTCGTCGTTTGCGACGCTCCGCTGCGCGCGGCGGGAGGCTCCGCCGCGACGGTGTCGGCCGAAAACCTGAAGGCCGCCTTTTTGCTGAACTTCATGCGCTTCACGGACTGGCCGCCCGCCACCAACGGCGAGTTTAGCGTGCTGGGGGTCGTCGGGGATCGCTCCCTCGAGGACGCGATCTTCGCGCTCGCCGATTCGCAGACGGTGCACGAGCGGCGGCTGCGCGTCGTCCGGGTGCGTTCCGTGCGCGACGCCATCGAGTGCCACCTGGTTTTTTTCGGATCCTCGTCCACCTCAATCGGCGACCCCACCCCGGCTACCGCCGAGATCCTCGCCGCGCTCGCCGGTCGTCCCGTCCTGACCGTGGGCGACGAACCCGGCTTCCTGGCGCTGGGCGGCATGGTGAATCTTTACCGCGAGGGCGAAAAGCTGCGCTTTGAGATCGCGCCCGACGCGGTCGGCGCCGGCGGCCTGGTCATGAGTTCCCGTTTGCTGGCGCTGGCCCGCATCGCCCGCAAACCGGTGGTCGCCCAGCCATGAACCGCCCGCGTCCCACGCTGCGCCGCCAGGTGCTGGGTTTTGCCATCGGCGTCTGTGGCCTGGTCCTGTTTTTTGTCGGCGCGGCGCTCTTCACCCAGAACTACCGCCAGACGCGCGCCCGGTTGAGCGACTCCCTCCGCACCACCGCGAACATAGGCGCGTCGCAGATCTCCGCCGCCGTCGCGTTCGGCGACGCGGCGGCGGCGAACGATTACCTCGGCGCCCTGCGCTTCAACGACCAGATCGTCGCCGCCGTGGTCTACGACCGGCGACGCCAGCCCTTCGTCGTCTACGGCCGGCCGCCGTTCCCGATCGACCGTATGCCGGATACGGTCGAATCCGATTCGGCGGTCCTGGTCGACGTGGTTTACCAGCGCGAAACCTACGGCCGGCTGCTTTTGATCTCCGACAACACCGCCGAATTGCGGCGCACCGCCTACGCGTGGATCACGGTCTACGGCCTGGCCCTCGGCCTGGCCTCCGCCGTCTCCTGGTTGCTCGCCGCCCGTTTCCAACGCGCGGTGGCCGATCCGATCGTGGCGCTGGCCCGCACCGCCGCCGACGTGACCACCCGGCGCGACTACGCCGCCCGCACCGTGGTGCGCGGACCGGCCGAGGTCGCCGCGCTGGCCGAGGCCTTCAACACCATGCTGGCGGAGGTCGGCCGGCGCGACGAGGAACTGGCCCGTCAGCTGCTGGCCCTTGACAAGGAGGTGCGCGAGCGCGAGGCCGCCGAGGCGACCCTGCGCCAGAACACCCGCGACCTGCTCCGCCTCTCGCGCGAGGCCGGCATGGCCGAGGTCGCCACCGGCGTGCTCCACAACATCGGCAACGCCCTCAACAGCATCAACGTGTCGGCCGAACTGCTCGGTGATCGGCTCCAATCCCAGACCCACCGGACGGTGACCATCCTCCACAAACTGTTCCGCGACCCTCCGCCCCGCGCCGCCTCCGTCTTCGATCGCGACACGGACGGCGCCGACCTGCGCAGCTTCGGGCTTTCCGTCTCCGCCCACGCGGTCGAGCGCGTCGAGGAGTCGGCGACCGAGCTCGTCGCCCTGCGCACCGCCGTCGGCCACTTGAAGGATATCGTCGCGCGTCAGCAGGATCTCGCCAAATCCCGGCGCCACGCCGAGCGTTTCGACCTGGCCGAGGCCGTGCAGGAGGCCTTCGTGATCGACAAAACCGCCGGTCGCGCCGATTCGCCCGCCATCGCGATCGAGCGCCGCGGGGACGGCCCGCCCCTCGTCCACGCCGATCGCGGCGCGGTCGTGCAGATCCTGATCAACCTCCTGGCCAACGCCCGCTCGGCCATCCTCGCGGCCGCGCCCGCCACCCCTTCGCTGCGCATCGTGATCGGGCCGGCCACCCCCACCCATCTGCCCCTCGCCGTGATCGACAACGGCGTGGGCATCCCGGCCGACCAGCTCGTCTCCATCTTCGCCTACGGCTTCACCACCAAGTCCGCCGGACACGGCTTCGGCCTGCACAACGCCGCCAACACCGCCCGCCTGCTCGGCGGAAAGCTCACGGTCCACAGCGCCGGGCCCGGCGCCGGCGCCACCTTTACCCTCGAGCTTCCCCGGCATCCTCCGGCCCCCTCCCCATGACGCCCGATCCCATCCGCATCCTTGTCGCGGACGACCTCGCCTCGATCCACGAGGACTACCGCAAGATCCTGCTGCCCACCGCGCCCAGCCGCTCGCCTTTCGACGGCTTCGAGGATTTCGCGCCCGGGCTGGCGGCGGAAGCGGCCTCCGCCACGCCCGCCTTCGATCTGGAATGCGTGACACAGGGCGAGGACGCGGTGCGCGCGGTGCAGGACGCTTTCGCCGCCCGCCGGCCTTTCGCGGTCGCCTTCCTCGATGTGCGCATGCCGCCCGGCATCGACGGGGTGGAGGCCGCCCAACGCCTTCGCGCGGTGGATCCCGATGTGCAGATCGTGTTGTGCAGCGCCTACTCGGACCACGCCCTGACCGACGTGGCGAGGCGGTTCCCCGAATGCGACGGCCTGCTTATCCTCAAAAAACCCTTTGACCCGGTCGAGGTGCAGCAGCTCGCGCGCTCCCTTGGCCGCAAGTGGCGGCTGGCGGCCGAGCACCAGGCGCTGCTCACCCACCTTGAGCGTCGGGTCGAACACCGCACCGCCGAGCTCACCGCCGCCCGGGCCGAGCTGGAGGTGGCGGTCCGAAACGCCGAGTCCGCCAGCCGGGCCAAATCCGAGTTTCTGGCCAACATGAGCCACGAAATCCGCACCCCGCTCAACGCCGTCGTCGGCATGGCGGAGCTGCTCCAGGGCACCGGCCTGTCCGACCAACAACGCGAATTCGCCGACACCATCCGCTCCAGCGGCGACGCGCTTCTCGCCGTGATCAACG
>JAIXVP010000165.1 GCA_027482905.1 Opitutaceae bacterium
CGATTCTCGCGGCCAGCGGGGTGGAGCGGTCGGGCAAGCTCCAGTCGCCGAAGACGCCGGCGGCGTGGCAGTGGGCGGGCGAGGCGGCCAGCTGGGGTGGACGGCGAAGGGCGGCGGCCAGAAGAGGGAATTCCTCGCGGGCCGGGGTGGTCGCGACGGCCCGGAAGACCAGCTCGTGGGAGCGGGCGATGCCGTGCGGGGTGCCGAAGCCTTGCTCGTAGTCCTCGTAGGTGATGTTCAGCCCCTCGATCTCCTCGGGGTGGGTGTCCATGCCCATGCCGTCGTGGTAGAAGCGCAGGTCCATCGGCGGGGCCTCGGGCGACCAGAGCCACGCGGTGGCCTCGGCCGTGTCGGTGTGGGCGGCGCGGATGTCGAGTTGCGCGGGGTGTTTCTCCCAGAAATCGCGCAGGCCGAAGACGAGTCCGCCGGAGATGCCGCCGACATAGCCGAGGCCGGCGGCGCGGGTGCCGGCGGCGGCGCGGATCCAGCCGTGGCCCGGCTTGGTGCGTTTGCGGATCTCGAAGCCGTCGGCGGAGAGCTGCGCGAGGGTGTAGTCGCCCCAGGCGGGGATGAGGTGGAGGCGATTGGCGACGGCGGGGGCCCACTCGGAGACCGGCGGCGTGGCGCGACCCGCGACCTGGGCCTGGCGGACGGCCTCGCCGGCGTCGCGGCGGAGGCCGGTGATCCCGCGCACGGCTTCGCCGAACAGGCCGTCTTCGAGTCCGGAAAAACGCACGTGGCGGTCGTGCGGGGCGTCGGCGAGGGGCACGTCGAAGCGGAGGCCGAGGCCGTGGATGAAATCGCGTTGTTCGTCGCCGTCGTAGACGAACGAGTGCATGAGGCGCACGGCGTCGCCGCCGGCGTGGAGGTAGAGCCGGACGGTGAAGGGCAGCCAGGCGCGATCGCCGGCGGTGGCGCGCTGGCGGCCCTCGATGCGCACCACGGCGCGGATGGGTCCGCTTTGCTCGACGACGACGGACTCGGTTTCGCCGTGGAAGGTTTCGGCGGGGGAGACGAGGTCGGGTTGGTCCTTGCGGAACGAGACGAGCCGGCCGCGCAGGGCGGTGTCCCGGCCGTCGCGGCGCAGCGTGGAAACGAGGTGCGGTCCGCGACGGGGGACGACGCAGACGATGATTCCGGTGTCGATTTCGATCGCATCGGCCGTCTCGCGCACCACGACCGGGCTGGGGTGGACGGCGGGGGCGCGGCCGGGGAGAAGCGTAAGCGTTTCGGTCCGGCCCGCGCCGGGGGGCACGGCATGGCCGGTCCATTTGAGCGAACCGTCCGGCCAGGAGGCGAGGGGCCAGGATTGGACCGGCACGTCGGCGCCGTCGGCGGCGCGCAGGGCGAACGGTGTTCCGGCGGGTAGGGCGGCGCGGGGCCACGGCACGCCCCAGGCGCAGCCGGGTTGGGCGGCCGGGACGCCCTCGATCCAGCGCAGCGGAGCGGCGCCGGCGGGAGGCGGGGACGCGGGACGCGGGGCGGGGGACGTGGACTCGGCGCGGAGCGCGGAGACGAGCGGCAGGGCGGCGGCGCCGAGGGCGCCGGCTTTCACGAAATCACGACGGGAGTAGGAGGGCATGGCGGGGACCGGGCGGGCGGCCGGGGCCGCACGCGGAGCGGGGTGGGGTGGAGGGGAGGCGGGCTGCGCCTCAGGGAAGGTAAAACACCTCGAGGAGCGGGGAGGCGACGGGGCTGGAATCCGGGTTGGCGGGCATCACGTCCGCCATGTGTTTCCACCAGCGCCGGCACACGTCGGTGTTCGCGATCGCGGCCCAGCGGGCCTCGTCCTCGATCTCGGCGTAGGCGAAAAGCTGGCGGGTTTCCGGATGGAGGTGGATGGAGTAGTTGTGGACCCCGTGGGCGCGGAGCACGTCGGCGAGCTCCTTCCAGATCGGCCGGTGCCGACGCTCGTATTCGGCCTCGGAGCCGGGGTGGACGGACATGACGAAGGCTTTGCGGATCATGGCGAGAGCAGGGCGGATTCGGCGGGATTAAAGACGTCGGCGAGACGGGTTTTCTCCCTGAACGATTGATCGAAGGCTTCGGCCAGGCCCCGGACCACCGGGATCTCCGAGCCGCTTTCGCCGTCGGCCGTCCACTCGATTCGGGCTTCGGGGAACTCGTGGATGACGCCGGCGCGTTGCACTTCCTCGATCAGTCGGGTGTGTTTTTCGGCGATCGCGGTGGTGCAGACCGGGGCTTGGGGGTCGCGCAGGCGGGCGAGCATGGCCTCGAACATCAGGACGCGCACATCCTCGGTCGAGGGCAGGGGGAAGACCTGGCGCCGGCCGTCGGCATGGTGCACGGCGCAGCGTTGCTCGTGCCACCATTCGATCCGGCCGGTGGAGCCTTCGAGCAGGATCTCGGGCTGGCGGGTCGACTCGATGGCGTGGCTGACGCCGAACCAAAAACGAACGCCCGCGTGGTTGCGGGCGCGGACCACGGCGGTGTCGAACATCTCGATCCGGTGGGCGCGGAAGAGCTCGGCCGACTCGACGGTCGCGGTGGCGGACTCGGCGTGGCTGTCGCCCGCGAAGAACAGGGCGAGGTTGACGAAGTGGGCGAAGGCGTTGTTGAGCGGCGAATCCAGCACGGCGGCGTCGTCGGAGGCGGCGCGGCCGGCCCAGGTCGTGCGGTCGAAATAGGCGCGGGAGCGGGGCCAGAGGCCGATCATGGAGACCGCGCGGAGCTCCCCGATCACGCCGGCCAGCAGCTGGGTCTTCAACCAACGGGTCTCCAGCGAATAGATATCCTGGAAGCCCACCGCGACCCACCGTTTGGCGGCCCGTTCGGCGGCTCGGACCGCGTCGGCGTCGGCCACGGAGCCGGCGAGAGGCTTTTCCACCAGCACGTTCATGCCCGCCCGCAGCGCGGAGATGGTGAGGCGGGCGTGCCACTGGATGCCGGTGGGCACGAGGCAGAGATCGACGCGCCCGGCCTCGCGACCGAAGAACTCGGCCGCGTCCGGATAGATCGCGGTTCCGGCGGCCCTCAATTCCGCGACGATGTCGGGCACCTGGTCCTGATTGATGATCACGGCGGCGGTGAGGCTTATCTCCCGGCGCCGCAGCGCCTCGCGGATCAGTTGAAGGTAGATGGAGCCGTAACCCGTCACGCCGATGAGGGCGACACGGGGAAGGCCTTGTCCGGGGGAAAGGGGCATGGACGGAGGGGTGGAGAACGCGGGTGTCCGCGGAAATTTAGGAGCGACTCTTTGGATAATCCGCTTGTCCCGGGTGGCCACGCGGTCCTGTTCTTACAGTAAGACCCCGCCATGCCCGCCCCTTCGCTCCGCCAGTTGGCCCAGGAACTAGGACTTTCGCACACCACCGTTTCGGAGGCCCTGCGCGGCAGTTCGCGGGTCAAGGCCGCGACGCGCGTGAAGGTTTTGAAGGCCGCGCGGGCGGTCGGATATCAGCGCAACCCGCTCGCCGGCGCGCTCATGTCGGAAATGCGCCGTTCGCGGGCGGGGACCTTTCGCGGGGTGCTGGCGGTTTTGGACATGGACGGGCCGGAGGGGCGGCCGGCCGGTCCGACGCGCTACCACCGGGAGCTGACCCGCGGGGCGACGAAGCGGGCCGAGGAACTGGGGTTCAAGGCCGACGCCTTCGCGGTGGGCAAGGCGGGGCTGTCGTTGGAGCGGCTCGACACCATCCTGCAATCGCGCGGCATCGGAGGCATCTTCCTGCTGCCGGTGCGCGAGACGCCGGATTTGACCCGGCTCAACTGGACGCACTTCTCCGGCATCTACTCCGACTACGTGATCGAGCGGCCGGGGCTGCACTCGGTTTGCCCCGATCATTACCGGGCGATGTTGACCGCCTTGGATCGGATCCGCGCGCTGGGCTACCGCAGGCCGGGACTGGTCATGAACGCGTCGCACGACGCCCGCCTGCTGTTCCGGTGGGAGTCGGCCTACCACGCCTATCAAACCCACCACGACGGCATGACGCGGCTGCCCCCGCTGATCCTCAGCGAGCCGAACGCGGCGGATTTCACCCGGTGGTTCCGGACGGTGAAATGCGACGTCGTGCTGGCCCATCCGCCCGAGGTGGCCGACTGGATGCGGGCGGCGGGGGCGCGCATTCCGGAGACGCACGGCTTCTGCTGCCTGAACGTCATGAACAGTCCCACGCCCTGCGCGGGGCTGGATTTGCAGCCCCGGTTGCTCGGCCTGCGCGGGATCGAGCTGTTGATCAGCCAGGTGCTGCGCAACGAGTGCGGCGCGCCGGACCAGCCGATGACCACGACGGTGCCGGCCGCCTGGGTGGACGGTCCGACGCTGCGGAGCTGAGCCCCGCGTCGGGCTGGATCAGGCGAGCGGGTAGGGCAGCGGGTGGCGGACGGTGAGGGTGCCGATCAGCTCCCGGGCGCGGGCGAGGGCGTCGGCCTCGCCGGAGGTGCCGATGGCCTTCAACACGAGATCGATGGCCTCCGCGATCACCGGCATATCGGACTCGACCAGACCGCGCGACGTGACGGCGGGGGTGCCGAGGCGGATGCCCGAGGCCTGGAA